>NZ_BAABJE010000009.1:0-96056 GCF_039543145.1 Lysobacter hankyongensis | reverse complement strand
CGTCGGAGATCGGGACGCCGCCGAGCGGCTGGTCGGTGTTCGCGACGGCGGACGTGAACGGGGATGGCCGCACGGACCTGTTGTTGCGGAACGGGACGCTGCTGGCGTATTGGCTGATGAATGGCGCGACGGTGACGAACGGCGTGGTGGTGGGCGGTTCGATCGCGGGCTACCAGCCGACGTGGGCGGGCGACTTCAACGGCGATGGCCGGACGGAAGTGATCTACCAGAACGCTGCGGGGAACATGTGGCGCTGGCAGATCGGCGCGGACGGCAGCAGCGTGACGGTGAGCGAAGTGGGGACGCCGGCGAGCGGCTGGTCGGTGTTCGCGGTGGACGACATCAACGGCGACGGTCGTACGGACTACGTGCTTCGGAACGGGACGCTGCTGGCGTACTGGCTGATGGACGGTTCGACGGTGACCAGCGGTGTGGTGGTGGGCGGTGCGGGCGGGACGTACGTGCCAGCGCGGACGGGCGACTTCGACGGCGATGGCCGTGCGGAAGTGATCTACGAGAACCCGAGCCGGAACATGTGGCGCTGGGCGTTGCCTCCGGGCGGCGGTGTGCAGGCGAGCGAGGTCGGCACGCCGGCCGCGGGCTGGACCGTCCTGACCTGGTAAGCGCTCGATCGGTCTCCGCCCGCGATGGGCGGAGACCGTGCGGCAGGACGCTTCGAAGCGGTTCCGAAGACAAGAAAAAAGCCGGCATTGCCGGCTTTTTTCATGGTCGCGCCCGGTGAAGGATCAGAGCGCCGCCTGCAGCTCCGGCAGGATCTTGAACAGATCGCCGACCAGGCCGATGTCGGCGATCTCGAAGATCGGCGCTTCGCCGTCCTTGTTGATCGCGACGATCGTGCCGGCATCCTTGATGCCGGTGAGGTGCTGGATCGCGCCGCTGATGCCGACCGCGATGTACAGTTCCGGCGCGATGATCTTGCCGGTCTGGCCGACCTGCATTTCGTTCGGCACGTAGCCGGCATCCACGGCCGCGCGCGAAGCGCCGACGCCGGCACCGAGCTTGTCGGCGAGGTCGTAGATGATCTTGAAGTTCTCGGCCGAACCCACGCCGCGGCCGCCGGAGACCACGCGGCCGGCGCTCTGCAGATCCGGGCGGTCCGACTTGCCGGCGGCGAGGCCGACATAACGGGTGTGGGTCGGCAGTGCGGCGTCGACCTGCATCGCTTCGACGGCGGCGCTGCCGCCGCGCGCGGCTTCGGCCCACGACGCGGTGCGGACGGTGGCGACCACGACACGGTCGGCAGCGGCTTCGACCGTGACGATCGCGTTGCCGGCGTAGATCGGGCGCTTGAAGGTGTGGCTGCCGTCGACGGCCATGATGTCGGAGACCTGCGACACGCCCAGCAGCGCGGCGACGCAGGGCATCAGATCCTTGCCGAAGGTGGTGCTGGGGCCGAAGACGTGGCTGTAGCCGGCGGCGACCTTCGCGACCTGCGGCGCCAGCACCTGTGCGATGGCGTTCGCGTTCGCGGCGTTGGCGACCGCGATCACCTTCGACACGCCGGCGATCTGCGCGGCTTCGGCGGCGACGCCGGCCGGATCTGCGGCCAAGACGACGATGTCGATGGCGTCCGCATTCAGCGCCCTGGCGGCCGACACGCACTTGGCGGTGGACGCATTGAGTGTGCCGTCGTGGTGTTCGGCAACGATCAGAACCTTGCTGGTCATCAGAGGAGCCCCTTCGCCTTGAGTGCCGCGACCAGTTCGGCCGCATCCTTCACCATCACGCCCTTGCTGCGCTTGGCCGGCGGTGCGTAGTGGGTGGTCTTGAGCGTGTCCGCGGATTCGACGCCGAGATCCGCGAACGCGATCGTCTCCAGCGGCTTGCTCTTGGCCTTCATGATGTCCGGCAGCTTGATGAAGCGCGGCTCGTTGAGGCGCAGGTCGGTGGTGACGACGGCGGGCAGATCGACCTCGAGGGTTTCCAGGCCGGCGTCGACTTCGCGCACCACCGTGGCCTTGCCGTCGGCGATGTCGAGCTTGCCGGCGAAGGTCGCCTGCGGGCGGCCCCACAGCGTGGCCAGCATCTGTCCGGTCTGGTTGGCGTCGTCGTCGATGGCCTGCTTGCCGAGGATGACCAGATCGGGCTGCTCCTTCTCGATCAGCTTCAGCAGCGCGCGCGCGGCGGTCAGCGATTCGATCGGCTGGTCGTTGACGACGTGGATGGCGCGGTTCGCGCCCATCGCCAGACCGTTGCGCAGGTGCGGCTGGGCGTCTGCCGGCGCGATGGTGGCGACCACCACTTCGGTGGCGATGCCCTTGTCGCGCAGGCGCAGCGCTTCTTCCAGCGCGATGTCGTCGAAGGGATTGGGCGACAGCTTGACGCCGTCGGTGACCACGCCGGATCCGTCCGGCTTGACCTGGATGCGGACGTTGTAGTCCACCACGCGCTTGTAGCCGACGAGGATTTTCATCGTTCGGAATGTCCTGGGAGCGGGAAAAGGGCCCGGGAACCGCGGTTGCGGGCCTAGGCCGGGAATTTTAGCGGTTCGGGACAGCGGCCGCGACTTCGTGTCGCGCGCGGGCCGGGCCGGGATGGCATCAGGCGGCGCGCCCCCGGATGAGGTCGGCGGCGCGCTCCGCGATCATGATCGTGGGCGCGTTGGTGTTGCCACCGATCAGGTTCGGCATCACCGAGGCGTCGATCACGCGCAGGCCTTCCACGCCGCGGACCCGCAGTTGCGGATCGACCACGGCGCCGGCGTCCGTGCCCATCCGGCAGGTGCCGATCGGGTGGTAGACGCTTTCGGCCTTGGCGCGGACGAACGCCGCCAGCCCGCTGTCGTCGAGGTCGGTGCGGTCGGGGAAGATCGGCGTGCCGCGATAGGGGTCGAAGGCCTTCTGGGCCAGGATGTCGCGCGAGAGCTTCGCGCATTCGACCATCATCTTCAGATCGAAGCCTTCCGCGTCGCCGAGATAGTTCGCGAAAATCCGCGGCTTGTCGCCGGCACGGTTGCTGGCCAGCGAGATCCGGCCGCGGCTGCGCGGGCGCAGGAAGCAGGCATGCACGGTGTATCCGTCGCCCGGCAGGCGCCGGCGGCCGTGATCGTCCAGCATCGCCGGCACGAAATGGAACTGGATGTCGGCGCGGTGGTCCGGCGCCAGCGGCGAGCGCGCGAAACCGCCGGCTTCGGCGATGTTGCTGCTGCCGGGGCCACGGCGGCCCCGCAGGTAATAGTCGAAGGCGGTCTTGAGGTCGCTGATGCGGTCGTAGGTGACCCGTCGGGTCGAATGGAACAGGGTGCAGATGTCGAGGTGGTCCTGCAGATTGCCGCCGACGCCGTCGACATCGGCCAGCACCTCGATGCCCTGTTTGCGCAGATCGTCCGCGGGGCCGATGCCCGACAGCATCAACAACTGCGGCGAGTTGATCGCACCGCCGCACAGCAGGACCTCGCGCGCGGCCGGTTGGTGGTGGCCCTGGCCGTTCATCGCATAGGTCACGCCGTTGGCGCGCAGGCCTTCGAAGGTGATGCGGCTGACCTGCGCGCCGGTGTGCACGGTCAGGTTGGGACGCGAGCGGGCCGGATTGAGGTAGGCCACCGCCGAGGAGCAGCGCGCGCCGTCGCGTTGGGTGACCTGATAGAAACCCACGCCCTGCTGTTCGGCACCGTTGAAATCCGGGTTGTGCGCGAGTCCGATCTGCTGTGCGGCGTCGATGAACGCCTGCGAGAGCGGATTGGTGTAGCGCAGGTCGGAGACCGACAGCGGGCCGTCTGCGCCGTGGAAGGCATCGGCACCACGGCCGTTGCCTTCCGATTTCCTGAAATAGGGCAGCACGCTGTTCCAGTCCCAGCCGTTCGCGCCCTGCGCGGCCCAGTCGTCGTAATCGCCGGCGACGCCGCGGATGTAGCACATCGCGTTGATCGAACTGGAGCCGCCGAGCACCCTGCCGCGCGGCCACCACAGCGTGCGATGGTTGAGGTGCGGCTCTGCGACGGTGTCGTAATCCCAGTTCACACCCTTCTGGTTGACCAGCTTGGACAGACCGGCGGGCATGTGGATGAAGGGGTGCCAGTCGCGCGGTCCGGCTTCGAGCAGCAGGACCTTCACGGACGGGTCCTCGCTGAGTCGATTGGCGAGCACACAGCCCGCCGATCCGGCGCCGATGATGATGTAGTCGAACACGCGCGAACCCCTGAAATCGTATGCGGGCGACACTATGCCCGCCGCCTAGAGCAAACACTCCGGAAAATCGCGTCGCAGCGTATGGTGCCTGCGGGCGGCGTCGGCGGAGGGCGAGGGATGCCGGATCGGCGGTTCGCGGGTAGAGTACCGGCTCCGCATTGCATGGTAGGTGACGGATGTCGCCCCAGCCCGAACCGGCCGCCGCGCGACCCGCAGACGCATCCGCCGAACCGCCGGCCGGTGCGTTCCGCCGCCTGCGCCAGGAGCTGGCCGAGTCGCCGCCGCTGTGGTGGGCACTGCTGTATTTCTTCAGCCTGTTGTGCGGTTACTACGTGCTGCGGCCGGTGCGCGACGCGATGGCGGCGTCCGGCGATCTGGCGGCGGTGTTCCCCGATGCGTGGATCGCATGGGCGTTGGCGCATGGATTCGCGCTGAAGGATTTCGTGCTGCAGGCGCTGTTCACCGGGACCTTCCTGTCGATGCTGACGCTGCAGCCGCTCTACGGCGCGCTGGTGTCGCGCTATCCGCGGCGGGTCTTCCTGCCGGCGCTCTACCTGATCTTCATCGCCTGCCTCGTCGGCTTCTGGTGGATCTTCGATCGCAACATTTCCGGTCGTGGCGCGCTGTTCTTCGTCTGGACCGCGGTGTTCAATCTGTTCGCGGTCTCGGTGTTCTGGAGTTACATGGCCGATGTCTTCGACAACGCGCATGCCAAACGCGTTTACGGCTACATCGGCGCCGGCGGCACCCTCGGTGCGCTGCTCGGTCCGGCGATCACCCAGTTGCTGGTGGATCGCGTCGGCATCGGCAGCCTGCTGCTGATCTCGGCCGGTTTTCTGGTGGTGTGCCTGCTGTGCATCGTGCGGTTGCGGCCTTGGGCGCTGCTGCGCGAACAGCGCAGCGGCTACCCGGCGTCCGGCGAAGCGATGGGCGGTTCGATGTGGGCCGGTTTCCGGCTCGTCGCGAACGATCCGATGCTGCGCGGCCTCGCCCTGTTGATGTTCTTCGGCGTGGGCGTCGGGACGCTGCTGTACAACGAGCAGGCGGCGATCGTGAAGCAGTTCTATCCCTCGCCGTCGGATGCGGCCAAGTTCTACGCGCGGATCGATCTCGCGATCAACCTGTGCACCATCCTGGTCCAGATCTTCGTCACCCGCTGGCTGCTGCGCCGTCACGGTGTGGGGCCGGTGCTGCTGATTCCCGCGTTCGCGATCACTTTCGGTTATTGCCTGCTGACGATGTCGCCGCTGCCGTTGCTGGTGGCGGTGGTGCAGGTGGCCACGCGTTCGGGCGAATTCTCGCTGGGCAAGCCGGGCCGCGAGACGCTGTACACCCGCGTCGACCGCGAATCGCGCTACAAGGCGAAAGCCTTCATCGACACCGCGGTGTATCGCGGCGGCGACCTGACCTATGTCTGGCTGCACAAATGGCTGGCGCTGTTCGGCAGTCGCGTGGTGTTCGCGGCCGGCATCGCCATCGCCGTCGGCATGACCCTCAGCGCCTGGCAGGTGATCCGCGCGCAGCGCAAATTGCCGTCGTGATCCGCACGACGGTCCCGACCGCCGCCTTCGCGGCCCGAATCTTGCAAAAGGATTGAACGATGTCGACGATCGCGATGGCCCTGATCGCACTGGTGGCGCTGCTGCATGTCTGGTTTCTCGTCCTGGAAATGTTCCTGTGGACGAAGCCGCTGGGCATGAAGACCTTCCGCAATACGCCGGAAAAGGCCGAGATCACGAAAGTGCTCGCCGCGAATCAGGGGCTGTACAACGGCTTCCTGGCCGCCGGCCTGCTGTGGGCCGCGTTCGCCGGCAAACAGGATGTGGCGCTGTTCTTCCTCGGCTGCGTCGTGGTCGCCGCGCTGTACGGCGCCTGGAGCGTCAGCAGGCGCATCTTCTACGTACAGGGCATGCCGGCGCTGGCGGCGATCGCCGCGGTGCTGTTGCTGCGCTGACGATGCCGCCGAGGCCTTCAGCGCTTCGGTGACATCCACATCGAGATCGTGGCCCGGAACACGGTGTCGCCGGCCGGATCGGTGACCACCACCTGTGTGGGCAGTTCGTAGCCGGCGTCGGACGCGACGATCGGGATCGCCGGCGTCGCCACCGCGCGCATCGTCCCGACGGCCTTCTTCACGTATTCGACGGTCATGCCCTTGGGGATCCAGCGCATGCCGTCGGGCAGGCTGGCTTCGGTCATCATCCCGCCCACGAGCTCGGCGAGATTGCACAGCGCGATCGCATGCACGGTGCCGAGGTGATTGGTGACCCGGCGGCGGTGGCGCAGCGTCGCTTCGCAGCGCCCGGGTTCGAGCACCGTGATGGACGGACGGATGCTGGCGAAGTAGGGCGCCTTGAAGCAGATGGCGCGGGTGAACAGCCACTGCCCGGCGGGCCAGCGGCGCATGCGTTCGTAGAGGGCGAGGGTCTTGTTGGCCATGGCCTTGTTCCCAAAAAGAACGGCGGGTCGAGGCCCGCCGTTCGTTCGATTGCATGATGCGATCCCGTGCCGGCCTCACGCCGCGGCGCGGTGCGCCTTGGCCTGCTTGTCGTCGACATAACCCGCCGAGCGCAGCTCCCACGATTCGAAATCGTCGACCATGATCGTGTCGAGGGTGATCTCGCGGAGTTCTTCCAGCTGGCGACGCTCCTCGGCCGTGATCCAGCCTTCGCGGATGCCCTCGTCGAGCTGGGCGGGGAAGTCCAGCGCTTCGATGTCGCTGTTCTTCAGCGCCTTGAGGAACTTGCGCTCGACCGGCTCGGCCAGGATCACCTTGGCCAGATAGCTGTTCACGCGTGCGGCCGGATTGCGCTCGCCGGGTTCCAGGAACAGATCCTTGGCGAGACGGTCGCGGGCTTCGCACGGCGTCATCAGCAGGCTGGCGGCGCGATGGCCCAGGCGATCGCTCGGCGCTTCGGCACGGCGGCCCCACGGGAAGATCACCGCCCACAGCAGCCAGCCGACCGGACGGATCGGGAAGTTGCGCAGGGCGCCGGACAGCGCCAGTTCGATCTTGTGGATGGCGTCGTGGAAGGCCCAGGCCAGCAGCGGATGATCCGCGATCGGACGGCCCTGGTCTTCGTAACGCTTCAGCATCGCGCTGGCGATGTACAGCTGGCTGAGCACGTCGCCGAGGCGGCCGGACAGCGATTCCTTGAACTTCAGTTTGCCGCCGAGCAGCAGCATCGAAGTATCGGCCATCACCGACAGCGCCGCCGAATAGCGATTGAGCTTGCGATAACAGCGGCGGGTGTACTCGCCGCCCGGGGTGCTGCCGATGCGGCTGCCGGTGAAGCCGAACCACCAGGCGCGGACCGCGTTCGAGACGGCGTAGCTGATGTGGCCGAACAGCGCGTGATCGAACTGGTCGATGCGCTCCTTCGGGTTCTCCAACTGCGCCGACTTCATTTCCTTCATCACCCACGGGTGGCAGAGGATCGCGCCCTGACCGAAGATCATCAGGCTGCGGGTCATGATGTTGGCGCCCTCGACCGTGATCGCGATCGGCACCGACTGCCAGTTGCGACCGGCGTAGTTGCGCGGGCCCAGGATGATGCCCTTGCCGCCGTGGATGTCCATCACATCGCGCGCGACTTCACGGCCCATTTCGGTGCAGTGGTACTTCGCGATGGTGGACGGCACCGCCGGGTTCTCGCCGCGGGCCACCGCGGCCGCGGTGGCTTCGGACAATGCGCTGCAGGCGTAGGCGCGGCCGCCGATGCGGGCCAGCGCTTCTTCCACGCCCTCGAAGCGCCCGACCGACAGGCCGAATTGCTTGCGGATGCGGGCGTAGGCGCCAGTCACGATCGCGCCCATCTTGGCGCCGCCGCTGGCGGTGGAGGGCAGGGTGATGGAGCGGCCGATCGACAGGCATTCCATCAGCATGCGCCAGCCCTGGCCGGCGTACTCCTCGCCGCCGATCAGCTGGCTGAGCGGGACGAACACGTCCTTGCCGCGGATCGGGCCGTTCTGGAACGGCGCGTTGAGCGGGAAATGGCGACGACCGATTTCGAGGCCGGCGGCATCGCGCGGCACCAAGGCCAGCGAGATTCCGATATCGCGCTTGTCGCCGAGCAGGCCGTCGGGGTCGTACATGCGGAAGGCGACGCCGATCAGGGTCGCGACCGGCGCCAGGGTGATGTAGCGCTTGTTGAGCGTCAGCCGGATACCGAGGACGTTCGCGCCGTTCCACTCGCCCATGCCGACGATGCCGTAATCGGGAATGGAGGTGGCATCGGAGCCGGCGAACGGGCCGGTCAACGCGAAGCACGGGATTTCGCGACCGTCGGCGAGGCGCGGCAGGTAATAGCGCTTCTGGTCTTCGGTGCCGTAATGCATCAGCAGTTCGGCCGGGCCCAGCGAGTTCGGCACGCCGACGGTGGAACTGAGCACGGAGGAGATCGGCGCAAGCTTCTGGATGACCTTGTGGTTCATCAGCGCCGAGAAGCCGAGGCCGCCGTATTCCTTCGGGATGTTCAGGCCGAAGAATTTCTGCTGCTTCAGGTATTCCCACAGCTCGGGCGGCAGGTCGGCGCGGACGTGGGTGATGTCCCAATCGTCGGTCATGCGGCACGCCTCTTCGACCGGGCCATCGAGGTAGGCCTGCTCCTCGGCGCTCAGCTCGGGCTTCGGCAGCGACAGCAGCTTGTTCCAGTCGGGCTTGCCAGAGAACAGTTCGCCCTCGAACCCCACGGTGCCCGATTCCAGCGCGGTGCGCTCGGTGTCCGAGAGCGGCGGCAGCAGCCGGGTGTAGAACTTCAGCAGCGGCGAAGTGATCAGGCCTTTGCGCACCGGCGTGATCAGCATCGGGATGGCGATCAGCGCGAGGATGCCGGCCGCAACCAGCGTCGCGGTGTGGTGCGCGCCGAGGAACCAGCAGGCGACCAGCAGCGTGGCGGCGATGGCGGCCCAGACCGCCAGGCGCAGGCGGTGGTAAGCGCAGAAAGCCGTGGCGAGAAACAGTGCGAGGAAGGGAATGGCGATGCTCATGACTGCGCTCCGGTGAGCTTCGTTTCGACATGGGGCAGGACGATGGCGCTCGACCTGCGTGTGACGGCGGAGGAACCGCCGGCCAGGCTGTTCCATACGCCAAAGTATGGAGTTGCCTTTCGCCGGATGTCAATGTGCCGAAAACTCTCGACAATCCAGTTTGCAATCGTAGTCACACGATACTTTTCTGAAGCGTTCCGTATGGTTACACTAGTGTCATGAACAACGTCGCCGCCAAAACCGAACGCAATGGCCGCCTCAGCGCGGAAGACTGGGCGCAGGCCGCCCTCGACCTGATCGCCGAACAGGGCGTCGCCTCCGTGGCGGTGGAACCGCTGGCGCGGCGACTGGGTGTCACCAAAGGCAGTTTCTACTGGCATTTTCCTTCCCGCGATGCGCTGCTCTCGGCTGCGCTGGAGCGCTGGGAAGCGGTGGAGCAGGAAAGCGTCTTCGGTCAGCTCGAAGCGGTGAGCGATCCGCGCCAACGCCTGCGCGCGCTGATCCAACTGGTCGCGCACGAAGTGAAGTCGCACAAGATCTACAGCGAACTGCTGAAGGCGCTGGATCATCCCGCGGTGGGGCCGGTGATCGGCCGCGTGTCGCAGCGCCGCCTCGACTATCTCGCCGCCTCTTTCCGCCAGGCCGGTCTCGGCCGCACCGATTCCCAGCATCGCGGGCGTTTGGCCTATGCCGCCTACGTCGGCTTCCTGCAGCTGAGCATGCAACTGCATCCGCGCCTCGCCCACGACGAGTTCGAAGCCTATGTCGAACACGTGATGGAAACCCTGATTCCTCCCGTCATTCGCAACGCCTGAGCCTCCGCATGAATGCCATCGCCGTGCCGCAACACCCGCCCACCCGTCTCGACGAACTCAAACAATGGGTGGAAGACGTCGCCCGGCTGACCCGGCCCGATGCGATCCACTGGTGCGACGGCAGCGATGCCGAAAACGCCGCGCTGATCGCGAACATGCAGGCCGACGGCACGTTGATCAAACTCAACGAGAAGACCCACCCGGACAGCTGGCTGCATCGCTCGCATCCCGATGACGTGGCGCGCGTCGAACACCTGACGTTCGTCTGTACCCGCCATGCCGACGATGCCGGTCCGAACAACCACTGGATGGCGCCCGACGAAGGCCATGCGCAGATGGACGCGTTGTTCGACGGCTGCATGCGCGGCCGCACGATGTACGTGATTCCCTATTGCATGGGGCCGATCGATTCGCCGTTGTCGCGCTGCGGCGTCGAGATCACCGATTCGCCCTACGTGGTCGCGAACATGCGGATCATGACCCGCATGGGCGCCGCGGCGCTGGCGCGGATCGAACGCGAAGGCCTGGCCGGCGGCGCGTTCGTGAAAGGGCTGCATTCGATCGGCGAGCTGGATCCCAACCGCCGCTTCATCATGCATTTCCCGGAAGAGCTGACGATCAAGTCCTACGGGTCCGGCTATGGCGGCAATGCGCTGCTCGGCAAGAAGTGCCACGCGCTGCGCATCGCGTCGTATCAGGCGCGCAGCGAAGGCTGGCTGGCCGAGCACATGCTGATCCTCGGCGTGGAAAATCCGCAGGGCGAAACGCATTACATCGCCGCGGCGTTTCCGTCGGCCTGCGGCAAGACCAACCTGGCCATGCTCATTCCGCCGGAGGGCTACCGCAGGGACGGCTGGAAGGTCACCACCATCGGCGACGACATCTGCTGGATGCGCCCGGGCGCCGACGGTCGGTTGTACGCGATCAACCCGGAAGCCGGCTTCTTCGGCGTCGCGCCCGGCACCTCCAGCAAGTCCAACCCGAACGCGCTGGCGACGATCCAGAACAACACGATCTTCACCAACGTTGGTCTCACCGCCGACGGGCAGCCGTGGTGGGAGGGTCTGGACGGCGGCGTACCCGCCTACGATTGGCGCGGTCATGAATACGATTCCAGTGCGCCCGCGTCGAGCCGCGGCCCCGCCGCCCATCCGAACGCGCGCTTCACCGTCAGCGCGAAGCAGTGCCCTTCGTACTCGCCGATGGCCGAGCATCCGCAGGGCGTGCCGATCAGCGCGATCGTGTTCGGTGGTCGCCGCGCCTCGCTGGTGCCGCTGGTGTTCGAGGCCCGCGACTGGACGCATGGCGTACTGGTGGGCGCCGCGATGGGTTCGGAAACCACCGCCGCCGCCACCGGCGCGGTCGGCGTGATGCGCCGCGATCCGATGGCGATGAAGCCGTTCTGCGGCTACAACTTCGCCGACTATTTCGCGCACTGGCTGTCGTTCGGCGATGTCGCCGGGCTGCCGAAGATCTTCCACGTGAACTGGTTCCGCAAGGGCGACGACGGCAAATTCCTGTGGCCGGGCTTCGGCGACAACCTGCGCGTGATCGAATGGATGATCGCCCGCGTGAAGGGCGACGCCGGCGCGCAGGACACGCCGATCGGCGCGCTGCCGCATGCGCACGACCTCAATCTCGACGGCGTCGATCTCGGCGACGAGGCCCGCGCGAAGTTGTTCGGTTTCGACGAGGCCGGCTGGCGCGAAGAGTTCGCCGGCATCGGCGAGTTCCTCGACGAATACGGCCCGCGCATGCCCGCCGCGCTGAAGGCCGAGCAAGCGCGCATCCTCGCCGAACTGGGCGGTTGACGCGTCGCGGTCGGACGGCGCCGCATGGCGTCGTCCGGGCGCGCGGTCGGTCGAAAACGGCCTGCTAGACTTCCCTCATGTCGAACAAGCAGCAGGCGCTCTGGCAGCAGGCCCAGCGCCATACCCAGCACCAGCAGTGGCGCCAGGCCGCCGCCGCCTACGAGGCCATCGTCGACCACGACCGCGGTTTCCTGCCGGCGTGGCTCGAATTGTCGATGGCGAAAGAGAAGCTCGACGGTTATCGCGACGCCTATCGCGCGGTGGTCGAGGCGTCGCACATCGCGGACGTGCCGCCGATGGCGGCGATGGTGGTCGCGCGTCGGCTGCGGCGTTTCGAGGATCTGCCGCGCCTTCAGGATTACGTGGAACGCACCGGCCTGGCCGGACGGGTGCCGCCGGAAAAGCTGATCGACCTCGCCTCGTTCTTCGCCAGCGCCGGCGCCTACGAGAAGACGCTGGGCTGGATCGAACATGCCCTGAAGCTGCGCCCGGATCTCGCCGAGGCGCACAACATGCACGGGCTGGTGCTGATGTTCGCCGGGCGTTCCGAAGAATCCGCCACGGCGTTCGAGCGCGCGCTGAAGATCCGCCCGACGTTCGCATCGGTGTATTCGATGCTGTCGCGGGTGGCGAAGATCACGCCAGAACATCATCACGTCGATGCGCTGCGGCGATTGCTCGCCCAGCCCAACCTGTCGACGAAAGACGAAGGCCATCTGGCCTACGCACTGCACAACGAACTGCACGAACTGGGCGATCACGAGGGCGCCTGGGACGCGCTGGCGCGGGGCTGCCGCGCGCGCCGCATCGAGCAGCCCTACGATCACGCCGGCACCATGGCGATGTTCGATACCCTGCGTCGCCACTTCGATGCGACCTTTTCCCGCGGCGATGCCTTCGACGATCCGCTGACGCCGATCTTCATCGTCGGCCTGCACCGCAGCGGCACCACGCTGCTGGAGCGCATCCTGTCGGGCCATCCGGACGTGGCCGATGCCGGCGAAACCTACACCTTCTCCGCGCAACTGCGTCTCGCCGCCGACCACGTCTGCAATGTGATCGCCGATGAAACGATCGCGGCGCGCGCGCGGGACCTGGACTACGGTGCGATCGGGCGCGGTTTCCTCGAGTCCATGCGCGGCCGCAGTCGCGGCCGGGCCTTCGTCACCGAGAAGCAGAACCCCAATTTCATCCTGCTCGGGCCGATCGCCAAGGCGCTGCCGCAGGCGCGGCTGCTGCACATGCGCCGCGATCCGGCCGACACCTGCTTCTCGAACCTGCGCACGCTGTTCACCCACGAGGCGGCGTATTCCTACGATCAGATCGAAATGGCCGATTACTGCAAGGCCTACCACGACCTGATGGCGCACTGGCGCGAGGCACTGCCCGGACGGGTCTTCGACATCGATTACGACGCGATGGTGCGTGAGCCCGAGGCCCAGGCGCGCCGGATCGCCGCGCACTGCGGCTTCGATTTCCGCGAGGACATGCTGCAGGTGGGACGCGAGTCCGGCATGGTCGCCACCGCCAGCTCGCACCAGGTGCGCAAAGGCATCGTCACCAATCGCGGCGGCGTCTGGCGTGCCTATGAGCGCCATCTCGGGCCGATGATGGAACGGCTGGCCGGACACGGACTGGCCTGAGGCTGGCGAAGCGACGGTCGCGGCGCGGACGGATCCCGACAGCACGGGATTTGATCCGGATCGCGCGTCGGCTGCGGGCCTGCGTTATGGTGCCCGCCATCGCCACCATCGCGGAACCACCGCCATGACCCTGAACGTGTTTTCCGCCTTCGCCGTGCCGATGGCCGAGGCTCACCATCCGGAACCCGCCGCCCTCAACGCGGCGCTGATACGTCTGGTGCTGGCGCTGGAAGCGCAGGGCGCCAGCTATCGCAATCCCGATCCGGTCGTGCACCAGCCCGAGGGGCTGTTCGAGAGCGATTTCGACTTTTTTTCCCGCGAGGAGGCCTGCGTACAGGAGCTTCGCGCATTCGTCTGGTCGTCGCTCGGCGAATTCCTGCGCAACATCAATCCGAACCTCGCGGGCGGCATGCAGGGGCTGCGCATCGCCAGCCAGACCTGGTTCCATGTCACTCGCGACGGCGGTTATTTCGGCTATCACAACCATCCGATGGCGAGTTGGTCGGGGGTCTATTGCGTGTCCCCGGGCGAACCGGATCCGGCCTACTCGAACAACGGTTGCCTGGTGTTCCCGCATCCGCAGATGGCGGTCAACACCTTCATCGACCCGGCCAACAGCACGCTGCGCTGGCCCTACAGTCACGGCAATTTCGTGCTGACGCTCAAGCCCGGGCAACTGGTCTTCTTCCCGTCATGGCTGGGCCACTACGTCACGCCCTTCCACGGCGCCGGGCAGCGGATCACGGTGGCGTTCAACGCCTGGTTCAGTCGCGGCGAGTGAGACGACCGATTCGCGCTGGCGGCGATCGCCGCGCGTCGTCCGATATCCTCCAAAAGAAACGGCCCCCTTGCGGGGGCCGTTCCGTTTGACGCTGTCCAGAAGGGATGGATCAGAACTTCTGGTTGTACTGCAGGTAGAAGAAGCCACCGCCCGGCAGATCGTAGGCGCCGTCGAACGAATGCGCGAACGAGTTGCGGGTGATCGGCGGCTCTTTGCCGAACAGGTTGCGGGCACCGACGGTGACCTTGCCGTTCCACGGGGTCTTCCAACCGGCCTGGACGTCGTGATAGATGGTGCGACCCATCGTGTTCACGCCGCTGTCCGGGCAGATCTCGACCGGGGTGATGCCGTACTCGAAGTAGTTCTGGCCGAAGCACGGATCTTCCAGGCTCGAGTAGTAGCGCATGGCCCACGTCGCGTCCCAGTCGCCCTTCTGCCACGAGGTGGTCAGGTTCGAGCGGAGACGCCACTGCGGCGCACCGTTGTACTGGCCCACGGTGCCGAACAGGGTGTTGTTCTCGGTGTAGGTGTTGTCCCACTGGAACGAGAACTTGCCCCATGCGGTTTCCGGCATGGCGTAGGTGACCTGGAAGTCGTAACCCTCCACTTCGCCTTCGGCGAGGTTGAAGCTCGACTGGCGCAGATCGATGATCGTGCCAGTGGCATCGCGGGTGACGAACGAGCAGAACAGCGCGCGCTGTGCGGCGTCGGCCGCAGCACCCGGCGCGCCGGGCAGCTGGTAGCACGCGTTGAGCACGGCCTGCGCACCGCGGAACGAGATCACGTCTTCCAGCTTGATCTTGTACCAGTCGAGGGTGAAGTTCAGGCCTTCGGCCCAGCTCGGGCTGTACACGACGCCGAAGCTGCGGGTTTCGCCGAACTCCGGCTGCAGGGACGGGTTACCGCCGGTCAGCGAACGGATCTGCGAGTTGGGCTGGGCCACGCCGGTCACCGGAGCGCCGTCGGCGACGCAACGGGCCGAATCGGTGGTGGCAGCGCCGATGTTGAAGGTGTTGCAGGGATCGGCCGCCGAGGGGAAGCTTTCGCCGCCACCCTGGTACAGATCGATCACGTCCGGAGCGCGGAACGACTCGGAGTAGGTGCCGCGGAACATCAGGTCGTCGAACACCTGCCACTTGAGGCCGATCTTCTTCGAGGTGTCGCCGCCGAGATCGGGGCTGATGTCCGCGCCGCCAAAGAAGCCGTTCGTCGAGTAGTCGGACTTGCGGGCCGCCACGTTGAGCTCGAGCAGCTTGATGCCCGGGATGTCGGCGAACAGCGGGACGTTGACTTCGGCGTAGATTTCGTCGACCGACTGGTTGCCGCGGGTCGGCTCGCTGAAGTTGTCGGACGAACCACCACCGGCGATGAGCGCGTCGGGCTGGTTGACGAAGGAAACGCGACGGTGTTCCAGGCCGAGGGCGAAGCCCAGCGGACCGGCCGGCAGGTCGACGATCGAGCCCGACAGATTGGCGAAGTAATCCTTCGTCGTCATCTGCTGGGATTCGTTCTTCGTGTAGCTGATGTAGTTGATCATCGCGTCGTATTCTTCGCGGCTGATCACGCCGGCGCCCAGGCCGAGGTCGGCACCGCCGAACACGTTGAACGGCACGCAGCCGCGAATCACCGCACCGGCGCCGTCAAGGCATTCCAGCGCGCCCGTGACCGGGTTGCGACGGGAGTTGCCGACCGCGCGACGCAGATTGAACAGGTTGATGTAGTTCTCGCCGCGGACGGTGAAGCGCGAGTCCAGGAACGAGTAACCGGCATCCCAGTACATGTCGCGGCCGCCGAGGTCGAACGAACCATCGAACCACAGGGTGACGGCGGTGTTGTCGTTGTTGTAGTACGGCTTGCGCGGGCCGACGGCGGCGGCGCGGAAGTTCATGCTCCGCAGATCTTGGCCGAACGGGTTGAACACGTTGCCGGCGGTCGGGGCGAACGCCCACTGCGGACCGCTGGTGCCGCGCACGTCCATCGTCAGCGGCACTTCGGCCAGCTGCTGGTTGGAGTTGCGCTGCACGTAGGTCGCCATCACGTTCGCATTGATGCGATCGGTCAGGCGCAGGCTGCCCTGACCGTACACATTGAAGCGTTCGATCGGCTGCAGCAAGTAGTTGACCGGCGCGAAGTTGTAGCGGTCGGAGCTGCCCGAACCGTCGAAGCTGTAGCTGATGAAGCGACGGAAGTCGGTGGCCTGACGACCGTCTTCGCCCTGGATCAGGGTGAACGGACCGCCGGCGACCGGCGTACAGGTCTGGAAGCCGGTGGTGGTCGGGGTGAGGGCCGTGGCGCAACGCACGAAGTTGCCGCGCAGGTTGCTGCCCGAACCGAAGAGACCGCCCGAAGCGATGTCGCCGCCGCCGAAGACCGGCACCGACGAGATCTCGCGGTCGCCCGCGTAGACCGGATCCTGCTCGGTGTAGCTCAGGCTGAGCACGGCGTTCCAGCGGTCGCTGTTCGAACCGACGGTGAAGTCGTAGGCCTGCTGGAAGCCGTCGCCCTTCGTGTAGCTGCCGAGGTAAGCGTTGGCTTCGGCGCCGTCGAAGTTCTTGCGGGTGATCACGTTGATCACGCCGGCGATGGCGTCGGAACCGTAGATCGCCGAAGCGCCGTCCTTCAGGACTTCGATGCGTTCGACGACCGAGATCGGAATCGTGTTGAGGTCGACCAGCGAGGCATTGGTGATGCCGGAGGTGACCCAGCGACGGCCGTTGACGAGCACCAGGGTGCGGGTCGCACCGAGGCCGCGCAGCGAGATGTTCTGGGTGCCGTCGCTGCCGTTGGTGCTGGTGGTGACGTTGCGCAGCGCGCCGCCATCGCTGGCGGTGATGTTGAACAGGACGTCGCCGACCGAAGTCAGACCCGTCGCCTCGATGGCGGCGCGGTCGATCGACAGCACCGGCGAGGTGCCTTCCACTTCGGAACTGCGAGGAATGCGCGAACCGGTGACGACGACGGTATCGAGTTCGTCAGATTCGGTGTCCTGGGCGAAAGCGACGCCCGTGCCCGCGAGGGCGGTGGTGCCCACGAGCGCGAAGGAAATCGCATCGCGGAGCTTGTTGGTCTTCAAAGTCATCTCTCTCTCCAAGTGAGTCTTGGGGTTTCCCATGGGAACCTGCCAGCAGGCGACAAGAAAGCCGCCAAAACGGGTCAGGCCGGGGCCGATGGTAGCCCTACTCGGAGAAAAATTAAAGTGTCGTTAACATTCGGCCCTGAAGGCCGAAAAACCCTGCTGGCCGTGGGCTCAGAGGTCCTGTTCGTAGCGGACGTAGGGCACTGCGCCCTCGTCGTCGCCTTCGTCGGAGGCCGGTGCGAAGGGGTTCTTGCCGCGGGTCACCAGGTTGTCGGCACCGACGGTGAGTTGCCCGCTCCAGGGGGTGCGCCAGCTCAGGCCGAGGCCGAGGCTGCCCCAGCGGTCGCGCCCGGGAGTATCGACGACTTCGCCGATCACGTTGACGCCGAAATCGCCGATGCCGCCGCCGACGTTGAGCTGGCGTGAGGTCCAGCGGTCGCTGAAACCCGGAATTTCGGAAGGGCTCTGCAGGCGGGCCTTGGCCACGGTGCCGGCGATCGAGACATAGCCTTCGCGTGGCAGGGCCTTCTGGCTGAAGATGGTGATGTCGTTGAGATCCACCCGGCCATTGCCGCCGGTACCCGGTGCCAGCCAGGCCGGAATCGGGGTGCGGCTGCTGCCGGCGCCGACGCCGACCTGGGTGCCGTTGCGCTGGAAGATCGCGGTGGCGCCGGTGCGGCGGGCCGGGATCGAGGCCAGCACGCAGTTGTCGGCGAGGTTGTTCAACGCGCTGCTGAGGCCGTGTTTGCGATCGCAGAGCAGGCCGAGCGAATCGCCGGCGTTCAGGCCGAACGTGCTGTCGAGGTGACGGACGCCGAAACGGGCCAGGGTGCGGGATTTGGCGACATCAGCAGGTTCCAGCACCACGATGGCCTCGATCGCCCCGCTGGACTTGTTCCAGACCGGAAGCTCGACCCGGTCGCCGCTGCCCTTCGACTGCGCGTGCGCCGACGTCGCCGCGCCGAACGCGAGCAACAGAAGGAGCGGCAATGTACGAAGGTGGGGGCGCATGGTGCGGGTCAGACCGTCGGACGGCGGCCGAGTTCCCTGTACGGTTTGATCAGGACGTTCAGGCTATCAGATTTATGGTTCTTTAACAATCGCACCGGTCACCTGCGAACTGTGACAGAGCGCGCGGGCATGATCATTGCAGCCGTTCCGGGGCATCCCAATGCGCCGGTCGAGGGGCGAAGAGGGCGGCAATTTCGGCGCCGGAGTAACGGTAGGTCTCGCCGCAGAACTCGCAGCGGATCTCGGCCACCCCGGCATTCTCCACGACGGCGGCCATGGCTTCCTCTTCGCCGAGCGATTCCAGCATCGCCGAGACCCGTTCCCGCGAGCATGAGCAGGCGAACCGCAGCGGTTTTTCGCCGAGCAGGCGCACCCCGTCCTCATGGAACAGTCGATGCAGGACGATTTCTGCGGGGGTGTCCAGCAATTCCGCGGCACCCAATGTGTCGAACAGTGCGCTGGCCCGCTCCCAGCCATCCAGGTCGCCTGTATCGCCGGGCAGCTTCTGCAGCATCAGGCCGGCCACCCGGGTTCCATCCGCGGCCAACAGCAGCCGGGTGGGCAGTTGCTCCGATTGGCGGAAATAACCTTCGAAGGCCGAAGACAGGTTGTCCGCATCCAAGCCGACCAGCCCCTGGTAGCGCGCCGGATCCTGGCCGTGGGCCGCCGGGTTTTCGATCGTGATCGCCAGCACGGCGTCGGTGCCGAGATCGCTCAGCGCATGTGCGGCTGGACGCTCGTCATCGGCCAGCTTCGCGATGCCGCGAAGGGTGCCTGCGCCGGTGCATTCGGCGAACAGGGTGCGGATGGCGCCGCTGCCGCGCAGTTGTATCGACAGTCGCCCGTCCACTTTGGCGTGACCGGTGAACAGCGCGGCGGCCGCCACCGATTCGCCGAGCAGTGCCGCCACGTCGTCGGGGTAGTCGGCGCGGCTGCGGATCTGCGCCCAGGTGTCGTCGAGGCGAGCATGGACGCCGCGGACGCCGGCCTGTTCGAGCAGGAAGCGGGTGAGACGGTCTGGATGTGCGGCGTGGGTCATGTCGGAACGGGCTCGTGAGGAGGTCGCAGCGCCGGGTCGTGAACCGGCAGCGCTTCGTCGATAATGCCGCACGGCCGGAACACCGGTACGCGCAGACGAACAGGGGAGATGCATAGAAGATGGGGCACGCCGACGAAGTTTCAAACCCCGGCACGCATGCGACCTCTCGTCCGCGCGGCCGGGTCCGCTGGTGGCGCTGGTTGTTCCTGTGGCTGCCGCTGCTGTTCGTGCTGACCACGGTGGTGCAGGTCGCGGTGCTGCGTTTCGTCGATCCGCCGCTGACCGCCTTCATGGTCGGTCGCTATGTCGAGGCCTGGGGCGATGGCGATCGCGGTTTCGCGCTGGCCTACGACTGGCGCGATGCGGACGAGATTTCGAGGCTGCTGCCGCTGGCGCTGGTCGCCGCTGAGGATCAGCAGTTCCCGGTCCACGACGGGTTCGACTTCGAGGCCATCGAAAAGGCGCGCAAGCACAACGCCAAGGGGCGCAAGGTGCGCGGCGCCAGCACCATCAGCCAGCAACTCGCCAAAAATCTGTTCCTCTGGCGCGGCAGCGGCTGGTCGCGCTGGGCGCGCAAGGGCCTGGAGGTCTGGTACACGGTGCTGATCGAAGCGATATGGCCGAAGTCCCGGATCATGGAGGTCTACGCCAACGTCATCGAATACGGCGACGGCGTCTACGGGGCGCAGGCGGCTTCCCGCCGGTTCTTCGGCAAGGACGCAGCGAAGCTCACCGCCGCCGAGGCCGCGCGCCTCGCCGCGGTGCTGCCGAATCCCCGCAAGTACAGCGCCGCGAAGCCCGGTCCGTACGTGCAGCGCAGAAGCCGGTCGATCCAGCGTCAGATGCGGGCCCTGGGCGGAACGGCCTACGTCGCGTTCGAGTGACGCGCCCTCGACCGGACGCGGCCCGGCCGTACACTCCATACCCATGACCCGCGAACGCCTGACCGTCGTCGTCGCCGCCTTCAACGAGGCCGACGCCCTGCCTGCGCTGCATCCGCGGATCGCGGCGGTGCTCGACGCGCTGGTGGCAGAGGGCGTCGACGGCCATGTGCTCTACGTCGACGACGGCAGCCGCGATCGCACCTGGGCGGTGCTGGACGACCTCGCCGCCGCGGACCCGCGGGTGTCGCTGCTGCGGCTCAGCCGCAACTTCGGCAAGGAGGCGGCGCTCACCGCCGGGCTGGACCGTGTCGAGGCGGGCGCCGCCCTGATCCTCGATGCAGACGGTCAGGACCCGCCGGAACTGATCCCGGCCTTCGTGGCGAAATGGCGCCAGGGGTACGACGACGTCCACGGTACGCGCACCGCGCGCGACGGCGAGGGCTGGTTCAAGCGCGCGACCGCGCACGCGTTCTACCGGGTGATGCAGCGGCTGTCGAAAACCCCCATCCCCACCGATACCGGCGACTTCCGCCTGCTGTCGCCGCGCGCGCTGGCGGCCCTGCGCCAGTTGCGCGAGCGTCACCGCTTCATGAAGGGGCTCTTCGGCTGGGTCGGCTTCGAGCAGGTGGCCATCCCCTACCACCGTGAAGCGCGGCTGGCGG
Source organism: Lysobacter hankyongensis (assembly GCF_039543145.1). Lineage (NCBI taxonomy): Bacteria > Pseudomonadati > Pseudomonadota > Gammaproteobacteria > Lysobacterales > Lysobacteraceae > Lysobacter > Lysobacter hankyongensis. The sequence goes on along the minus strand of NZ_BAABJE010000009.1, from coordinate 75,197 downwards.
GACGCAGCAAATTCAATGCCTGGCGGCTGTGGAACTTCGCGCTCGAGGGCGTGACCAGCTTCTCCACCGCGCCGCTGCGCGTGGCGACCTATCTCGGCGTGATGACTGCGCTGCTGGCGTTCGTCTACGCCCTGTGGATCGTGGTCAAGGCCCTGTTCTGGGGCGACCCGGTCGCCGGTTGGCCGACGATGATGACGGTCATCCTGCTGCTGGGCGGCGTGCAGCTGATGGCGCTGGGCATGATCGGCGAATATCTCGGTCGGCTCTACGAGGAATCCAAACAGCGGCCGCTGTACCTGGTGGATCGCTGGCGTCCCGCCGCAGGCGTATCCTTGGCCGACCTCGCCCCTGAAGGAGAACGCCCGCATGCGTACCGTCCGTCAGTTGCTGGAAGCGAAGCGTCCCGCGATCCACGCGATCCATCCTGAGGCTCCCGTCCTCGACGCCATTCGCCTGATGGCCGATGCCCACGTCGGCGCGGTGCTGGTGATGGACGGCCCCCGCCTCGTCGGCATCGTTTCCGAGCGCGATTACGCGCGCAAGGTCGTGCTGCAGGGGCGCTCGTCAGCGGAGACGCCGGTACGCGACATCATGACCGCGCAAGTGATCGCGACCACATCGCAGGACACCTCCGACCATTGCATGCAGCTGATGACGGAGCACCGCATCCGTCACCTGCCGGTGATGGAGGGCGACGATGTCGTCGGGGTGGTGTCGATCGGGGATCTGGTGAAGGCGGTGATCGAGGACCAGCGCGCGGAGCTGGATTCGCTGCAGCGCTATATCGCGAGTTGACCATGGCAGGCAGCTGTCTGATCGAAAAAATCGGCTATCACATCCCGCTCAGCGCCACCGACGCCGCGTTGCTGGCGCGCCTGGAAGAGCAGGAAGAGCCATTCCGTGCGCGAGCGACCGTGCGCGACATCGGCCAGCCGGCCGACCGGCTGTTCGTGGTGCGCGCAGGCTGGTTTTTTTCCTACATGATCCTGCCGAACGGCGGTCGGCAGATCATGCACATCCATTACCCCGGCGACATCGTGGGCATTCCCGATGTCGCGTTCGCCCGGACCAGTGCGGCCCTGGCGGCGGCGACGCCGGGGCGATTGTGCCCGTTCCCGAAATCCGCCCTGGACGAAGTATTCATCCGTTCGCCACGGCTTTCGGCGCTGCTGTTCAGCATCGGCATGGTCGAACATGCGGTGCTGGCCGACCGGATCCGCATCATCAGCAGGATGGGCGCGGAAGCGAGAGTCACGCATTTCCTGCTGGAAGTGGTGTCGCGGCTGCGGGTGACGCGACGCGATCTGCAGGGCCATTTCGAGCTTCCGTTGAGCCAGGGCATGATCGGCGATGCCATCGGCCTCACCAATGTCTATGTCAGCCGCGCCCTGAAGCGGATGCAGGGCGACGGCCTGATCCGCAAGCATGCCCATGGCATCGATCTCCTGGATGAGGATGAGATGAAGAAGCGCGTCGATTTCGAGGATCGGCATTTCAAGATCGACACCTCGTGGTTTCCGGGGAGTTGAGCCGTTGTCGAGTCGCGATCGGGCGATGTGCATCGACGGTCGCATTAATCCGGATTAATGCACGATCTTCAGAACAGGTTTATGGTCCGCGCCCCCTTGCCATCGAAAGAACACGACGACATGCCGCACACCCCGGGCTCGACCTGCCGCGCGACGCTCTCGCGCGACAGTGACCATGACCTAACCCGCGCAGAGGGGCATGCATGAGCGATCTGCATGCGATGGCCTACACGAGCATTGCGTATCCGATGACCCAATCGCAGTTGGCGGCCCTGCTCGATGGCGCGCGGCGCTTCAATGCGGAGGTCGGCGTCACCGGCGTGCTGCTCCACCACGTCGGCCGGTTCTTCCAGTATTTCGAAGGTCCCGAGCATGCAGTCCGCGACGTTCACGGGCGCATTCTCCGCTCCACCCGCCACCATTCGCTGGCGTTTCTGCTCGACGTCCCGATCGCTTCGAGGCAATTTCCGGCCTGGTACATGGGGTTCTGCGAGCCGCCGGTCGACGAATTCCAGAGGATCGCGAATGCGGAATGGGTTCAGGCGATGCCGATCACGCGCACGACGATGGAACGGTCGGAGGGCATGTCGCTGGTGATGTCGTACTGGAGTCGTTGGGTCGCCGACCGGCCCGCGCGATCGCCCGACGACGCCGGCGAGACGGCCTGAGGCGACTCCGCCCGCCAGGCGGTAAGCTGTCGCGTCTCCGTCTCCAGGACTCCGCATGAGCGGTCCCGCGTCCGCCGGCCTGTTCGTCTACGCCAAGTCGCTGGCGACGATGGCTGCCTTCTACGAAACCCTGCTCGCGATGACGCGGGTGCATGCGTCCGACGATCTGGTGGTGTTGCAGTCGCCGGAGATCCAGTTGGTGCTGCATGCGATCCCGCGGCACATCGCCGACGACATCGTCATCGACGTGCCGCCGAAACTGCGTGAGGATGCTGCGCTGAAGTTCTTCTTCACCGTGCCCAGCCTGGACGTCGCGCGCACCATGGCGCCGGGATTGGGCGGCGTGGTGATGGCCGATGCGTGGCGGGGCGGCGGATTCCTCGCCTGCAACGCCTGCGATCCGGAAGGCAATCTTTTCCAGTTGCGGGAACGGTCCGTCTGAGCGTGGCGCGCCGGCTCTCGATGCCGTATTCGCGGTCCGGTCGTCCGCCGGGCTTCAGCGCGCGGGAATGACCTGCGCCATCACCGCGATGTAGTGGCAGACGCTGCCGGCGATCACGAACAGATGCCAGATCGCGTGTGCATAGGGCAGCCGCGGGTGGTGATAGAAGTAGGTGCCCAGCGTGTAGGCCACCCCGCCGCCCATCAGCCAGCCGAAGGTCCAGGCGTCCAGCGCCTGCATCGTGGGTTTGGCCGCGAAGATGATCAGCCAGCCCATGCCGATGTAGATCAGCGTGGAGAGCCGGTGGAAGCGGCCGGTGTAGAACAGTTTGAAGATCACCCCGAAGAAGGCCATCGCCCAGATGACGCCGAACAGCCACCAGCCCACCGGGCCGCGCAGGCCGATCAGGGTGAACGGCGTGTAGGTGCCGGCGATCAGCAGATAGATCGCGCAGTGGTCGAAGACCTTGAGCCGGCCCTTGGCCACCGGGTGCTGGATGGCGTGATACAGGGTCGAGGCGACGTAGAGCAGCAGCAGGGTGATGCCGAACACGATCGAGGCGCTCAGCTGCCAGGCGTCGCCGAACAGCGCGGCCAGGGTGATCAGCACCGCGCCGCCCGCGAGCGCAGCCGTGGCGCCCAGCCCGTGGGTCAGGGCGCTGGCGAACTCTTCGCGAAGTGTTTCGATGCGGTCGGTCATCCCGGGACGATGGGGCTTTCGATTGGAGCGATGACTCCAATTGTGCCCGACGCGTCGGTTGGCCGGGGGCGGCTGTGCGATCATGCGCCGACATCCGCGCGCGCCCGCCATGATCGTCTCCCATCTGCACCGTTACATTTTCGTCGCCATGCCCAAGACCGGCACCCATGCGGTGCGGCAGGCCCTGCGCGAGCACCTCGGCCCCGACGACATCGAGCAGGTCGGGCTGTTCGTGAACAAGCGCTTCCCGTTCGACGAGGTGGCGCAGATCCGCCACGGCCACCTGAGCGTGCGCCAGGTCCGGCCGTATCTGGGCGACGAGGTCTGCGACGGGTATTTCAAGTTCAGCTTCGTGCGCAACCCGTTCGACCGCTTCGTCTCCTACTGCGCCTTCATGACCCGCCAGCACGGCGCGTTCGAGCGCGACCCGCAGGGCACGATGCGCAGGATCCTGTTCGAACTGAAGCCGCACGACCACGTGCATTTCCAGCCGCAGTACACCCTGCTGACCAACGACGCCGGCGCGCTGGAGATGGACGTCATCGGCCGGGTCGAACGCATGCAGGAGAGTTACGACGCGATCTGCGCGCGGATCGGCATCCCCGGTCGCGCGCTCGACAAGGTCAACAGCTCCAGGCGCGGCGACTATCGCCAGTATTACGATCAGGCCCTGATCGACGGGGTGGCCGAGCTGTATCGCGGCGACCTCGAGCGTTTCGATTACACCTTCTGAGACGACAGACAGCGACCGCCGCCATGGCTCACGATCCCTACGCCAACCCGCGCAAGACCACCTCCCTCCGCCGGCTCGGTCCGGTCGACATCGCCGCGCTGAAGGCCGCGGTGCTGGCGCTTCCCGAAGCGGTGTGGGACGCGGAGAACGCCGGCAAGCCCAATCGTTTCGAGGCGCTGGACAAGACCCGGCACATCGTCTTCCGTTTCGTCGACAGCGTGCGCGACTGGCGCAGTTCGCACGACCGTCCGGCATGGGCGGAGTGGCGCGACCTGCTGGAGCCGGTGCTGCAGGCGGCGGTGATGCCGTACGGCTATGCGAACGGCGCGTTTCCGCGGGTGATGTTCGCGCGGATGGCGCCGGGCGGCGAGATCAAGCCGCACCGCGACGCCAACGCCGCGGCGAAATGGCCGCACAAGATCCACGTGCCGCTGCTGACCAACGACAAGGTCACGTTCTTCATCGACGGCACGGGATATCACCTGCCCGAAGGCGAGGCCGCCGAAGTCAACAACATGGGCGTGCATGCGGTGAAGAACGACGGCGACACCGACCGTATCCATCTGATCTTCGAATACTTCGACCCCGATCAGCCGACGCCGGACTGGTTGCCGCGGGTGATCGCGGGCGGCTGATTCGCGAGGCTTGGTGCGCCCGGCTTAGGCCAACCGGTTGAGGGCGCGCACGCGGTTCAGTCGGCGACGGATGCTGCGCGCATCGTCGAACACGTATTCCTCGACCTCCACCTGCATGTCGTCGTCCGCGCTGAAGACCTCGCGCATGGCGTACAGGCGGCCGTTGCCCTCGAAGGCGAGCCAGCGCCCGTCGTCCTGCACGACCTTGATCGCGGACACCGACGGCAGGATCGCCTGCAGCGTTTCGCCGTCGAGCAGCTTCGTCGCCAGCAGTGCCTCCCGGTGCGGGCGCAGCGCGTCGACGCGTTCGCGCGTGGCCCGCAGCGCGTTCTCGCGATCGATGCGGTGGATCGGTTCGAGCCGCGCCAGCGGGACCCGGGTCGTGCGCTTGTCGCGACGCTTGCGGTGGATGTCGAGCACGACCTTGGCCATGTACGCATCCTTGTAGTCCATCTGCGCCACTTCGCTGCGCTTGCCGAGCAGGTAGTGCCACCATCGGGACAGGGTTGCGCGCATCGTTCCGGCCGTGGCTTCAGTCGATCGAGACCGCGTGTGCGTGTTCGCGCGTCGCCATGAAGGTCACCGCCGGCGCGCGTTCCTGCGCGAGCTGCAGGTTCACGCGGGTCGGGGCGAGATAGACCAGCTGGCCGGCGGCGTCGAGCGCGAGATTCATCGCGTTCTTGTCGCGGAATTCCTCCAGCTTCTTCGCGTCGTCGCAGCGGATCCAGCGCGCGGTCGCGACCTGCACCTGCTCGAACGACGCGTCGACGCCGTATTCGTCCTTCAGCCGGTAGGCGACCACATCGAACTGCAGCATGCCCACCGCGCCGAGGATCAGGTCGTTGCTCATCAGCGGACGGAAGAACTGGGTCGCGCCTTCCTCCGACAGCTGCGCCAGGCCCTTCTGCAACTGCTTGAGCTTCAGCGGATCGCGCAGGCGCGCGCGCCGGAACAGTTCGGGCGCGAAGTTCGGAATGCCGGTGAACGACAGGTTTTCGCCCTCGGTGAAACTGTCGCCGATCGAGATGGTGCCGTGGTTGTGGATGCCGATCACGTCGCCCGGATAGGCGGTTTCGGCGATCTCGCGATCGCTGGCCATGAAGGTCAGGGCGTTCGCGAGTTTGACTTCCTTCCCGGTGCGCGGCTGGAAGGTCTTCATGCCGGCGCTGAACCGGCCCGAGCAGATGCGCATGAACGCGACCCGGTCGCGATGCTGCGGATCCATGTTCGCCTGGATCTTGAACACGAATCCGGTGAGTTTCTCTTCGTTCGGCTGCACTTCGCGGCCGGTCGTGGCGCGCGCCTTCGGCGAGGGCGCATGCTCGACGAAGAAATCCAGCAACAGCTGCACGCCGAAATTGTTCACGGCCGAGCCGAAGAACACGGGCGTCTGTTGGCCGGAGAGATAGGCGTCCTTGTCGAACGGGTGCGAGGCGCCTTCGACCAGTTCCAGTTCGTCGCGCAGTTCGGCCAGCATCGCGCTGCCGATCTTCGCTTCCAGCGCGGGATCGTCGATCGACGCGAAGATGGTCGAATCCTGGCGGGTGAAATTGCGCCCGGCTTCGTACACGTGCACTTCGCCGGTGAGCAGATGGACCACGCCCTTGAGCCGCTGACCCATGCCGATCGGCCAGGTGATCGGCGCGCACTGGATGCCCAGCACCGATTCCACTTCATCGAGCAGGTCGATCGGCGGCTTGCCTTCGCGGTCGAGCTTGTTGATGAAGGTCATGATCGGCGTGTCGCGCAGCCGACAGACTTCCATCAGCTTGATCGTGCGTTCTTCCACGCCCTTGGCCACGTCGATCACCATCAGCGCCGAGTCCACCGCGGTGAGCACGCGGTAGGTGTCTTCGCCGAAGTCGGCGTGGCCGGGAGTGTCGAGCAGATTGACGATGCGGCCCTCGTAGGGGAACTGCATCACCGAACTGGTCACCGAGATGCCGCGTTCCTTTTCCAGCGCCATCCAGTCGGACGTCGCGTGGCGCGCGGCCTTGCGGCCCTTGACCGAGCCGGCCATCTGGATCGCGCCGCCGAACAGCAGCAGCTTTTCGGTCAGCGTCGTCTTGCCGGCGTCGGGGTGCGAAATGATCGCGAAGGTGCGCCGGCGGGCGGCTTCGATGGAGACATCGGACATGGGGACATCGGCGCCAGGGCGCCGGAAAGCGGCAGGGAGGGGCGAATTATACGGGGGCGGGTCGCCGCCGGCCCGCTGCGGCGGCGGCTCGGCCGGTAGAGCGGCCTTCGGGCCGCCGCGATCTTCCAGCGGGCTGAAGCCCGCTCTACCGACAGCATCCGTCAGCAGCGGGCGGTATCCTGCCGCCATGTCGACCTATTGCGATTTCGCCCCCGGCCACCCGGTCCACGGGCCCTACCACGATCACGAATACGGGTTCCCGCAGCGCGAGGAGCGCGAGCTGTTCGAAAGGCTGATCCTGGAGATCAACCAGGCCGGCCTGAGCTGGGAGACGATCCTGAAGAAGCGCGAGGGCTTTCGCCGCGCCTACGACGGATTCGACGTGGATACGGTGGCCGCCTACGGCGAAGCCGATCGCGCCCGCCTGCTCGCCGATCCCGGCATCATCCGCAACCGGTTGAAGGTCGAAGCCGCGATCCACAACGCCCAGGTCATTCGCGCCTTGCGCGATTCGCACGGCGGATTCGCCGCGTGGCTGGATGCGCACGCGCGGCTTGATGGCGCGCTGCGCGACAAGGCCGCGTGGGTGAAGCTGTTCAAGCAGCGGTTCCGTTTCACCGGCGGCGAGATCGTCGGCGAGTTCCTGATGAGTCTGGGCTATCTGCCCGGCGCGCACCGCGAGGGTTGCCCGGTGCATGCGCGCATCGCGAAGCGAAAGCCGGTGTGGATGCGCACGCCCCGGTAGAGCGGCCTTCAGGCCGCTGCTTCATGTCGTGAGCGCAGCGGCCTGAAGGCCGCTCTACCGGGCGTCGTCGAAGCGGAGGATGCCGTCCGGTCCGAACATCCGGAACGGGATCGATTCGAGCGCCATGCCGCGATTGACCTGCACCGCGAAATGCAGGTGCGGGCCGCTGGTATAGCCGGTGTCGCCCGAGAGGCCGATGACCTCGCCCCGACGCACGCGCTGGCCGACCCGCACCGTGGCGCCGCCGGTGTCCAGATGCGCGTACAGGCCCATCGTGCCGTCGTCGTGGAGGATGCGGATGTAGTTGGCCTGTCCGAGCGCGTCCGGATCGTTCGCGCCGCCGCGTGCGTAGCCGACTTCGAGATCCATCACCGTGCCGGCGCGGGCAGCCAGCACCGGCGTGCCGATATCGGCCGCGAAATCGATGCCGTAACGGTTCTCCGCGTCGCGATGGCTGTAGGTCCCGCCCCAGCCCTGTTCGATCCGCAACGCGGGAGAGTCCAGCGGATAGGCGTATTCCGCGTCATCGGCGAGCGCATCCGGGTCGCCCTGGGTCACATCGAGATGGAACCGCGCGGTCGTGGTGATGGGCAGCCGGGCCACGACCCGCTGTCCGAGCGGCGGGACCACCGCGCGCGCCGGCAATGCCGGATCGGCGCCGCGGATCTGGCCGCTCACGGGGCTGAGCACGACTTCGATCGGGCCCGCGAGATGGTTGTCGACCCAGGCTTCGATGGTGTCGTCGCGGTTCTCGAATCGCAGCCCGGCGATGGGTGGACGCTCGACCGGCACCGATCGCGTGGCCGTGGGCAGGGGCGCGGCGACCGGTCGCGGCGCTTCGCGCACGAAGCCGCCGTCGCGCCAGCGGAAGAGGTCGCCGGCCAGGGCGACGCCGACCGCGACGCCGACCAGCAGCAGAACGGCGGCGCTCGATGCGCGCATCGACGCTAGAGACAATTGCGGTCGAGCTTCAGCGCCGCCGCGACCTGGCCCAGGTCGAACGCGGCCACGGAAGTATCGTCGTGCACCGCGAACAGCGCACCCTTGGGAAACGCGGCGCTCGGTGCGGCGTGCAGGGCGATGCCGTCGGTGGCGGCGACGGTGCGGCCGGTGAAGCTGCCGACCCGCGTGAGCGTCCTGCGGTCGAAGAAATGGAAGACGGTGAGGGGCGACAACTGGTCGACCGACACCCAATAGCCACGGTCGTTGCGGCAGGCCCACAAAGCGACGCCTTCGGCCTCGAAGGCGAAGGTGTCGTCGGGCAGTCGCCGGCCGGTGGCGCGCCCGGTCAGGGTGTACTCGCGCAGGGTCGATTGCGGCTGGTACTCGTCGGCGATCAGCAGGCGGTCGTGCGCGGCGTCGCCGGCGATGGATTCCACGATCCGCAGCGCGTTGTTCTCGCCGGTATCGCCGAAATGGCCCGTCTCCTCCGCGCGCGGGGCGCCGTCCTCGGCGATCCGCACCCGATACCGGCGCACGCGCTGGTCCAGTTGCGTCAGCGGCGGCACCACATCGAAACGTTCGCCGTCCATGAAATTGTCGGTGACGTAGACCTCGATGGCGCCGTCGGCCAGCGGATTCAGCCACAGCCCGTAGGGCGAGCGCAGCGCGGGCTGTCCGAACGACCCGAGCGGCCGGAAGGTCGGCAGCGACAGGACCTGGATGCGGTGATTGTCGCGTTCGGCCACGAACAGCAGGTCGCCGTGCACGGCGATGCCGTTCGGCCGCCGGAACTGGCCCGGCTCGCTGCCCTTGGCGCCGACATCGCGCAGTCGCGTGCCGCTGGCGGCGTCGAAGACCACCAGACGATGGGACGATTTCGCGGTCGCGATCAGCCAGATGGTGCCGTCGGGGTGGCGCCACGTGGCGAGCGAATCGAGCTCTTCCCCCGGGTTTTGCGCGGACACATAGGTTTCGGCGATGACGGTCGGCGTGATCGGTGGCGCGGGGCCATGGCGGGGCGCCGCGCAGGAAGACAGGGGAAGGGCGATGAGAAGGGCCGCCAGCGGGCCGAAAGAGGCGATACGCATCGTGCCAAGTATCGCCGAATCCCCGAAGACGGGACAGACGCTGCGATTGGCATCGCTCTATCCGCATGAAGCGATTGACATCGACGAAAAGCTCGGGCAAGCTGCGGCCATCCATCAAGACCGGCTGAGGGACAGGCCCGAAGACGCCGGGGCAACCTGATGGAGGCGACGCTCACGCGTGGCTTCCACAAGGTGCCAACTCCTGCGGGGACCCTGTGTCCGCCGTAAAGATGGTTGCGCGTCGCGGGCTCGTGTCTTTTTTTCCGTACGCAGCAGCATGTCTCCGGTCTCCCCGCGGCTTCGATGGCCCTCATCGCCCCGGAGACCGCCATGACCTTCGCCGCCTACACCGAATCGCACGCCGCCGATGTGCGGGCTTTCGAGTGTCGCCCTTTCTCTTCCGATATCCCCGCACCGCCGCAGGCGGTCCGTGGCCGCGTGCCCGCGCGTCTGCGCCTGCGCCATGGCGGCGAGCACGATCTGCAGATCGCGTACGAACTGGTCGGGCCGGCCGATGCGCCGGTGGTGCTGGCGGCCGGCGGGATCTCGGCGCATCGGCATGTGATCGCCAGCGATGCCTTTCCCGAAGCCGGCTGGTGGCAGAGCCAGAGCGGCGTCGGCCTCGATACCGCGCGCCTGCGGGTGCTCGCCATCGACTGGCTGGGCGCGGACGGCCGCCTGGATGCGGTGATCGACAGCGCCGACCAGGCCGACGCCATCGCCGCCGTGCTCGACGCCCTGGGCATCGCCGCGGTCGCCGCGTTCGTGGGCAGTTCCTACGGTGCGATGGTCGGCCTGCAGTTCGCCGCGCGCCATCCGCGGCGCGTCGGCCGGCTGGTCGCGATCAGCGGTGCGCATCGTTCCCATCCCTATGCCAGCGCGTGGCGCGCGCTGCAGCGCCAGGCGGTGGCCCTGGGTCAACTGCAGTGCGACGAATCGCAGGGGCTGGCGCTGGCGCGGCAGTTGGCGATGCTGAGTTACCGCACGCCGGCCGAATTCGCCGAGCGCTTCGACGCGGCGCCGACCGTCGCCCACGACCGCGTGCGCGTGGCCGCCGAGGATTATCTCGAACACTGCGCTGCGACCTGGGTCGCGCGCACGTCGCCGACCGCGTTCCTGCGGCTGTCCGAATCGATCGATCTGCATCGGGTCGAACCGCGCGAAGTCGGCGTGCCGACCACCGTGGTCGCCATCGCCGAGGACCGGCTGGTGCCGCTGGAGGATCTGTTCGCGCTGAGCGAAGCGCTGCCGCGTGGCGAGATCCACGTGCTGCGCTCGAAATTCGGCCATGACGCCTTCCTCATCGAGACCCGCGCGATCGGCGATGTGATCGTCGGTGCGCTCGATGCCGCGCTGCAGGGCGCGTGCGGAGGTGCGGCATGAGCCTCGAAGCGATCGGCCTCGACACGGCCGGCCTCGACACGGTCGGGCTCGACACGTCCGGCGCCCGCGCCGCCACCCGCGCCGTGCGTGCGGGCATCGACCGCGATACCGCCTTCGGCGCGGTCACGCCGCCGCTGGTGCTGTCCTCGAATTTCAGCTTCGCCGGCTTCGGCGAGAAGCGGCAGTACGACTACACCCGCAGCGGCAACCCGACCCGCGACCTGCTGGCCGAGGCGCTGGCCGAACTGGAAGGCGGTGCCGGCGCGGTGGTCACGTCCACCGGCATGTCCGCGATCACGCTGTTGCTGCACGCGCTGCTGCAGCCGGGCGACCGTCTGGTCGTGCCGCACGATGCCTACGGCGGCAGCTGGCGGTTGTTCAATGCCCTGGCGAAGAAGGGCGCCTTCGAATTGTCGACGATCGACTTCACCGACCCGCGCGCGCTGGCCGACGCGCTCGCGCAGAAGCCGAAGGTGGTGTGGATCGAGACGCCGTCGAATCCGCTGCTGCGCATCACCGATCTGCGCTTCGTGATCGAGACGGCGCATGCCGCGGGCGCGCTGGCCGTGGTCGACAACACCTTCCTGTCGCCCGCGCTGCAGACGCCGATCGCGTTCGGCGCCGATTTCGTGGTGCATTCGACCACCAAGTACATCAACGGCCACAGCGATGTGGTCGGCGGCGCGGCGGTGGCGAAAGACGCCGATCAGCATGCGCAACTGGTGTGGTGGGCGAACGCGCTGGGCATCACCGGCGCGCCGTTCGACAGCTTCCTGACGCTGCGCGGATTGCGCACGCTGGACGTGCGCCTGCGCGCGCACCAGGAAAATACCGCTGCGCTGGTGACGCTGCTGCAGGCGCACCCGGCGGTGCGCGCGCTGCACTATCCGGGCCTGGCCTCGCATCCCGGTCATGCGGTGGCGGCGCGTCAGCAGAAGGGCTTCGGTGCGATGCTCAGCCTCGAACTCGACGGCGACGCGGAGGCCGTGCGCGCCTTCATCGAAGGTCTCGAATATTTCACCCTGGCCGAATCGCTGGGCGGCGTCGAAAGTCTGATCGCGCATCCGGCGACGATGACGCACGCGGCGATGACCGCCGAGGCGCGCGCCGCCGCCGGCATCGGCGACGGTCTGCTGCGGCTGTCGGTGGGCATCGAGCATGCGGACGATCTGGTCGCCGACATCGCCGCCGCGCTCGATCGCGCGTACGCGGTGATCGAAGCGGGAAAACAGCCGTCGAAACAGGTCGCGGTATGACCGCCGCCGCGATCGCGACCCGCACGCCCGTCGCGTCGCGGCGGACACCGAGGCCCGCTGCCGGCGGCGCGCCGGCGCGGGTCGCGCTGCTGGGTACCGGCACGGTCGGCACGGCGGTGCTGGCGCGGCTCGCGGCCTGGCGGGGCGCGCCGCTCGGCGAACGCCTGCAACTGGCGCATGTCGCCAATTCGCGTCATGTGTTCCGATCCTCGCCCGACGGATGCGATTGGCGTGAAGCGACGGCCGAAGCCGCATCGCTGGGCGATGTCGCGCGCGTGCTCGGTGCCCGCGGGACGCGCATCGTGATCGACGCCACCGCGAGCGATGCCGTCGCCGAGCGGCAAACCGGATGGCTCGCCGACGGCATCCACGTCGTCACCGCCTGCAAGCTCGGTCAGGGCACGTCGCTCGCGCGCTGGCGCGCCATCCGCGAGGCCTGCGCCGCGGGCGCCGCATGCTATGGCGATCGCGCCACCGTCGGCGCCGGTCTGCCGTTGCTCACCTCGTTGCGTGCGCTGCAGGTCGGCGGCGATCGCATCCACGGCATCGCCGGGGTGCTGTCGGGTTCGCTGGCATGGCTGTTCAACCAGTACGACGGTCTGCGCCCGTTTTCCGGCTTCGTGCGCCAGGCCCGCGAGGCCGGCTACACCGAACCGGATCCGCGCGACGATCTCAGCGGCGAAGACGTGCGTCGCAAGCTGCTGATCCTTGCCCGCGCCGCGGGCTTCGCGCTCGACAGCGCCGATGTCGAGGTCGACTCGCTGATCTCGCCTGCGCTCGCGGCGTTGCGCGCCTCCGAGGTGGATGCCGCGCTGCCGCAGCTCGACGCGTCGCTGCGCGCGCGTTACGCCGACGCCTACAAGCGCGGCGAAAGGCTGCGCTTCGTCGCGCGATTCGAGCGCGGTCGCGCCCGGGTCGGGCTGGAATCGCTGCCGGCGACGCATCCGTTGGCCGGCGGCGCCGGTACCGACAACCGCGTCGCGATCTGGTCCGATCGCTATCGCGAGCAGCCGCTGGTGATCCAGGGGCCGGGCGCGGGCGCGGAGGTGACCGCCGCGGCGCTGCTCGACGATGCGCTCGAGATTGCCTCCGCTTCCGCCTCCGCTTCAGCCGGTCGCTGAGATCGCGGTCGCAGGCGCGAAGGCGTCGCCCGTTTCGCGGAAATAGTCGTCCAGCGGCTGCGGACGATGCAGGAAATATCCCTGCGCATAATCGATGCCGAGCGTGCGCAGGGTCTGCAGCACGGCTTCGTTTTCGACCTGTTCGGCGATGGTCTTCTTGTCGAGCACGTGCGCGATGTCGGCGATCGAGCGCGCGACCGCCGCGGACAGTTCGGAGTCGGCGAGATTGCGGATGAAGCTGCCGTCGATCTTCAGATAGTCGACATCGAGCGAACGCAGGTAGTCGAACGAGCAGAAGCCGGTGCCGAAGTCGTCCAGCGCGAACGCGCAGCCCAGCGCGCGCAGCTCCATGATCAGTTCCTGCGCGCGCGACAAATCCCGGGCCGCGCTGGTCTCGGTGATCTCGAAGCAGAGTTTTCGCGCGGGCAGCGTGCTGCGACGGACGCGGGCGATGAGGAATTCGCGGAACGATTCGTCGACCATCGACGCGGCGGTGAGATTGATCGCGCACAGCCCGATCCGCGCCGCGGCCTCGGGACGCGATTCGAACCAGCGCAGCGCGAGTTCGATCACGTGGCGATCCAGCGCCACGCCCAACTGGAAACGTTCCGCGGCGGGAATGAACTGTCCGGGCGGCAGCAGTTGGCCGCTCGCCGGATCGCGCATGCGCAGCAGGATTTCGATGTGTCGCGGTTCGTGCGTGCCGGCGCCGGCGAAGGGCGAGATCGACTGGCAGTGCAACTCGAACAGCCCGCGATCGAGCGCTTCGCGGATGCGCACCGCCCAGCGCATGGCCTCGGTGCGGTCCAGCGGGCCGCCGTGTGCGTCGTCGACGTTGCAGACCCGGTTGCCGCCCAGCTCCTTGGCGGTGAAACAGGCGGTGTCGGCCAGGGACAGCAGGTCGCGGCGTCCGGTTTCGCCCGCGCGAAACGGCACCACGCCGATGCTGGCCGTGACGTTGAGCACCCGGCCATGCCAGCCGACACGGTATTGCTCGATCGCCTGGCGGACATGGTCGACCTGTTCGCGCACCTGCATGGCATCGCCGATCAGGAGCAGGGCGAATTCGTCGCCGCCGATGCGGAACACCTCGCCGTCCATGCCGATTTCCGCGCGCAGCAACGAGCCGATGCCGTGCAGCATGGCGTCGCCGGCCGCGTGGCCGGTGGTGTCGTTGATGACGCTGAGATGATCCAGGTCGAGATAGGCCAGCCCCTGCTGCCGACCCGTGCGGATCATGGCGAGCTTCATCGCCGACTCGAACGCGGCCCGGTTCGGCAACCCGGTGGCCTCGTCGGTGGTCGCGCGTCGCAACGCGCGCAGGTTCGCGGCGCGCTGCTGCGCCATCGCCGCCATCAGCGTGATCGGGACATTCGCGAACACGCACATCGAGCCGAGCAGCATCGCGGCTTCCAACGTGTCGTGCGGCGGCGGAAATCCGGCCAGACCCAGCCCGGCAAGCGAGATCAGCACGAAGACCGTCGCCGAGTTGCCCAGGATCGACCAGATCGGCTCGAAGCGGATGGCGCTCCACAGCAGTACGCCCAGCGGCAGCGCGACCAACCCGTAGGCATAAGGGCTGCTCTGGATGCCCACGAGATAGATCGCCAGATAGGACGCCGGCAGGCAGCCCAGCCAGATGGTCTTTTCCCGTCTGGACGCATAGGTCGCGATCGGTCGGTGTCGCGCGCGGTGCTTCGGCGCCGGGTCGGTGAAGAACAGCACCACCGGCCCCAGGGTCATGATGCCGAGCAGGTCGCCCAGTCCCCACTTGGCCCAGGCCGGCCAGAAATCGTGGGCATCCAGCATCTGTGCCGCGACCAGTCCGCTGCTCCCGATGAGTCCCGACACCAGCGACATCACCATCCCGCCGAGCAGGATGCTGAAGCCGCTGCGCATGCTCAACGGATTGTCGAGGTCCTTCCACCGCGCGCAGGCGTAATGGCCGGCGAGCGCGCCCAGCACATTGCTCAGCAGCGAAAACGGGAGAAAGATCGGCGGGACCGGCGCCAGCAGCCAATGCATCAGCAGCACCGGCAACACCGCGATCAGCGACCAGCGGGGGCCGTAGCGCAGGGTCACGGCGAACGCGATGCCGGCGGGCGGCCACAGCAGGGTGACGTCCGCACCCACACCGACGAACGCGGCCGCGTACCACGCGCCGACGAAGTAGGCTGCGGAGAAGATCAGGAAACGGCGCATCGGGTGGCCCCTTACCAGCCCGGTCACCTGCCGAGTGTACGCCCGGGCAATGGCCCTGCAAGCGGTCGGGGCATGGCCATTGGTCGAAATCGCGCGATGGAAATCGATTTCTTCGCGGATGATGGGGGCGGACGTCGGGCGGGGCGCATGTCCGGGTCGCCCGAGGCGAGGGGGGCTCGGGCGTGACGCGGATGGGCCCGCCGTCCGGCGGCCATGCCGACCTCATCGCCAGGGCCATTCCCGATTCCGCCCCCGACGGCTTGCCCGTCATGGCGATGGCCGCGCCGTCACCGTGCCCGGTGAGACGACGGGCGAAACCTGCCGCTCAGCACTCGATGACGTTCACCGCCAGCCCGCCGCGGCTGGTTTCCTTGTACTTGTCCTGCATGTCGCGGCCGGTGTCGCGCATGGTCTTGATCACCTTGTCGAGGCTGACCTTGTGTTTGCCGTCGCCGCGCAGGGCCATGCGCGAGGCGTTGATCGCCTTCACCGCGCCCATCGCGTTGCGTTCGATGCACGGGATCTGCACCAGGCCGCCGATCGGGTCGCAGGTGAGGCCGAGGTTGTGTTCCATGCCGATTTCCGCGGCGTTCTCCACCTGTCCCGGGGTGCCGCCGAGGGCGGCGGTGAGGCCGGCGGCGGCCATCGAACAGGCCACGCCGACTTCGCCCTGGCAGCCGACTTCGGCGCCGGAGATCGACGCGTTTTCCTTGTAGAGGATGCCGATGGCCGCGGCGGTGAGCAGGAAGTCGAAGACGCCCTGTTCGTTCGCGCCGGCGCAGAAGCGGTCGTAGTAATGCAGCACGGCCGGGATGATGCCGGCGGCGCCGTTGGTGGGCGCGGTGACGACGCGACCGCCGGCGGCGTTCTCTTCGTTGACCGCGAGCGCGTACAGATTCACCCAGTCGAGCACGGTCAGCGGGTCGCGCATCGCCGCTTCGGGTTTCGCCGACAGTTCCGCCTGCAGGCTGGGCGCGCGCCGGATCACGTGCAGGCCGCCCGGCAGGGTGCCGGTCTCGCGGATGCCGCGCAGCACGCAGGCCTGCATCGCCTCCCAGATCTCGCGCAGACCCTGGCGGATCTCGGTGCCGGAGCGCCAGGCATGTTCGTTGGCGAACATCAGGTCGGCGATGTTCAGGCCGTTGCGCTCGCACTGTTCCAGCAGCGTGCCGCCGCTGGAAAATGGATAGGGCAGCTCGGTGGTGTCGGCGACGATGCGGTCTTCCGCGGCTTCGTCCTGGTTGACGACGAAACCGCCGCCGACCGAATAGTAATCGCGGGTGGCGATCGTCGCGCCGTCGGCGTCGAACGCGGTGAAGCGCATGCCGTTGGTGTGGAACGGCAGTTTCTGCCGTTTGTTCATGATCAGGTCGTGCTTCTCGTCGAAGCCGATCTCGTGGCTGCCGAGCAGACGAATCCTTTTTTCGCCGCGGATGCGGGCGAGCGCCTCGGGAATGACGTCCGGATCGATCGCGTTCGGCCAGTGGCCTTCAAGCCCCATCAGCACCGCCTTGTCGGTGCCGTGTCCGCGGCCGGTCAGCGCGAGCGATCCGAAGACCTCCGCACGCACGCGGGCGGTGCGGGCGAGATCGCCGCTCTCCGCCAGCCAGCGATGGGCGAAGCGGCAGGCGGCGCGCATCGGGCCGACGGTGTGCGACGAACTCGGACCGATGCCGATCTTGAACAGGTCGAAGGTGCTGACGGCCATGCGCGGATTCCGGTGTCGTTGTGTCTGCCGCGCCGACGGTGCTCCGGGCGCGGGAGGTGCGTATTCTATGCGCCATTGTCCTTGCCGCAGCGACGGTGGCGTATGGTGTCCAGAACTCCCGCGTTCGTGCTGTATCAACGCGACGATTGCCATCTGTGCGATCTCGCGCTGGCGGTGCTGGCCGAGGCGCGGCTGCCTGCGTTCGAGAGCGTGTTCATCGACGACGACGCGGCGCTGGAAGCGGCTTACGGCCATCGCGTGCCGGTGCTGCGCGGCGCCGATGGGCAGGAACTCGATTGGCCGTTCGACGCGCGGAGCGCAGCGGGGTTCGCGGTACGATCCGCGGAGTCCACACGGGGAGCGGATCGATGATGCGTGCATGGGCGATGCGTTGCGGTCTGGCCGCGCTGCTGGCGGGCGTGGCGACCATGGGCTGGTCGCTGGCGATGTCGCGCGAGGGGCCGCCGCGCGATCTGCTGCGGATGCACGACGACTTCGTGCTGGCCTTCGTCGACAGCGCCGGTTTCGGCCGCACCCGGATCACGCCGATGATGCGCGCGATGCAGCGCTACAGGACGCACGGCGAAACCGGGCTGTGGGTCGTCGATGTGTCGTTGATCGGGATCGCGAAACACGATCCGCCCCAGGTGTTCTCCTCGGCGTTCCAGGGCTTCCAGCACGTCGAGGCAGGCATGCCTGCGATGTCGGGCCCGAAAGGCCGGCCGCTGCGTCCGGAAGAACAGGCGGCGCTGCGCGCGCTGTCCGCGGGCGAGCGGCTGGTGGTGCGCAAGGAAGAGGATGGCCTGCGCGTCACCGGGCCGATCCGCGCCGCGGACGAATGCCTCGGTTGCCACAAAAAACAGCGCGCCGGCGACATGCTCGGCGCGCTGGTCTATACCCTGCGTCCGCTGCCGCCGGAGACGCCCGCGGCGAAGTGAGCGCCGCCGGCTTATTTCGGCTGGAACACGACCTTCGTCGCGATCCGGATTTCGTTCGGGATCACCCCGGTGTCGGCCCACTCGCCGCCGCCCACGCCGAAATCGAGCCGCTTCACGACCGCGGTGCCGGCCAGCACCGGCTGCGCGCCCGCGGTCCACGTGAAGGTCAGGGTCACGGGTTTGCTCACGCCGCGCAGGCTGAGGGTGCCGTCGGCGGCGTATTTGTTGCCGCCCAGGCTGCGGAACGTCGTCGCGGTGTAGCGCGCCTGCGGGAATTTCTTGCTGTCGAAGAATGCCGACCCGCGCAGTTCGCCGTCGTAGTCGGGATTGCCGGCGGTGGCGCTGGCCAGCGGGATGACCACCGTCAGTCGAGAGCCCGCGGGTTTCGCCGGGTCGAACGAGAACACGGTGGCGAAGCCCGGAAAACGGCCGTTGAAGGCCTCGCCCTGGTACTGGCCGGTGAACGTGAGGGTGGAGCCCTTGGCCTGGACGTAGTTCGCGGCGAACGCGGGTGCGGCGGCCAGCGCGAGCGCGGCCCCCAGGGTCAGGGCATGCAGAGTCTTGTGCGGCATCGGTGGTGTTCCTCGGAAAGTCATTCTGCGGGGGTGCCGGAAGAAGAGGGCGTTGGCGCCGGATCGGTTGCGTCGTCCGTGCGCAGCCAGCCGCGCGGCAGCATGCGGGCAAGGGTCGCGTCGCGCTGGAAGATGTGGTGATAGAACGCGGCGCCGGCATGGGCCACGACCAGCAGCGCCAGCATCCAGAACATCAGTTCGTGCGCTTCCTCGGCCAGCTCGTGCAGGTCGTGGCTTTCGCCGACGATGTGCGGCAGATTCACCAGGCCGAACCACCGCAGCGGAAAGCCCGCGGCCGAATTCAGCACCCAGCCGCTGAGCGGAATGGCGAACAGCAGCAGGTAGATCGCGGCGTGGGTCAGCGATGCGATGCGTTCCTGCCAGCGCGGCGAACCCGGCACCGGCCTGGGCGTGCCCGCATACAGACGCCACAGCAGGCGCAACGCGACGAGGGCGAGGATGGTGATGCCGATCGATTTGTGCAGCGCATAGGTCTTGATCTTGTCCGGGCCGTTGGGCAGATCGCCCATCGTCAGCCCGAGATAGGCCATGACCAGGATCAGGATGGCGATAGTCCAGTGCAGCAGCTGACTGATGCCGCCCCAGCGGTCGGCGGTGTTCTTGAGGCTCATGGCGCGGGTTCCGTAGTGGTGTCGGGGGCCGTTTCGGGCGGGCTGTCCGCAGGGGAAGAGGCGGGATCGGGCGGATCGGTTGCGTCCTTGTCGTCGCCGTCGGACCGGCTCCGCACCGCTTCGGCCTCGATCCGCAATTCAACGCGGTCGCCGATCACCGTCGGCCAGGCGTCGATGCCGAAGGCCTTGCGGCTGAGGGTGGCCGTCGCCGAGAACCCGACCGTGCGCCGGAACGGCGGCAGCGGGTGGCGCTTGGCGGCGTTGAGCGTCACGTCGAGCGCGACCTCGCGCGACACGCCGCGCAGGGTCAGGGTGCCGTGGACGGTGGCGCGGTCCGGGGCGAGCGGTTCGACCTGGGTTGAGACGAACTCCGCGGTCGGATGGTCTTCCGCGTCCAGCAGATTGCCGGCGAGGGTGGCCTTGTTCCAGGCGGCGTCGCCCAGGTCGATCCGGTCCATCGGCACGCTCGCCTTCAACTGCGCGCTGTGCCAGTCGTCGGGGTCGAACGTGAGCGTGCCGGTGCTGCCGGAAACCGTGCCGATGGCCTTCGAAAAACCGGCGTGGTCGATCGCGAACATCACCCGGGTGTGGACCGGGTCGAGTCGGTAGTGCTCGGGCCCGTCCGCGGCCGTGGCGGCCAACGGCAGGTAGGCCAGCAGAACGAGGGTGGCGTGGCGGGCGAAGGACATGGGGCGGCCTTGCGGGAGGTTTGCCCGATTCTAGGGCGATGCCGCAGGATACGTCCGCACCGGAATGCAACGAAGCATTGCGGCACGGGCCGGGGGCGACGCAGGGACGATGTTCAGGAGACGCATGGGCGACGGAAGCGCACGCAGCATGGGACTGCGCAGGACGATGCGGGGCGTGGCCTCCGTCATATGCGGCTTGTGCGCGCTGCTGGCGGCATTCGCGTCGCAGGCCGCTCGGCCGGAAACGACGCTGCCGGCGGTCGAGCCGCGTTTCGTCCGTTTCGGCCCCGAGCACGGCCTGCCGATGTACATCAACGACCTTGCCGTCGACCGGCAGGGTTATGTCTGGTTGGCGACCAGCGACGGTCTCGCCCGCTACGACGGTGAACGCTTCCGGTTCTGGCGCCACGAGGTCGGCGTCGATACTTCATTGCCCGACAACGACCTGATTTCCCTGGCGATCGATGGCGAGGATCGGGTGTGGGTGATTTCGTCCGATTATCTGAGTGTTTTAGATCGCGAGCGTCGTTTTTTCAAAAAAATAGTATTTAGCGATGAAAATTCACAATGTGGGAAAGAAGTTACTGCGGTTAGTGCTGGCAATGATGGCGTGATTATCAGTTCTTATTCAGGCGTGATTTGTGAGCTGGATATGGTTGGTCGCGTTCGTCTGACAGTCGTCACCTCGAAGAAGTCTTCGGTCTCTGCGGTACCGACTGCCTTAACTTACATATCTCCGGGTGAGTGGCTTGTCGGTACGGATGTTGGGTTATGGCGACGCCGTGGTGGTCTTCTGATAGAGCTGGCTCCAGAAGTGCTTGGTCGAGCGCAGGTTTTTTCTATCACGAATGGTGATGATGGTGGCTTGTGGATTGGGACGGATCGTGGGCTTTTCTTTGTCGATTCAAGTGAAAATATAATGCGCTCACCCTGGCGTCTTCCACCGCTTTCTGATAATGCTATCGTTCGTAGGGATGCAGTTGGTGGATATTGGATTGGAACGGCTATTGGTTTATTTCATGCAAACTCCAGAGCTCATTCTCCGGTATTGCTGCATGGTGGCAAAGAAAGTAATGGCCTGAGTAGCGGTGTCTTCGCCATGGTTTTTGATAATGAGGGTGGAATTTGGGCTGCTTCATACTCTCAAGGAATTTCTTTCTTGCCTATAAATAAAGGTCGGTTTTCGGTTATAGATGAAATTGGCGGGCAGCCTGCCGAACAGGCAGATATGGCTGCTACAGTTGAGGATGGCAATGGTGGTTTTTGGGTTGTTGGTAGTCGAATGCTGTATAAAATAAGTAGCTACAAAAAAGAGTTGAAGCCAATAGCGAGCGCTGATTCTCTGGGGGTGGAGTGGTTTCAATCCATAGCAAAATGTGATGATGGCCGGGTCTGGATTCAAAGCTTTGAAAGTCTCTTGGAGTTTGATGCGAAAAATTATGTCGGCCTTCGAGATATAGATTTCCCCGATGATGGATCACGTACGCCCAGGTCTGTTTATTGTGATCGCCATGGTCGTCTATGGGTTTCGTTCTTTGGCGGGGCGATCCGGGTTTATGGCCGGGACGGAATATTGTTTCGAGATATCTCGCCTGAATTGACTATCGGTGCTTCCGAGCGGGACTACGCAAAACTGCAGCTCGGCCCCGACGGCGAGCCGTGGTTGTCCGATGGGCGAGTGCTTCGGCGTTGGGACGGCGCGCGTTTCGTGCCCGTTCCGATTTCCTCGGGCGAGGGCGTCGACGCGTTCGCGATCACGCCCGCGAATGATCTCTGGCTGGCGCGTGCCGGGGCGATCGAGCGTTACGCATGGCAGGCCGGGCGTCTGGTGTTCAAAGCGCGATTGGGCGAAGGAGATCTGCCGGCGGTGCGCGTGTCCGGCATTCTCGCCGCTGGAGATCGCCATCTGTGGCTGTCGACGACGCGCGGTCTGATCCAGTACGACATCGAGGCGAAGCGGGCGCGAAGCTACGGGCCTCACGACGGGCTCCCCGATATCGACTATTCGATCGATGCGCCGCAGAGGGGAGCCTCCGGACCGGCGCTCGCCATCTCGAAGCACGGGCTCGTGCTCTTCGATCCCGAGCGGCCTCTGCCGGAGCCGCGGGCATCTCCGTTGGCGATCGAGGCGATCGAACTGCGCCGCGGCGAGGATACGGTGGCATTCGATCGCACCGGTGCGGATGGTGTCGGCGTGACGATGCGACCCGGTGACCGCGACCTTCGCGTGGTCGCGCGGGTGATGTCGTTTGTCGATCCCGCGGCGCATCGTTATCGCTTCCGCCTCAGAGGCTACGATCCGGACTGGGTGATGCAGGGCGATCGCGGCGAGCGTGTGTTCTCTTCGCTGCCGCCCGGTGATTACCGCCTCGAAATCCAGGGCGCGAATGCCGATGGCGTATGGTCGCCGACGCAGCGGATCTCGCTGGTGGTCGAAGCGCCGTGGTGGCGTCGTTGGTGGGCGTTGCTGTTGTATGCCTTCATCGCTTCGGCATTGGTGTGGTGGCTGGCGTATCTGGATCGCATGCGGCTGAAGCGTCGGCACGAGTATCAGTTGATCCGACAGAAGCGCGAGTTGGCTGAAGCGGCGTCCGAGGCGAAGAGTCGCTTTGTCGCCAATCTGGGGCATGAGGTGCGCACGCCGATGACCGGTGTGCTCGGAATGAGCGAGCTGCTGCTCACGACGCGGCTCGACGACCGGCAGCAGGGACAGGTCTGGGCGATCCGCCGTGCCGGCGAGCATCTGCTGCGGCTGGTGAACGACGCGCTGGATCTGGCGCGGATCGAGGCCGGGCGTTTCGAACTGGATGCCGTGGATTTCCCGCTCGATGCGCTGGTGGATGAGGTCGCGGAGTTGATGCGCCCGCTGGCGGAGCGCAAGGGCGTGCGCTTCGCCGTCGTCGTCGCGGAAGAAGCGCGCGGCGGCTGGTGCGGGGACCCGACGCGCGTCCGCCAGATTCTGCTCAATCTGCTGGGCAATGCGGTGAAATTCACCGCCCGGGGCGAAGTCTCGCTGTCGATCGAGCCGCTGCTGCCGCAGGGCCTGCGCTGCATCGTTCGCGATACCGGCCCGGGGCTCGACGCCGAGCAGCAGCAGCGCCTGTTCCGACGTTTCGAACAGGCCGAAGGCGCGCGCACCGCGAGTCGTTATGGCGGCAGCGGGTTGGGACTGGCGATCTGCGAGGAACTGGCCGTGGCGATGGGCGGCGGCATCGATGTTTCGAGCGTGCCGGGCGAGGGTGCGTGCTTCGTCGTGCGCCTGCCGATCGAGCGCGCCGTGCGCCCGCTGTCTTCGCCCGCGGTGGCGGGCACCCGCGAAGCGGTTCCCCGCAACGTCCTGCTGGTGGAAGACGACGCCATCGTCGCCGACGTGATCATCGGCCTGCTGCAGGCGCAGAGTCATCGCGCGTCCCATGTCGGCCACGCACTGGCGGCGCTGACCGCGAACGCCACGCAGCGTTTCGATCTGGCGCTGATCGATCTCGATCTGCCGGGCATGGATGGCCTCGCGCTCGCGCGCCAGCTGCGTGCGCAGGGCTTCGATCGCCCGATGATCGCGATCACCGCCCGTGCCGACGCCGAGGCGGAGCCGCAGGCGATGGATGCCGGCTTCGATGCGTTCCTGCGCAAGCCGCTGACCGGCGAACTGCTTGCGGAGGCCATCGCGGGGCAATCGTCTCCGTCGCCGACGGATGGATAGTCGACTCCCTAGAGATGACGTGCGCGGAGGGTACGAGGTCCTTGCATGTCCGACGATCCGGCTGCGGATTCGCCAGTAGCCGCCTTACCTCGCGCTGATCGCGTGCACCGCGTCCACCAGCGCGGCGACGTGGTCGGGATCCATGTCCGGCGACATGCCGTGGCCGAGATTGAAGACGTGGCCGTCGCGCGAGCCGCCGTTGCCGGCGGCATAGCTGTCGAGGGCGCGGCGGACTTCCTCGCGGATCGCGGCGGGCGAGCCGTAGAGCGTCGCGGGATCGAGATTGCCCTGCAGCGCGACCTGGCCGCCGGTGCGGCGCGCGGCGTCGCCCAGTTCGATCAGCCAGTCCACGCCCACGGCTTCGCTGCCGGAGGCGGCGAGGTCTTCGAGGTACGCGGCGTTGCCCTTGCCGAACAGGATCAGCGGCGTGCGCTCGGCGCCGTCGCCGCGTTCGAGTTCGCGGGCGATGCGCACGAGATAAGGCAGGGAGAATTCGCGATACATCGCCGGGCTCAGCACGCCCCCCCAGGTGTCGAAGACCTGCAGTGCTTGCGCGCCGGCCGCGCGCTGTGCGGCGAGGTAGGCGATCACCGCGTCGGTGTTCACCGAGAGGATGCGATGCAGCAGCCCGGGCGCGTTCAGCGCCATCGCCTTGATCTTCGAGAAGTTGTCGCTGCCGCCGCCTTCGACCATGTAGCAGGCCAGCGTCCACGGGCTGCCGGAGAAGCCGATCAGCGGCACGGCGCCATCGAGTTCGCGGCGGATCGTGCGCACCGCGTCCATCACGTAACGCAGCTCGGTTTCCATGTCCGGCACGGCGAGTTTCGCCACGTCCTCGGCGGTCCGCACCGGGCGTTCGAATTTCGGGCCTTCGCCGTCGGCGAAATACAGGCCCAGGCCCATCGCATCGGGCACGGTGAGGATGTCGGAAAACAGGATGGCGGCGTCCAGCGGAAAGCGGCGCAGCGGTTGCAGGGTGACTTCGCAGGCCAGTTCGGGATTCTTCGCCATCGCCAGGAAGCTGCCGGCCTGTTTGCGGGTGGCGCGGTATTCCGGCAGATAACGTCCTGCCTGACGCATCAGCCAGACCGGCGTGCGGTCCACGGATTCGCGGCGCAGGGCGCGCAGGAAACGATCGTTGCGAAGCGGGGAGGCCTGGGTCACGGAAGCTCTCTGGGTGCGGGGTGGGGCGCGGCGGTGCCGTTCGGGCGGCCGTGCGTGCGGGTCAGTTCGGTGCGTCGACGCCTTGCGCGAAGACCAGCTGGAAACCTTTCTTCAGCGTCTGATCGCGGGCGCGCTCGAATGCGGCGAGCGCGCTGGCCTGATCGAGATACTGCTCGCGCTTCAACGTGCTGCGTTTGCCGATTTGTCCGCTTTCGCGGATCACGGTCCAGCCGCCCAGCAGGTCGGCTTCGAGTTGCAACTGCACGAAGCGTGGGGCTTCGGGGCCGTCAGGGCGTTGTTGCAGAAGGATGCGCATCCGCGGATTGTAAGGGCAGCCGCCCGTTCCGGGGTCGGTTCAGCCTTCCAGCAGGGTTTCCAGCACCGCGTCTTCGGGCACGCCGTCGACGATCCGCGCCGCGCCGGCACGTTCCCACAGCACGAAACGCAGGCCGGCGGCATGGGCCTTCTTGTCCAGGCGCATGCGCTGGATCAACCGGTCGGCGTCCAGTCCGGCCGGCAGCGTCGTCGGCAGGCCGTACAGGGTCAGCAGCGCGCGCAGACGTTCGGCGTCGGCGGCCGGGGCCATGCCGAGGTGCGCGGACAGCCGTGTCGCCAAGACCATGCCCACGGCCACGGCCTCGCCATGATTGAGGGCATCGTTGCCGGCGCCGCTGTACCCCTGCTCGGCCTCGATGGCATGGCCGAAGGTGTGGCCGAAATTCAGCAGCGCGCGCTCGCCGTGTTCGAACGGATCGTGTTCGACGATCGTGGCCTTGTGCAGGCAACTGCGGGCGATGGCCTCGACCAGCGCCTCGCGTTCGCGGGCCAGCAGGGGCGCGGCGTTCGCTTCCAGCCAGTCGAGGAACGGCGCATCCACGATCGCGCCGTACTTGATCACTTCGGACAGGCCCGCGCGCAGTTCGCGCTCCGGCAGCGTGTCCAGCGCCGAGGGGTCGGCGAAGACGGCGCGCGGCGGATGGAAGGCGCCGACCAGGTTCTTGCCCTGCGGCAGGTCGACCGCGGTCTTGCCGCCGACCGAGGAATCCACCATCGCCAGCAGCGAGGTGGGCAACTGGATGCAGTCGATGCCGCGCATCCAGCACGCCGCGGCGAAGCCGGCGAGGTCGCCGACCACGCCACCGCCCAGCGCGAGGACGCAGGCGTCGCGGGTGGCGCCGAGCGCGGCCAGCGCGTCGATGGCGTCGCCGAACCGGGCGAGGGTCTTGGCCTGTTCGCCCGGCGGGATCACGAACCGGTCCACGCGCAGGTCGGGGCGGGCGTTGTGGAGCGCGATCTCGACCCGACGCGCGAACAGCGGTGCGACGTGTTCGTCGCTCACGATCAGCACGTGGCGGCCGCGGATGCGCGCGGTCAGCGCGCTGCCGTCGTCCAGCAGGCCCTCGCCGATCGAAATGGTGTAGGGGTGGGCGCCGCCGATGTGGACGATGCGCGGAGCGGATGCGGTCATGTCGGGTCCGGAGCGGGGGCAGGGGCGACGGTGCGGGGCCAGCGGTCCGCCAGCATAGCCGCCAATCGTGACGTCGCTTCGGCCGGCCCGGGGTCGGTGGGCGGGAATGTCAGATCGGCGACGGCGTCGTACAGTGGGCCGCGTTCGGCCGCCAGTCGGCGGAGTACCGCCTCGCGGTCGTCGGCAACGATCAGCGGGCGACTGCGGTCGTTGGCCAGGCGCGCCAACTGTGTGTCCACGTCGATGCACAGGTACACCACGAACCCCCGCCGACGCATGCGTGCGCGATTGTCGGGATCGAGCACCGCGCCGCCGCCGGTGGCCAAGACACAGGGCGCGCCTTCCAGCAGGTCTGCCAAGGTTTCGCGCTCGCGGCGGCGGAAACCGGCCTCGCCCTCGTGGGCGAAGATCATCGGAATGTCGGTGCCGGCACGGGTTTCGATCTCGCGGTCCAGATCGACGAACGGCAGCCCACACGTGCGCGCCAGCCGGCGGCCGATCGAACTCTTGCCGGCGCCCATCGGGCCGACCAGGACGAGATGCGGTGCGGATTCCATGGACGGCATTTTAACAGCGCAGGCGTACGCTACCGGTCCGGCATTCGCCGGATCGGTCGAGGAATCGCGCCATGTCCATCGCCAAGATCATCGAAATCAACGCCGCATCCGCCACCGGCTTCGAAGACGCCGTCCGCACCGGTCTGAAGAAATGCGCCGAGTCGGTCAAGAACATCAAGGGCGCATGGGTGAACGAGACCAAGGTTGTCATCGACGATGCCGGCAACGTGCTGGAGTGGCGGGTGAACATGCGCGTGAGTTTCGTCGTCGAATAATTGCGCCGCCGCGCGTTTCATGCCCGATCGGCCCGGATGCGTCGCCGCGCGTCCAGCGTCAGCGTGCGCGCGGCGATCTCCGGCAGCGTGCGCAGCGCCTGGCGGCTCAGGCGTTCGAAGTGCTGCACGAAGCGTTCGACCCCGGCCGGCGACATCGTTCCGCCGATCCGGACCTCCTGCTCGCGGCGCCAGCGGAGCACCGGCGCGAAGCCCGGCGGCTGCAGCCACAGCAGGCGGTCGATGCGGTTCCACAGGGTCGGGTAGTCGCGGCCGAGCGCCTCGTTGCAGTACGTGCGCCAGACGCCATCCGGGTCCTCGTCGCGCTCCAGCGCATTGATCGGCGTGCGCAGCGCGGCGGCCGGTTCCGGCGGGACCTGCAGGCACCAGCCCTCGAACAGCACCAGATCGACGACGCCCGCGGCCGGCCAGCGCGAAGGCGGCAGGCGGCGATCGCTGCGCTTGTCGAAGCGCGGCAGCCGCGTCGCGAGGCCCGCGCGAAGCGCGTCCAGCGTGTCGCAGGCCAGCGCGAGGTCATGGGTGCCCGGCGGGCCGCGCGTCGCCAGCAGCGGATGGATGTCGCGCGCCATCCGTCCGCGCTGGCGCGGGCCGAAATACACGTCGTCGATCGACAGTGTCGCGACCCGCAGTCCGCGCGAACGCGCCAGTGCGGCCATCTGTGCGGCGAGCGTGGATTTTCCGGCGCCCTGCAGCCCGGCGATGGCGAACACCCGGGCGTCGTGGGCCAGCGCGTCGTCGAGCGCCTGCGCGACCACGGTCGCCGCGAAGCCCGGCGGTCGCTCCGCCGCCGGTGCTCGCGCCGATTTGATCCGGATCGGGTGCGGGGCCTGCGCCATCGGGCGACAATACCCCAACGCCGACGCCGGCATTTACCCGGATCTCCCGCCATGACGCTGTATGCCGAAGCCCTCGCCACGTTCGACGACCTGTATGCCCAGGCCAAGGGTGTGGGCGTTCCCGAACCGACCGCGATGACCGTCGCCACCGTCGATGCCGACGGCCAACCTTCCGCGCGGATGGTGCTGCTGAAGGACTACGGCGAACGCGGTTTCGTCTTCTACACCCACCTCGACGGCCGCAAGGGCCGCGAACTCCAGGCGCATCCGAAGGCCGCGCTGCTGTTCTTCTGGAAGGCGCTGGGCGACGACGGCGTGCAGGTGCGGATCGAGGGCGACGTGGAGATCGTCGACGACGCCGAGGTCGAAGCGTATTTCGCCCGGCGCCCCCGCGACAGCCAGCTCGGCGCCTGGGCCTCGCACCAGTCGGAAACCCTCGATGCGCGCGAGACGTTCGAGCGTCGTTTCGAGGATGCGAAGGCCCGGTTCGAAGGCGTCGACGTGCCGCGGCCGCCGCGCTGGGGCGGTTTCCGGGTGGTGCCGCGCAAGATCGAGTTCTGGTACGGCGCGCAGTTCCGGCTGCACGAGCGCCATCTCTACGAACGCGGCGTGGATGGCGTGTGGACGAAGCGGATGCTGTATCCGTGAGACCCGCGTCGGCGCGCGGCCCGCAGCGCATCGTCTGCCTCACCGAAGAGCCGACCGAGGTGCTGTACGCCCTGGGCGAGCAGCATCGCATCGTCGGCATCAGCGGGTTCACGGTGCGGCCGGCGGTCGCGCGCCGGGAAAAACCGAAGGTCAGCGCCTTCACCTCGGCGAAGATCGACGAGATCCTGCGGCTCGAACCGGATTTCGTGATCGGATTTTCCGACATCCAGGCGGAGATCGCTTCGGCGCTGATCAGGCAGGGCGTCGAGGTCTGGATCAGCAATCACCGCAGTGTCGATGGCGTCCTCGATTACATTCGCCGGCTCGGCGCGCTGGTCGGCGCGACCGACAAGGCCAACGCGTATGCCGACGAACTCGTGCGCGGGCTCGATGCCATCGCCGCGCAGGCGGCGACGCTGCCGCGACGGCCGAAGGTCTATTTCGAGGAATGGGACGAACCGATGATCAGCGGCATCCGCTGGGTGTCGGAGCTGGTCGCGATCGCGGGCGGCGACGACATTTTTCCCGAACGCGCGGCGTCGTCGCTGGCCAGGGGCCGCATTCTCGAAGATCCCGCCGAGGTGATCCGGCGCGCGCCGGACATCATCCTGGGCTCGTGGTGCGGCAAGAAATTCCGTCCGGAAAAAGTCGCCGCCCGACCGGGCTGGGATGCGATTCCCGCGGTCCGCGACGGCGCCCTGCACGAGATCAAGTCGCCGATCATCCTGCAGCCCGGGCCGGCGGCGCTGACCGACGGCGTGCGCGCGATCGCCGCGATCGTGCAGGCCTGGTCCGCGCGCTGAGCCGCGCGACGAAGATTCACTGTGGCGAGAAATCCCGCGAGAACCGCATCGTCGACGCCGCGCCGCCCTCGCGCACGATCTTCAGATCGAAGGTGAGCGTGTCCGGGGGCGACACCTCGGTGGCGCCGACGTAGTCGATGTAGTCGCCCGAGCGGATCTCGCGCATCGCCAGCGTTTCGCGCTGGCCGTGCAGGTTCGCGACGGTGGCGGTGATCGTGGCCGGCAGCGCGGTCTCCAGACCGTCCGGGCCCTGGCGCACCGAGACCAGCAGCATCAGCCGGCGGTCGCCGCGTTCGATCCCGTAGCTGCGGGCGACGCCTTCGTTGAGGCTGGCGGTCGGCACCAGATTGGCGCGGACGGTGATGTCGCCGATCCGGCTCACCGCTTCCTGTGGAGTATCGAGGCGTTTGCCGACCCGGGGTTTGTCGGGCCCGCAGGCGGCGAGGGCGAGACAGAGCAGGGCGGGGGCGATCAGCAGGCGGAATGTCATCGGTCGATCCTGTCGGCGTTGGCGCGGTGGCTGCCCGGTCGATACGGTCCGACGCGACGTCCGGATGCCGGCAATGCGGTACGACCGCGCGGCGCGCTCAATCGTTGGCGGCGGAGAGTTGCCGGCCGCGTTCGGTGGCGTTGGCGATCGCCTGCGCCACCAGTGCGCGGAAGCCGCCGGCTTCGAATGTCTCGACCGCGGCCTGGGTGGTGCCGCCCGGCGAGGTCACCCGGCGGCGCAGTTCGGCCGGATCTTCGCCGGACTCGGTGAGCATCCGCGCGGCGCCCAGCACGGTCTCCTGCACAAGGGTGCGCGCGGCGTCGGCTGGCAGGCCTTCGGCGATGGCGGCGGCCTCCATCGCCTCGGCGAGCAGGAAGATGTAGGCCGGGCCGCTGCCGGACGTCGCGGTCACCGCGTCCATCCGCGCCTCGTCGTCGATCCAGACGGTCCTGCCGGCGCTGGCGAGCAGGTTGGCGGCGTGTTCGCGGCCGTTGCGGTCCACTTCGACGCTGGCGAACAGGCCGGTGACACCGGCCCCGAGCAGCGCGGGGGTGTTCGGCATCGCCCGGACCACCGCCACGCCGCCGCCGAGCCAGCGCTGCAGCTGGGCCGCGGTGATGCCGGCGGCGATCGACACCACCAGCGGCCGGTTCGCCTGCGCCAGCGGCGCCAGCGCTTCGCAGACCGCGCGCATGATCTGCGGTTTCACCGCCAGCAGCCACAGGCCGGCCGGGCCGGCCGCTTCGGCGTTGTCGGCGCCGACCTGTACCCCGAAATCGCGGGCGAGCGCCTCGCGGAGGACGTCGACGGGTTCCGAGACGCGGATGTCGGCGGCCGGGGTGCCGCGGGCGATCAGGCCGCCGATCAGGCTGCGGGCCATGTTGCCGCCGCCGATGAAGGCGAGGGTCGATGCGGAACTCATGCGATCTCCGGAGCAACGGTTGTGGAAGGTTTCGGCGGACGCGCGCCGAACAGCGCGCTGCCGACGCGGACCATCGTCGCACCTTCGGCGATGGCCAGCGCGTAGTCCTCGCTCATGCCCATCGACAGGGTGTCGATGCCCGGCCGGCCGGCGGCGAGGGCGTCGAACAGGCCGCGCATGCGCCGGAAGGCGGCGCGTCGACGCGCCATGTCGGGGTCGGGAGCCGGGATCGCCATCAGTCCGCGCAGGCGCAGGGCCGGCTGGGCGGCGATGGCGGCGGCGAGCGCGTCGATGTCGTCCGGCCGGCAGCCGTGCTTGCTGGCCTCGTCGTCGATATTGACCTGGATGAGCACGTTCAGCGGCGGCTGCCCGGGCGCGCGATGCTTCGCCAGCGCCTCCACCAGCTTGGGCCGGTCCACGGTCTGCACCCAGTCGAACGCGGCGGCGGCTTCCTTCGCCTTGTTCGATTGCAGGTGGCCGATGAGATGCCATTCGATGCCGAGCCCGCCGAGCGACGGCTGTTTCGCCAGCGCTTCCTGCACGTAGTTTTCGCCGAAGGCCACCGGGCCGGCGGCGGGCCGTGCGCGCAGCGCGGCGGCGACGTCCGCGATGGCTTCGGCGGGCTGGGTCTTGCTCACCGCCAGCAGCCGCGCCGGTGCATCGCCCGCGGCTGCGGCCATGCCGGCGAGGAGGGCGTCGAGTGCGGGATGCGGCGGCGTTGCGTCTGACATGGCGTGCGTTCGGATGCGACGGGCGTCGCGGAATGGCGCGGGAAAGGAGCAGTGTATGCCGAAAGAAGCAGCGAACCGGCGATCCACCGGCAGGGCGACCGCGCCGCACCGGGTGCAAATCCGGAGTGCGGGGCTATACTCCGGCGCATCCCGGGTCTCCGGACTCGCACGACATCGCTACGCGGGGAGTTTGCATGGATATCGCCGAACTATTGGCATTCTCGGTCAAGAACAAGGCGTCGGACCTGCACCTGTCCGCCGGGCTGCCGCCGATGATCCGCGTCGACGGCGACGTGCGCCGCATCAACATCCCCGCGCTGGACCACAAGCAGGTCCATGCGCTGGTCTACGACATCATGTCGGACAAGCAGCGTCGCGATTACGAGGAATTCCTCGAGTGCGACTTCTCGTTCGAGATCCCCGGCCTGGCCCGCTTCCGCGTCAACGCGTTCAACCAGAACCGCGGCGCCGGCGCGGTCTTCCGCACGATTCCCTCGGAAGTGCTGACCCTCGAGGATCTCGGCTGTCCGCCGATCTTCCGCGAGCTGATCGACCAGCCGCAGGGCCTGATCCTGGTGACCGGCCCGACCGGTTCGGGCAAGTCGACCACGCTGGCGGCGATGGTCGACCACGTCAACAAGAGCGAATACGCGCACATCCTCACCGTCGAGGATCCGATCGAATTCGTCCACACCTCGCAGAAGTGCCTGATCAACCAGCGCGAGGTCCACCGCGACACCCACGGCTTCAACGAGGCGCTGCGCTCCGCGCTGCGCGAAGACCCGGACTACATCCTCGTCGGCGAAATGCGCGACATCGAGACCATCCGCCTGGCGCTGACCGCCGCGGAAACCGGCCACCTCGTGTTCGGCACCCTGCACACCAGCTCGGCGGCGAAGACCGTGGACCGCATCATCGACGTGTTCCCGGCCGGCGAGAAGCCGATGGTGCGTTCCATGCTGTCCGAATCGCTGCGCGCGGTGATTTCGCAGGCGCTGCTGAAGAAGGTCGGCGGCGGCCGCACCGCGGCGTGGGAAATCATGGTCGGCACCCCCGCGATCCGCAACCTGATCCGCGAGGACAAGGTGGCGCAGATGTACTCGTCGATCCAGACCGGCCAGAACTTCGGCATGATGACCCTCGACCAGCATCTGCAGGATCTCGTGAAGCGCAGCCTCATCACCCGCCAGCAGGCCAAGGGTTACGCCAAGGACAAGCGGCTGTTCGAATAATCCTCCGGCCGCCACCTCCGCGTCCAGCGTCCAGCGCTCAGCGTCCAGATTCAGGGAGTTCCCCCATGAGCACCACCGATTTCACTTCCTTCCTCAAGCTGATGGCGCACCAGAAGGCGTCGGACCTGTTCATCACCGCGGGCATGCCGCCGGCGATGAAAGTGCAC
Organism: Lysobacter hankyongensis; assembly: GCF_039543145.1. Classification (NCBI taxonomy): domain Bacteria; kingdom Pseudomonadati; phylum Pseudomonadota; class Gammaproteobacteria; order Lysobacterales; family Lysobacteraceae; genus Lysobacter; species Lysobacter hankyongensis. The sequence goes on along the minus strand of NZ_BAABJE010000009.1, from coordinate 42,067 downwards.
GGCAAGCTGTCGCCGATCACCCAGAGCGCGCTCACGCCGCAGCAGAGCCGCGACATGGTGCTGAACGTGATGACGCCGGCGCAGCGCGAGGAGTTCGAAAAGACCCACGAGTGCAACTTCGCCATCGGCGTCTCGGGCGTGGGCCGCTTCCGCGTGAGCTGCTTCTACCAGCGCAACCAGGTGGGCATGGTGCTGCGCCGGATCGAGTCGAAGATCCCGACCGTGGAGGAGCTGGCGCTGCCGCCGATCATCAAGACCCTGGCGATGACCAAGCGCGGCATCATCATCTTCGTCGGCGCCACCGGCACCGGCAAATCGACTTCGCTCGCGGCGATGATCGGCTATCGCAACCAGAATTCCTCGGGCCACATCATCACCATCGAGGATCCGATCGAATTCGTGCACAAGCATGAAGGTTGCATCATCACCCAGCGCGAAGTCGGCATCGACACCGACAGCTGGGAGAACGCGCTGAAGAACACCCTGCGCCAGGCGCCGGACGTGATCATGATCGGCGAGGTGCGCACCCGCGAGGGCATGGACTACGCCATCGCCTTCGCCGAAACCGGCCATCTGGTGCTGTGCACGCTGCACGCCAACAACGCCAACCAGGCGATGGACCGCATCATCAACTTCTTCCCCGAGGATCGCCGCAGCCAGCTGCTGATGGACCTGTCGCTGAACATGAAGGGCGTGGTCGCGCAGCAGTTGATCCCGACTCCGGACGGCAAGGGCCGCAAGGTCGCGATGGAAATCCTGCTCGGCACGCCGCTGGTGCAGGACTACATCCGCGACGGCGAGATCCACAAGCTGAAGGAAGTGATGAAGGAGTCCACCAACCTCGGCATGAAGACCTTCGACCAGGCCCTGTTCGAGCTGTACCAGGCCGGCGAGATCACCTACGAGGACGCGCTGCGCTACGCCGACTCGCAGAACGAGGTCCGCCTGAAGATCAAGCTCGCCCAGGGCGGCGACGCCCGCACCCTGGCCGCCGGCCTGGACGGCGTGGAAGTGGCCGAGGTGCGCTGACCCATCGCTGATCCATCGCTGGCGCCGCCGATCGCGGCGTCGCGATCCGGATCGATCGAAGAAGGAACGCCAGCATGCGCGACGCACGGATCGAAGACGGAACGGGTTTTCCGCCCCACGGCGGGAACGGCGCCGGGGGGATATGGCTCGCCGAGGGCGAACCGCTGCAGCCGGGGCAGCCGCGCCGTGATCCGCTCCCGGAGCTGCCGGACCCCCGTCCGCGGGAACGGGCGGAGTCGCGGACGAACGAATCCCCGCCCGGCGACGCGCCGCCGGCGCGAGGCGACACGCCGGCGCCGAGACCGGACATCGACTGGTGCCCCAAGCTTCCCGAGCAGGATCCGCAGCCGGCGCCCGAGACCTGGGATCCGAACCCCTGCGCGCCGCTGTCGTCCGAAGGGCGCTCGGAAGGCGGGAAATGGGTGCCGGAGACGCCGCTGCTGAACGCTCCGGCCCACCCCGATCACAAGCTGTTCAAGCAGGCATTGTCGGAACTGCAGCAACCCGGGCTGTGCGGCCTGTTCAACTCCGAGGCGCAGCGTGAGCGGGTCGCGGCGGCGATCGCGGCCGAGGCCAAGGAGGCCGGTCTGAAGGGGATCGACCACGTCGTCGCCGGCAGGGACGGCGGAAAATTCATCGCGATCGAAGGTCCGAATCCCTACGCGCCGGAAGCGCGACGGGCAACCGTGGATTACGCGGAGGCGGTCGCCCGCTCGGTGGAGCAGAGCACCGCGAAGATCACCCCCGAAGCCTGCACGTCCAAACCCGGGGAGGGGCTTCTGCTGTCCGAACTGAGCCCGCCGGTGGTGCCGCCACCGTCGGGCGGTGTGACGATGCTGCGTTGAAACCGCGGATGAAGGCGTGCGGGAACTTGCGGCCCGATGCCCGGTCACACGCGGCAGGGACGAAGGAACGACCCTTGGGATGGAACAGCGAACGCGCCGCCTTCGGGCGGCGCGTTCGTTTCCGGGGACGGCCGGGACGGAGCCGCAAGCCGGGTTTTCAACAAGCTGCCGACCGCGGGTTACAGTAACGATCTTCGAAGACGCGCCGGGACCGCCGGCCGCAAGGGCAGGACGAGGGTGACGGTGTGAATGCAGCAGCAGCCGATGTGGACATGGGCGAACCGCAGGCCGCGATGCCTCCGCCGAGCGATGGCGAGCGGGTCGTCGCCGCGCTGATCGAGAAGGGACGTCTCAAGGAAGCCGATCTGGTCCGCGCCCAGCGCGTGCAGGACGAAACCGGCGGCGAACTGCTGGCCCTCATCGCCCGCATGGGGCTGGTGTCCGAGCGCGACCACGCCGAAGCCTGCGCCGAGGTCCTGGGGCTGCCGCTGATCGCGGTGAAGGAACTGCCCGACCTGCCGCCGGAAGGGGTCGAGCTCAGCCTGAAATTCATGAAACAGTTCGCGGTCGTGCCGGTCGGCGAGAGCGAGGCCCATGTCGCCGCGCTGATGGCAGACCCGCAGGACCCCTACACCCTCGATGCGATCCGCCTCGCCAGCCAGCGCGAAGTCCGCCCGCTGGTCGGCCTGCGCTCGGAGATCGGCGATCTGATCGAGCGCTGGCACGGCCAGGGCCGCAGCGCGATGGGCGCGATCGTCGAGACCGCCGAGGGCGAGTCCGGCGACATGGACGACGTCGAGCACCTGCGCGATCTGGCCTCGGAAGCGCCGGTCATCCGCCTGGTGAACCTCATCATCCAGCGCGCGGTCGAGCTGCGCGCCTCGGACATCCACATCGAACCGTTCGAGAACCGGCTCAAGGTGCGCTACCGCATCGACGGCGTGCTGGAGGAGGGCGAAAGCCCGCCGGCCAACCTCACCGCGGCGGTCATCTCGCGCGTGAAGATCATGGCCAAGCTCAACATCGCCGAGCGCCGCCTGCCGCAGGACGGCCGGATCATGATCCGGGTGCAGGGCAAGGAACTGGACCTGCGCGTGAGCACGGTGCCGACCGCGCACGGCGAATCGGTGGTGATGCGTCTGCTCGACCGCGAGACCGTGGTCTTCGACTTCAAGAAGCTCGGCTTCACAGACGATTTCCTGCCGCAGTTCCAGCACGTGCTGGAACAGCCGCACGGCATCCTGCTGGTCACCGGCCCCACCGGTTCGGGCAAGACCACCACGCTGTACACGGCGCTGAGCAAGATCAATACCCCCGACGTGAAGATCATCACCGTCGAGGATCCGGTCGAATACCAGATCGAAGGCATCAACCAGATCCAGGCCAAGCCGCAGATCGGGCTGGATTTCGCCCATGCTCTGCGCAGCATCGTGCGCCAGGACCCGGACATCATCATGATCGGCGAAATGCGCGATCTGGAAACGTGCAAGATCGCGATCCAGTCCGCGCTCACCGGCCATCTGGTGCTCAGCACGCTGCACACCAACAACGCCGCCGGCGGCATCACCCGCCTGCTCGACATGGGCGTCGAGGACTACCTGCTGACCTCGACCATCAACGGCATCCTCGCCCAGCGCCTGGTGCGCCGACTGGAGCCCGTCCACGCCGAACGCTACGAAGCTTCGCCGGAGGAGATCGAGAAGTTCGGCCTGCGCCGCTGGCAGCCGGAAGGCACGATCCATCTGTTCCGGCCGCGCGGTTCCGCGATCGCGCCCACCGGCTATCTCGGCCGCACCACGATCATGGAATTCCTGGTGATGAACGACGAGATCCGCCGTGCGGTGATGCGCCACGCCGGGATGGGCGAACTGGAGCAGTTGGCGAAACAGGCCGGCATGCGCACGATGTATGAAGATGGCATCGCCAAGGCCCTGGCCGGCGTGACCACGATCGAAGAAGTGCTGCGCGTGACCGAAGATGCCTGATGCGTGGCCGTCGCGCGTCCGCGCGGCCGGAGAGTCGAACCGTTTTCCGCAAGAGGGGGCGTGAATGAAGAAGGGAGTTCTCGTCGCAGCCGTGGCCCTGGTGGCCATCGCATCGGCAGCGACCGTGTGGTGGTTCATGCGCGATCGCGGCGGCACGCCGCAGGAAGACGCCGCGCCCGCGTCCGCCCGCAGGACCGGCTCGGCGCTGTCGCCGGCGCAGCGCGGCGAACGCGCCGAACGCGTCCGCGCGGCGGTCGCCCACCACCGGCGCCTGTGGCGCGAAACGACCTATGTCGAAATCCGCGATGCGGCCATGGGCGGCGATGTGGTCGCCCAGCGCCGGCTGTCGGAGATCTACGAGGACTGTCTGGCCTATGCCGGTCAGATGAACGTCGCTCTGCGCATGCTGGGCACGCTGACCAAGGCCGATCCTGCCGCACAGCCCACGGTGAAGGGCATCTACACCGACTACAAGCATTTCTGCGTTCAGGCCGATGCCGATCTGCGGAAGAACCCGGATGCCGGCCGCTACTGGCTGCACAAGAGCGCCAAGGCCGGGGATCTGGCGTCGGAAATGCGCTATTTCGGACGCACGGTCCCCACCCTCAACAGCGGCCAGTTGAAGTATTTCGTCGACAGACTGCGCGCGTCCGGCGACCCCGATGCGATCTTCGAAATGGCCCTGCTGCTGGCGAAGGCGAACGAGTCCTGGCCCGATCCGGCCATGGCGTCCGCGTTCCGGGGCGAAAGCGCGCAGAGCGCCTGGATGCTGGCGGCGTGTCGCGCCGGATTCGACTGCGCCCGCGGTTCCCGTGCGTTGAACATGGTCTGCATCACGATGTTCACCTGCTCGCATCCCGACTACGAGCGCTATCTCTGGTTCAACAACGACACCCCGGCGCAGCGCACGGAGCTGACCCGGCTGGTGACGCTGATCGAGCGCGACATCCTGCAGATGCAGCCGACCCAGTGACATCCCTGCGGCGCCTGGCGGCCCGTCGAACGGGCCGGCCGGGAACCTTCGCGGCCGCGAAGGCTCCCAATCGCGGGTGGCCGCCGATATCCTGCCTGTCCCGCCCCGGGTCGACCCGATCCGGGCCCACCCACGCATCGCCCGCAGATCGAGCCCCATGCCTCTGTACCGCTACAAAGCCCTGAACAGCCGCGGCGAAGTCCTGGATGGCCAGATGGAGGCCGCCAGCGACACCGAAGTCGTGCTGCGCCTGCAGGAACAGGGGCATCTGCCGGTCGAGGCGATCCTGGCGGCGGCCGCGACCGGCGTGGCCTGGGGAAGCCTGTTCAAGCCCAAGCCGTTCGCCGGCGGCCGTCTGGTGCAGTTCACCCAGCAGCTCGCGACTCTGCTCGGCGCCGGGCAGCCGCTGGACCGCGCGCTCTCCATCCTGCTCGAACTGCCGGAAGACGAGGCCGCCCGCCGCACCATTTCCGACATCCGCGACGCCGTCCGCGGCGGCACCTCGCTGTCGGTGGCGCTGGAGCGCCAGCACGGCGTGTTCTCGCGGCTGTACATCAACATGATCCGCGCCGGCGAGACCGGCGGCAGCCTGCACGAAACCCTCCAGCGGCTGGCCGATTACCTCGAACGCAGCCGCGCGCTGCGCGGTCGCGTGATCAACGCCATGATCTACCCGGCGATCCTGGTGACCATGGTCGGCTTCTCGCTGCTGTTCCTGCTCGGTTATGTGGTGCCGCAGTTCGCGGCGATGTACGAGAACCTCGACGCCGAACTGCCGCTGTTCTCGCGCATGGTGCTGGCCATCGGGCTGCTGGTGCGCGATTGGTGGTGGGTGCTGGTGGGCCTGCCCGCGCTCGGGGTCTGGTGGCTGGGCCGCAAGTGGCGGCAGCCGGCGTTCCGCGCCCGTTTCGACGAATGGCTGCTGCGCCAGCGCCTCGCCGGACCGATCGTGGCCCGGATGGAAACCGCGCGCCTGGCGCGCACCGTCGGGACGCTGCTGAAGAACGGCGTGCCGCTGCTCACCGCGCTGGGCATCGGCGGCCGCGTGCTGGGGAACCAAGCGCTGATCGCCGATGTCGAATCCGCAGCGGGCGACGTCAAGAACGGCGTCGGCCTGTCCACCGCGCTGGGCAAGGGCAAGCGTTTCCCGCGTCTGGCCCTGCAGATGATCCAGGTCGGCGAGGAGTCGGGCGCGCTCGACGCCATGCTGCTGAAGACCGCGGACACCTTCGAGGCCGAGACCGGTCAGGCCTTGGACCGGATGCTGGCCGCGCTGGTGCCGCTGATCACGGTGGTGCTGGCGGTGGTGATCGGCGGGGTCATCCTCGCGGTACTGATGCCGATGTACCAGCTCACCGGCTCCATTTGATCTTGTCCCTATAATCCGGCGTTCGCGCCGCCCACTTTCACGAACGGACCTCACGACATGCGCCATCACCGCCCCTTCCGCCGTCCCGCTCCGCGCCGTTCCCAGGCCGGCATGACGCTGATCGAGATCATCATCGTGATCGTGCTCATCGGCGGCGTGCTGGCGGTGGTCGGCAGTCAGGTCTTCGGCAACAAGGACAAGGCCAACCACAAGCTCGCCAAGTTGCAGGTCGACAAGCTCGCCGCCAGCATCGAGCAGTACAACTCCGACGTGGGCGAGTACCCGCGCACCCTCGACGATCTGGTGACCGATCCGCAGATCAACGGCTGGCTGGGGCCGTATGCCCAGACCAAGGATCTCAAGGATCCGTTCAACAAGCCGCTGCAGTACGCGGTGCCCGGCGAGAACGGCGATTTCGACCTGATCAGCTACGGCAAGGACGGGCAGCCGGGCGGCAGCAGCGTCGACAGCGACATCCACTACGGACAGTAACGGGCCGCCACGCGTCGCCGTCGTCTGCCGCCGGACACGTTCCGCATGACCATCGCGCGCGCCCGGCGCTCCATGCCCGGCCCCGCCATGCGCCGACTCCGCATGCGCCGGCCGCGCATCGCGCGCGGCTTCACCCTGCTCGAAATCCTGGTGGTGGTGACCCTGATCGCCGCGCTCAGCCTGATCCTGGTCGGCGCGATGACCGGCGGCATGGACGGTTTGCGCATGCGATCCGCCGCCAAGGAACTCGTGGCCGAGCTGCGCTTCGCACGCGCCCAGGCCATCGCCACCGGCACCGTTCAGACATTTTCGATCGTGCCCGCCCAGCGCACCTGGACCGGCGCCAAGGGCCGCCACGGCGATCTGCCGAAAGCGTTCGAAGTCGTGTTCACCGGCGTGCGCCAAGTGCAGTCGAAGGAAGGCGAGGGCGTGATCCTGTTCTTCGAGGATGGTGCCTCCACCGGCGGCCAGATCCAACTGCGCCGCGACAACGCCGCCTGGAACATCGATGTCACCTGGCTGACCGGCGAAGTCGCGCTGCGCCGCAACGAGGCGCAGCGATGAACGCCGCCTCGCGTCGCCGCCGCGCCACCCAGCGCGGTTACACGCTGATCGAAGTGGTGGTCGCGTTCGCGCTGCTCGCCTTCGCCATGAGCCTGCTGCTCGGCTCGCTCACCAATGCGACGAAACAGGTCCGCGCCTCGGACGAGTACGGCCGCGCCGCGCTGCATGCGCAATCGCTGCTGGACCAGGCGGGCGTGGGCGAGGCGCTGGCCGTGGGCCAGCGCGGCGGCGCGCTGGAGAACGGGCGCTACCGGTGGGAGATGACGGTGGAGCCGTATGTCGATCCCTCCGCACCGCCGCGGCAGACGGAAATTCTCGGTGCGCCGAAATTGCTGCAGTTGGATCTGACCCTGCGCTGGGGCGATGGCGGGCCGCGGCAGACCCTGCAGTTGCGCTCGCTGCGACTGGTGACGCCCACCGACCTCAATGCGACGGGAGGCGGGCCGTGAGTCGTCGCGCTGCCAATGGTTTCACCCTGATGGAAGTGCTGGTGGCGACGGCGCTGTTGGCGGGGGCGATGAGTCTCGGCTTCGCGACCCTGCGTGCGGCGTCCACCGCGGCCACCCGCGGCGAGCAGCAGGCGCAGCGCAACGAGCGCATGCGCGCGGTCGAAGGGTTCCTGCGCCGGCGCATCGCCTCGGCGCTGCCGGTGGCCTACGACGTCGACGAGCGCACCGGCATTCCGGCGCGTTTTTCCGGCGAACCGGACCGCATCCGCTTCGTCGCCGACCTGCCGGCGTATCTCGGTCGCGGCGGTCCGCACGTGCACGACATCCGCGTGGTCCAGGACGGCGACAGCCTCCGCCTGCAGGTCGAATTCGCGGTGGTGCTGGCGAACGAGATCGTCGAGGAGCCCGATCCGCGCCCGCCCGAGCTGCTGGCCGACGGCCTGCGCGAAGTGAAGCTGTCCTACCGCGCGTTGGATGCGCAGAACCGCGTCGGCGACTGGCAGGACACCTGGCAGCAGGTCGACCGCATGCCGCTGCAGGTGAAGATCGAGATCATCGACGGTCGCGGCGACCGCTGGCCGCCGGTGGTGGTGTCGATGCCGCAGGCCGGCAGCTTCGGCGGCTTCTCGCAGGCGCAGATCTGATGGCGATGCGTCCGCGTTTCCACGGGTCGCTCCCGCGCACCGCGTCCGGCGCGGCGCTGCTGCTGGTGCTGTGGCTGATCGCGCTGCTGACCGCGGTGGTCGGCGCGTTCGCGATGCTCGCGCGGGTGGAATATCTGCAGGGACGCACGCTCAGCCAGGGCGTGGTCGCCGATCAGGCCGCGCGCGCCGGGCTGGAATACGCCATGACCCGGGTGGTCGATCTCGACCAGTCCCGGCAATGGCTCCCGGACGGGCGCGAGTACGCCTGGCGCTTCGGCGATGCCGACGTGACCATCCTGATCGTCGACGAATCCGGCAAGGTCGACATCAACGCCGCCGATCTGGACCTGCTGGCCGGGTTGATGCAGGCGGTGGGCGTCGAACGCCAGCCGGCGCGGAAGCTCGCGACCGCGATCCTGGACTGGCGCGATCCCGACAGCCTCACCCAGATCGAAGGCGGTGCGGAAGACGGCGACTACGCCAGCGAGGATCTGCCCTACGGCGCCAAGGACGCGCCGTTCGAGACCGTGGCCGAGCTGCAACTGGTGCTGGGCATGACCCCGGAGCTGTTCGCGAAGCTGGCGCCGCATCTGACCGTCTACAGCGGACAGGGCCGGCCGTCGGAGCAGTACGCCAGCGCGGAAGTGCTGCAGGCGCTGGGCATCGACCCGGAGCGCACGCTGGCCGAACGTCGCCGACCGAGGCAGCCGGGCGAGGCCGGGGCGCTCGTCGGTGCCGGCACGGGCACGTATAGTATCGACAGCCGGGCGCGGTTGCGTGGCGGTCGCGTCTCGGTCCTGCGCGCCGTCGTGCGCGCCGGCAACAGCGGCCTGCCGGGCTCGGCCTACACGCCGCTGCGCTGGGAAGAAGGTGCCGTCCTGCGATGACTCCGGGACGCGCCTCGACCCCGCACCGTCGCATGTCCGTCGGCGCGTCGAACCTTTCGGGGCCCCGGAGGTCATGCTTTCCGTGGTCGCGCATTCGTGGTCGTGCATCCGTGGCGAGCCGTTCCGGCGGCCCGCTTTCTCATTGATCGAGGACACACTGGTAGAGGACTGGTTCTGAGCACTTCCGCCGACAACGCGACACCCGCCCGGGGCGCCCCGAAGACTCCGCAGGCCGGATTCGGCCGTGCATGGCCGGGCCTGCGCGGCTTCCTCGCCTGGTGGCTGAACGCGCTGGGCAGTTGGCTGCCGCCGCGGCTGCGGGCGGTGTTCGGCCTGGCCCAGCAGCGCCTGCTGCTGCGCGGCGAGGGCGACCAGCTGTCGCTGGCCCTGACCCTGCCTGCGCAGCCCGGTGGCGTCGCGCTGCGCGAACTCGCCGAACTGCCCTGGGGCGCCGCCGAAGCGGCAGGCGAGGAACCGTTGACCCGGATCCTGTCGCCGCGGATCAACGGCCTGCCGCGCTGGCTGTTGCTGCCTGCCCGCAGCGGATTGCGCCGCCGCCTGACCCTGCCCGCCGCCGCCGCCGATCGCCTGCGCGAGGTGCTGGGCTTCGAAATCGACCGGCAAACGCCGTTCTCGCCGGACGAGGTGTACTACGACGCCCGCCTGCTCGGCCGCCGCGGCGACGGGCAGATCGACGCCGAACTGGTGGTGGTGCCGCGCGCCAGCCTGACCCAGGCGCTGGCCGCGATGGGCGAGTCGATCGGCGCCACGCTCTCGGGCGTGGACATGGCCGGCGCCGATGGCCTGCCGCTGGGCGTGAACCTGCTGCCGGGCGCGCAGCGCCGCCGTCGCCGCGACCCCCGCGCCGTCTGGAACGCCGCGCTGGCGGCGGTCGCGCTGGTCGCGGTGGGCGCCGGACTGTGGCAGATCCGCGAAAACCGCGAGGCCGCGGCCGACGCCTTCGAGGCCGAAGCCAAGCGCCGCAGCGCGCAGGCGCGCAAGGTTTCGGCGGAGAAGAAGCAACTGGTCGATCTGGTCGAGGGCATGCGCTTCCTGCAGCAGACCCGCAGCGGCCGCCCCAGCACCGTCGAGGTGCTGGACGACATCACCCGCCGCCTGCCCGACAACACCTATCTCGAGAAGATCTCGATCGAAGGCGAGCGGATCATGATCATCGGTCTCAGCCCCGAAGCGCCGCGACTGGTCGAACGCCTCCAATCCTCGAAGCTCTGGCGTTCGATGAACATCACCGGCGCGCTGATGCCCGATCCGACCAAGGGCAAGGACCGCTTCAATCTTTCCGCCGAGCTCGCCGTCACCGCGCCCCCTGGCGGCAAGGACAAACCCCGCGGCGGCAACGGCGGCAACACGGAGCGCGCACCATGACCCCGGTCGCCGCGACCTCGTCCACGACGACCGTGCCCGCGCGCGAGCGCTGGGCCGCGCTCGGCCTGCTGGCTGCGCTGCTGCTGGTCGCCTATTTCGTGCTGGTCCACCCGTGGTGGACGGTGCCGATGCTGGAACTGCAGGACCGCATCGACAGCCTCAAGGAGCGCGATGCGCGTGCGCTCGCCACGCTGGAACAGGCGCCGGAGATCCGCAAGCGCCTCGGCGCGGTGCGCGAACAGGCCGCGCGACTGCCCGGCTTCATGGCCGAAGGCAGCACCGAACTCGCGACCGCGGCGCTGATCCAGCGCCTCGAAACCGCGGTGCAGCAGGCCAGCCCGAAGAACCGCAGCTGCGCGATCCAGAACCGTTCGCCGCTGACCGAGCCGCGCAAGGAACGCTTCGCCCGCGCGGTGGTGCAGGTCCGTCTGCAGTGCGGCACGCCGGAGCTCGCGAGCGTGCTGCATTCGCTGGAAAGCGGTTCGCCGCGGCTGTTCGTCGACAACCTCAACGTCACCGCGCAGCGGTTCTATTTCACGCCGGATCAGGCGCCCACCGGCGGCGGTCTGGACGTGAGCTTCGATCTGTACGGCTATGTCGCGCCCGCCGCAGGAGGCTCCGCCGATGCGCGTCGATAGTCTCAGCCCCCGCACCTGGCTGCTCGCCGGCGTCGCCGGATGGGCGGTGTGCCTCTGGGTGGCCGCGCTGTTCGGCCTGGGTGGACGTCTCGGCGACGTGTCCGAAGACACCGCACCGCAGACATTGCCGTCCACCACGATTCCCCGTGCCGACCGTCCGGGCCCTCAGGCGATGTACGCCGAGATCGCGGCGCGGCCGGTGTTCGCCGAAAACCGCAAGCCGCAGGAGTTCCGGATCGGCGGCGGTGGCGACGAGGCCCAGGCCAATACCTTCGATTACACGCTGACCAGCGTGATGATCGCCGGCGACCTGCAACTGGCCATTCTCAAGCCGGCCGCCGACGGCGCGCAGCCGGTCCGGGTGAAGGTGGGCGATGCGGTGGAAACCGCGCCGCAGTGGACTCTCGCCTCGCTGCTGCCCCGCCAGGCCGTGTTCCGCGGCCCGGACGGCGACAAGACCCTGGAACTGCGGGTGTTCAACGGTGTGGGGGGCGCAGCGCCGCCGCCGGTCGCCGCCGTACCGCCGCCGCCGGGTTCGGGCGTGATCAACGAAACGCCGCAGCCCGGTCAGCCGGGCGCCGGCGTGGGCCCGCAGGGCGTGGTCCCGCCGCCCCCGCCGCCGACCCAGGTCGCCGGTGCCGCGCCGGCCCCGCCGCCCGCCGCTCCGGCGTCCACCGAAGCCCAGCTCGACGCCATCCGCCGGCGGATCGAGGCGCGTCGCGCCCAGCTCCGCCAACAGGCCGCGCAAGAAGCGCAGTCCCCCGGTGCCGCACCGGGACAAACTCCCTGAGATCTCCACGATGACCCTGCGATCCACCGCCACCGCCTTCTTCGCCGCCCTGCTCAGCGCGATGCTCGCCGCCTGCGCCGCGACGCCGATGCCGAAGCTGTACCGCGCCGAGGACCGGCCGGTGCGCAGCAGCGACGTGCCGGCCGCGGACGCCGATGCCGTGCGCAAGGAGCCCCTGGCCGCGCAGGACGACGCGCTCGACGAGAACGGTCGCCCGCGTCCGCGCATCCGCCGCGGCAACGGCCAGGTCATCAACAGCGCCGCGGCCAGCGCGCCGATGCCCGACATCGGCGCCACCGGCGGCGAAGCGCGCTTCAACTTCGAAGGCGAATCGCTGCACGCCGTGGTCAAGGCGATCCTCGGCGACATGCTCGGCCAGAACTACACCATCGCCCCGAACGTGCAGGGCACCGTCACCTATTCCACGCCCAAGCCGGTCAGCGCGGCGCAGGCGCTGTCGGTGCTGGAGATGATCCTCGGCTGGAACAACGCGCGCATGATCTACGGCGACGGCCGCTACAGCATCGTGCCCGCCGACCAGGCGCTGGGCACCGGCGTCGTCACCCCGCGCACCGGCTCGCCCGAGGGCGCGCGCGGCTTCGAATCCCGGGTGGTGCCGCTGCGCTACATCTCCGCGGAGGAGATGAAGAAGCTGCTCACGCCCTATGCCCGTCCGAACGCGATCGTCACCGTCGATGCCGGCCGCAACCTGCTGACCATCGCCGGCACCCGCGCCGAGCTGGAGAACTACCTGCGCACGATCGAGATCTTCGATGTCGACTGGATGTCGAGCATGTCGGTCGGCGTGTTCCCGCTGCAGTCGAGCAAGGCCAACAAGGTCGTGCAGGATCTGGAGAAGGTCTTCGGCGAGCAGAGCAAGTCGCCGGTCGCCGGCATGTTCCGCTTCATGCCGCTGGACGGCGCCAACGCGGTGCTGGCGATCACGTCGCAGGCCGACTACCTCGACGACATCGAGCAGTGGATCGAACGCATCGACGGCGCCGGCGAAGGCGTGCGTCTGTATTCCTACGAACTCAAGTACGTCACCGCCAAGGAACTCGCCGTGCGTCTGAGCGAGGTGTTCGGCGCTGGCGGCGGCCGCAGCGGCGGCGGCGACAGCGGCGGTTTTTCGCTGATTCCCGGCGCGCAGACCACCATGATCGGTGGCGGCGACGGTGGCGGCAGCAAGGACGGCAGCGATCTCGGCAGCGCCAGCGGCAGCCTCGGCAGCAGCGGCAACAGTGGCGGCGGTCTCGGCAGCGGTTCGCTCTCGCTCGGTCCGTCGCAGGGCGGCAGCAGCAGCGTGACCCTCGAAGTCGGCGGCGACAAGGTCGCGATTTCCGCGATCGAAGAGAACAACACCCTGCTGGTGCGCGCGACCGCGTCGGCGTGGCGCTCGATCCTCGACGTGATCGAGAAGCTCGACGTGCTGCCGCTGCAGGTGCATATCGAAGCGCAGGTGGTGCAGGTCGACCTCAGCGGCGACCTGTCCTACGGCGTGAACTGGTTCTTCGAGCGCGCGGTGACCGACAACGGTCTGCCCAGCGCCGTCGGCCGCGACACCTGGAGCACCCTCGCCGGCAGCGTGAAGCCGGCCGGCGGCACCAATCCGGGCCTGGCCTGGACCTTCCTCGGCCGCAACGCCGCGGCGGTGATTTCGGCGCTGGATGCGGTCAGCGACGTGAAGCTGCTGCAGACCCCCTCGATCATGGTCCGCAACAACCAGGAAGCGACGCTCAACGTCGGCGACCGCATCCCGGTGACGTCGGTCTCGATCAATCCGATCCTCGGCAGCAACAACACCACCAGCCAGGTGCAGTACCTCGACACCGGCACCATCCTCAAGGTCCGTCCGCGCGTGACCAAGGACGGCACGGTATTCGTCGAGCTGGTGCAGGAAGTCAGCGCGCCGCGCGGCGAGCCGGACGACAACGGCAACGTGCGCATCAGCACCAACCGCATGAAGACCAGCGCGGTCATCCAGAGCGGCGACACCGTGCTGCTGGCGGGCCTGATCACCGATACCGACAGCAAGGGGTCCAGCGGTTTCCCCGGCCTCAGCCGGCTGCCGGTGGTCGGCGGCCTGTTCGGACGCCAGAGCACGACCAAGCGCCGCAGCGAGATCATCATCCTGATCACGCCGACGCTGATCGAAGATCCGCGCGCCGCGCGCGACATGACCGACGAGTACTCGCGTCGCTTCCGCGCGATGCAGCCGCTGCCGAAGGCGGATCCGCCCGTTTCGCAGCCGCATCGCTGACGGCGGCGGCCAAGGCCGGGGCGTGAAGACGGGCGTGGCATGAGCGCGCTCCCGGTCGTGCTGGTCCCCGTGGGCGTCGACGACGACGCCCTCGACGCCTGCCTCGCCGCGCTCGACGCCGGTACGCCCGCCGGCACGCGCGTGTGGCTCGCCGACGACGCGCAGGCCGGTCCGCGCGGCCTCGCCATCGTCGAACGCTGGCTCGCGCGCACCGCGCTGCAGGCCGATTACACCCGCCGCCCGCGCAGCATCGGCGAGGCGGCGCATCTGGACGACATGCTGAAGGCCTGCGGCGACGTCGACGTGCTGGTGTTGTCCAGCGACGCGGTGCCGTGCCCCGGCTGGGCGAACCAGCTGGCCGCCTGCGCCGCCCGCGATCCCGCCATCGCCACCGCCACGCCCTGGTGCAATGCCGGCGAAACCGCGGCCTGGCCGCGCGTCGGCGAAGTGATGCCGGTGCCCGACGAACCCGCGCGGCTGGCGCGCGCCGCCGCCACGTTGCCGCCGCATCATCCCGAACTGCCCGCCGCGGTGGATCACGCCCTGTTCCTGCGCGGCAGCGCGCGGCGCAAGGCGGGCGGTCTCGACGCCGCCAGCTACGCCTCGTCCTACGTCGCGCTGATCGATCTGTCGCTGCGCATGGCCGGACTGGGCTGGCGCAACGCGCTGTGCGAGACCGCGTTCGTCGCCCGTCGCGGCGAGGGCCGGCCGCTGGGCGACGACGTCGAAACCCTCGGCGTGCGCTGGCCCACCTGGCATGCGCGGCTGGCGCAGTTCCTGATGCAGGATCCGCTGCACGCGCTGCGCGCGTCGCTCGGCCACGCCTTCGAGAATGCGGAGCTCCGCACCCAGCCGGATCTGTTCGGCGATGCCGGCGAGAACGAGCACGCGGCGGGCGAGGACGCGGCGGGCGAGGGCGCGGCATGAACGACGCGCCGGACATCGCCGTCGTCGTGGTGACCTACCAGAGCGCCGAGACCATCGGCGAATGCCTGGGGCGCCTGCGCGCCGCCGCCGGCGTCGCCCAGATCCGCGTTGTCGACAACGCATCGAACGACGGCACCCTGGAGATCGTGCAGCGGCATGCGCTGGCCGATGCGCGCCTGCGGTTCATCGCCAACCCCGACAACCCGGGATTCGGCACCGCCTGCAATCAGGGTGCGGACGATTGCGACGCTCCGTGGGTGGCGTTCGTCAATCCGGATTGTCTGGTCGAGGCCGATACGCTGTCGCGGCTGCGCGCGCATGCGCGGACCTGCGAAGGCGAATCGCTGCTGGGCGCCGATCTTGTCGACGAGGCCGGCGTGCGCGACGGCGCCGCGCGCAGGCGCGATCCCGACTTCGCGGCCATGCTCCGCAGCGCCGCCGCGCGGCGGATCGAGATCGCCGTCGACGACGCGCAGCCGCTGCAACGCGTGCCCGCGATCTCCGGCGCGCTGATGTACCTGCCGCGCACGTTGCTGCAACGTCTCGCAGGATTCGATCAGGGATATCGACTGCATGCCGAAGACCTCGACCTGTGCCGCCGCGCGCGCGACGCCGGGGCCTGCGTCGCGGTCGCCAACGATGTCCGCGTGGTGCACGTGCGCGGTGTCTCCAGCCGCAGCCGGCCGCTGTTCGTCGAATGGCACAAGCACCGCGGCCTCTGGCGTTACTTCCGCAAGTTCGACGCGCCGCGTCACGGCGTGTCGACGCGCGCGGCGGTGTGGATGATGATATGGGCGCGCGGTGCGTTCGCGCTGATGAAGAAGATCGGTCGGGCCATCGCTCGCTGGGGACAGTGAAGATGTCGGATTCGGGCCTTTGCGCCAACTGCGACCGCGCCATCGACGGCGCGGACCAGACGTTCTGCCCGGCCTGTGGTCAGCCCACGCCGGCGCATCGCATCGACTGGCATTTCCTCGGCCACGAAATCGAGCACAGCGTGCTGCACATGGATCGCGGCCTCCTGTACACGCTGAAGAACCTCATGATCCGCCCCGGCCATCTGATCCGCGATTACATCGATGGGCGGCGGGCGCATCACGTGAAACCACTGCTGCTGATCATGATCACGGCCGCCGCAGTGGTCTTCCTCAGCCGATTCGTCATCGGCAGCGAGGTCATGGGCGGAAACCTTTTCCGGGCAGGGGGCGGCGCCGACGCCGGCGGCACCGCCGATCCCGCGCGGATTCTCGAAGTCGTCAATGCCGTCAATCGATGGATGAGCCATCATTTCGCCGCGGTCACGCTGCTTCTGTTGCCGCTGGAGGCCGCGGCGTTCAAGCTGGCGTTCTGGCGGTGCCGCAATCTGAATTATCCGGAATGGCTGGTGATCACGGCCTTCCTGACCGCACAGACCTTCGTCCTGTGGGGGCTGTCGATTCCGGTGCAGCGCTGGTATCCCGGCGCGGCCGGCTGGATGTTGTGGCTGTCCATCGCCTACGGCGTGTTTTCGATGGTGCAATTGTTCGCGACCCTGCCGCGCTGGAATTCGGCGCTCCGCGCGATCCTGGGCTATGTGCTGTATCTGCTCATCAACATGGCGTTGTTGTCCGTTCTCGTGATCGTCGTGCTGGTCGTCTCCGGCCGCACGTAGTGCGGACGAAAGGACTTCGATGACTTTCCTGATCTTCGCGCAACGCCTCCGTCATCCCGCGCGCAGCGCGGGCGGTCTCGACACGCCGACGATGTTCGCCGCGCTGGCGTTCGCACTCGGGCTCCTCGCCGCCGTTGCCGGCGCGGCGCGCGCCAGCGATGCGTCCGTCGACGCTGCCGTCGTCTTCGATCGGCGCGCATCCGCCGAGATCGATCGTCTCGTCCGCGACGTCTGCCGCAGGGACATCGTGCTGCTCGGCGAGGACGCGAACCATGGCGGCGGGCACACGTTCGAGATCAAGACCGAACTCGTGAAGCGCTTGGCCGCGCGCTGCGGTTTCGGCGCGGTGGTCTTCGAGAGTCAGTTCTACGATCTGCTGGCGCATGCGCGCGCGGTCGACGCCGGCACCGCGACCGCGGGCGATCTGGCCGACGCCATCGGTCCGCTGTGGTCGCGCGCGCAGGAGGCGCAGCCGCTGATCGCATTCCTGCACGCGGAGACGATGGCCGGGCGACTGCGGGTGGCGGGCATCGACCCGCAGGTGGGCGGCATCAGCGGACACTACACGCGTCGCGAACTCGGCGGCGCGCTCGCGGCCGCGCTCGATGGCGAACCCGTCGCGGCCTGCCGGGCCGAGATCGATCGTCACAACGGCTGGCGGTACGACGATGCGCAACCGTTCGACGACGCGGCGCAGCGTCGCCTGCGCGCATGCAGCGACGCGATCCGCGCCGCCATCGCATCGAAAGGCATCGATCCGGCCTCCGAGCTCGCGGCGATGGCCGTGGCCTATGCGCGCTATCTCGACATGGCGCTGGACGGCGATGGCGACATGCGCGACCTCGGCATGTTCGAAGCGCTGCAGTGGCATCGCGCGCGCTGGCCGAAGGGTACGAAGATCATGGTGTGGTGCGCGACCGTGCATGCGGCGAAGCGGTTGGATGGCGTCGCGCCGGAGATGCGCCCGCTCGGCGCGCATGTCCATGCCGCGTACGGCGACCGCGCGGCGGCCATCGGTTTCACCGCCCGGTCCGGAGCGTTCGGCAATCCCGGCGCCTCCGGCACGCCGAACGCGCTCACGCCTGCGGCCCCGCACGCGCTGGAAGCCGTCGCGCTCGGCGACGGCGACGCGCAACTGCGGTATGTCGACCGCAAACGTCTGCGCAAGCTCGGCACGATCGCCGCGCGGCCGATCAACTACCGCACGACCCACGCGGCCCCATGGGCCGAGATGCTCGACGGTATCCTGGTGTTGCGCGAGGAGCGCGCCGCAACGCCGCTGCCGCGCAGGTAGCACAGCCGTCAATTCGCGCAAGGTAGAGCGGCCTTCAGGCCGCTGCGCCTCCCGCAAAGGGCAGCGGCCTGAAGGCCGCTGTACCTCAGCGGTGACGATTGATCTCGTCGCGCAGCGTCCGCGCGGCGTTCGCGGCGGCTTCGGCGTAATCGTCGCCGTTCGAGGCATACAGGATCGCGCGCGAGGAACTGACGATCAGCCCGGTGCCGTCCGCGGTCTTCGCGTTGCGCACCACGGCTTCGACATCGCCGCCCTGCGCGCCGATGCCCGGCACCAGGAACGGCACGTTGCCGACCAGCGCACGCACGTCGCGCAGCTGGTCCGGCCAGGTCGCGCCGACCACCAGCGCGCAGTTGCCGTTGTCGTTCCACTCGCGGGCGATCTTCTCGGCCACGTGCTGGTAGAGCGGGCGGCCGCCCACGACCATGTCCTGCAGATCGCCCGCGCCGGGATTCGAGGTGCGGCACAGGATCACCACGCCCTTGTCGCCGCGGTCGAGGAAAGGCTGTACCGAATCTCGGCCGAGATACGGATTCACGGTCACCGCGTCCGCCGCATAGCGCTCGAAGGCTTCGCTGGCGTAATGCTGCGCGGTGCTGCCGATGTCGCCGCGCTTGCTGTCGAGGATCACCGGAATGCCCGGATAACGGAAGCCGATGTGCATGATCAACATGCGCAGCGCTTCCTCGGCGTGCGCCGCCGCGAAGTGCGCGATCTGCGGCTTGAACGCGCAGACATAGGGCGCGGTGGCGTCGATGATGTCGCGGCAGAAGTTGAAGATCGCGTCGGGGTCGTGGGCGAAGCGCGCCGGGAATTTGGCCGGCTCCGGATCCAGCCCGACGCACACGAGGGTGTCGGCGTGCTGCCAGCGGTCCTGCAGTCGGTCGATGAAGCCTCGCATCGGCTCGGGCGTCTTCTTGCTCGGGGTCTCGGTCATGATTTCAAAGTCGCGTGTCGGGCGTAAGGACTTGCGGCCGTTCCCACGGCGCCGATCCGGTGAACTGTGCCTCAGTTCGGGAAAGTCGTCCGCGGCGGATGCGAAACGCCCGCCATGAAGGCGGGCGCGGGTCTCATTTCAGGGCCTTGAAGCGCAGGCGGTGCGGCTTGGCGCCTTCCTCGCCGAGGCGACGCTTCTTGTCTTCCTCGTATTCGCGGTAGTTGCCCTGGAAGAACTCGACGTGCGAGTCGCCTTCGAAGGCCAGGATGTGCGTGGCGATGCGGTCGAGGAACCAGCGGTCGTGCGAGATCACGAAGGTGTTGCCCGGAAATTCGAGCAGCGCGTCTTCGAGCGCGCGCAGGGTTTCGATGTCGAGGTCGTTCGACGGTTCGTCGAGCAGCAGCACGTTGCCGCCCTGCAGCAGGGTCTTGGCCAGATGCAGGCGACCGCGTTCGCCGCCCGAGAGCGTGCCGACCATCTTCTGCTGGTCCTGGCCCTTGAAGTTGAAGCGGCCGATGTAGGCGCGCGACTGGATCTCGACGCCGTTGATGTTGAGGATGTCGAGGCCGCCGGACACTTCCTGGAAGACGTTGTGGTTGCCTTCCAGCTTGTCGCGGCTCTGGTCGACGTAGGCCAGCTTCACGGTCGGGCCGACGTTGATCGTGCCCTTGTCCGGCTTCTCGATGCCCATCAGCATCTTGAACAGCGTCGACTTGCCGGCGCCATTGGGGCCGATGATGCCGACGATCGCGCCCGGCGGCACCAGCATGTCGAGGTTGTCGATCAGCAGGCGGTCGCCGAACGATTTCGACACGCCCTTGAACTCGATCACCGAGTTGCCCAGGCGCTCGCCCGGCGGGATGAAGATTTCGTTGGTTTCGTTGCGGCGCTGGTAATCGACCGACTGCAGTTCTTCCAGGCGGGCGAGTCGGGCCTTGCCCTTGCTGCGGCCGCCCTTGGCGTTCTGGCGCGACCATTCGAGTTCGCGCGCGATCGCCTTCTGGCGCGCCTTCTCCTGGTTTTCTTCCTGCTTGAGGCGTTCGTCCTTCTGGATCAGCCACTCGGTGTAGTTGCCTTTCCACGGAATGCCGCGGCCGCGATCGAGTTCGAGGATCCACTCGGCGGCGTTGTCGAGGAAGTAGCGGTCGTGGGTGACGGCGACCACGGTGCCCGGGAAGCGGGCGAGGAATTGTTCCAGCCACTCCACCGATTCGGCGTCGAGATGGTTGGTCGGTTCGTCGAGCAGCAGCATGTCCGGCTTCTGCAGCAACAGACGGCACAGCGCGACGCGGCGCTTTTCGCCGCCCGAGAGCTTGCCGATCACCGCATCCCACGGCGGCAGGCGCAGGGCGTCGGCGGCCACTTCGAGCTGCTGCTCCAGCATGTGCGCGTCGCCGGAGGCGAGGATGGCTTCGAGCCGCTGCTGTTCGGCGGCGAGCTTGTCGAAGTCGGCGCCTTCCTCGGCGTACGCGGCGTAGACCGCGTCGAGCGCGGCCTGGGCCTGCAGCACTTCGCCGACGCCTTCCTCGACCGCTTCGCGCACGGTCTTGTTGGGATCGAGTTCGGGTTCCTGCGCCAGATAGCCGACCTTGATGCCCGGCTGCGGACGGGCTTCGCCCTGGAAGTCGGTGTCCACGCCGGCCATGATCTTCAGCACGGTCGATTTGCCGGCGCCGTTCAGGCCGAGCAGGCCGATCTTCGCGCCCGGGAAGAAGGACAGGGAGATGTCCTTGATGATCTGACGCTTCGGCGGCACGATCTTGCTGACGCCGTTCATGGTGTAGATGTATTGCGACATGGGGGTTTCCGGTCGAACGCGGCCCCACCGGCGGACGGTGGCCGCCGCGGGGGCGGGCCGCAGCCGCCTGCGCAGGGCAGGGGCCGCGAAAAAAGGTCGAGGATAGCCGGCGATTATACCGGGCCGGGGCGTGGTGACGGCAGGCCGATGGGCCTGAACGGCCGCTCAAGGCGCGCTCAAGGCGGCTTCAAGGGGCGCCTCCGGGACGGAACGCGTTCAGCGGAACCGCGCCATGCTCGGCCCGTCACCACAACGCCTGCCGACAGGAGGCTCCGATGAAATACGCCACCCGCATTGTTCCGGCCCTGGCCCTCGCGATCGCCGCCGCCGTCTCGGCGCCCGCGATGGCACGGGACGGTGGCCACCGCGATCGCGGCGACCACCATGGCCGTTACGACCATCGCTACGATGATCGCTACGACCGACGCGACGATGATCGTTACGACCGCCGTTACGACGACCGCCGCCACGACGACCGCCGCTACCGCCACCACCGCGACCGCGTCGTGTATGTCAATCCGCCGCCGCGAGTCATCTACCGTCCGGGCCCGCCGCCTCATGCCTATCCGCGATGGTCGCGCGGCGTCCGTTACGACACCCGCGGCTACGCCCCGACCTATGTCGTCCACGACTACCGCCAATACCGGGACTACGGCCTGTATGCGCCGCCCCGCGGCTACCACTGGCGTCGGGACGACCGCGGCGACTTCATCCTGGTCGCCGTCGCCACCGGCCTGATCGCCAGCGTGATCTTCCGCTGAGTTCGGGCCCGGCCCGAAGCCGGGCCGGGCTGGTCACCTGCGACTGGAACGGCGCGTCCTCCCGGGCGCGCCGTTTTTCGTGGGAGGGCCGGCCCCGGGGGTGGGCTACAATGTCCGGATCGTCCATCCCCCTGGAGTTCCGATGTTCCCGCGCGATGCCCGCATCGAAGGTTTCGATCCCGAACTGGCCGCGGCGATCGCGGCGGAAAACCGCCGTCAGGAAGACCACGTCGAACTGATCGCGTCCGAGAACTACGCCAGCCCGCGGGTGATGGAAGCGCAGGGCAGCCAGCTCACCAACAAGTACGCCGAGGGCTATGTCGGCAAGCGCTATTACGGCGGCTGCGAGTACGTCGATATCGCCGAGCGGCTCGCCATCGAGCGCCTCAAGCAGCTTTACGGTGCCGACTACGCCAACGTGCAGCCGCATTCCGGCTCGCAGGCCAACCAGGCCGTCTACTTCGCGCTGCTGAAGCCGGGCGACACCGTGCTGGGCATGTCGCTGGCCCACGGCGGCCACCTGACGCACGGCGCCAAGGCCAACATCTCCGGCAAGCTGTTCAACATCGTGTCCTACGGCGTGAACGATCAGGGCTTCATCGATTACGACGAAGTCGAGCGCATCGCCCTGGAAAGCAGGCCGAAGATGATCATCGGCGGCTTCAGCGCCTATTCGCAGGTCGTCGACTGGGCGCGTTTCCGCGCCATCGCCGACAAGGTCGGCGCCTATCTGTTCGTCGACATGGCGCACGTGGCCGGCCTCGTGGCCGCCGGCGTATACCCGAACCCGGTGCCGCATGCGCACGTCGTCACCTCCACCACCCACAAGACCCTGCGCGGTCCGCGCGGCGGCTTCATCATCTGCAAGGCCAACGAAGAACTGGAGAAGAAGTTCCAGTCGCTGGTGTTCCCCGGCCTGCAGGGTGGCCCGCTGATGCACGTGATCGCGGCCAAGGCGGTCGCGTTCAAGGAAGCGCTGGAGCCGGAGTTCAAGACCTACCAGCAGCAGGTGGTGAAGAACGCGCAGGCGATGGCGAACACCATCATCGCGCGCGGCTACAAGATCGTCTCCGGCGGCACCCAGAATCACCTGATGCTGGTCGACATGATCGGCAAAGGCATCACCGGCAAGGATGCGGAGGAAGCCCTCGGCCGCGCCCACATCACCGTCAACAAGAACGCGGTGCCCAACGATCCGCAGAAGCCGGTCTACACCTCGGGCCTGCGCATCGGCACGCCCGCGGTCACCACCCGCGGTTACCTGGAAGCGGACTGCGTGGAACTGGCGCACTGGATCTGCGACGTGCTGGACGCGCCGACGGACGAGGCGGTGATCGCCCGAGTCCGCGAGGCGGTGACGGCGCAGTGCCGGAAATTCCCGGTCTACGGTTGAACCCACGCGACCCGTGAGGCGGGCCCCGGCCCGCCGTATCGGTCGATCAATGGAGATCGGCGGGTTTGCGCCCGCCCTACGTCGATCCGACATGCATTGCCCCTTCTGCCAGCACGAGAACACCCGCGTCATCGATTCGCGCGTCAGCGAAGACGGCGCGACGATCCGTCGCCGGCGCGAGTGCGAGGCCTGTGGCGAGCGGTTCAGCACGCTGGAAACGGTGGAACTCAAGCTGCCGGCGATCATCAAGTCCGACGGCCGCCGCGAGCACTTCGACGCGCGCAAGCTGCGCCACGGTTTCGATCGCGCGCTGCACAAGCGCCCGGTGTCGGAAGAGCAGATCGAGGCCGCGGTGCGCTCGGTCGTGCATCAGCTGCGGATGACCACCGAACGCGAGCTGCCGTCGCGGCGCGTCGGCGAATTCGTGATGGGCGAACTGCGCAAGCTCGATCACGTCGCCTTCGTGCGCTTCGCATCGGTCTATCGCGCGTTCGAGGACGTGGCCGATTTCCGCGAGGAACTCGATCGGCTGGAGCGCGAACTGCCGGGCGAGGGGCAGTTGCCGCTGCTCGGCGGCGAGGTGGTGCCGTTCGACCGGCACGCCGACAAGGACAAGAAGAAGCGGTGAACGCGCTCCCGCGGTGCGTGGCGTGTCGCTGCGTGCGTCATTCGGCACCGGCATTCGAGCGCATGGAACTGCGGGTGGATGGCGATGCGCCGATTCCCACCTGGCCCGATGGCGACGAACGGGGGCGCGATGTCCGCGAGTGATGCGATGACCTTTGATGCGATGGCCTTTTCCGCGACCGACCACGCGATGATGGCGCAGGCGCTGCGTCTCGCCGAGCGCGGCGCCTACACCACGAAACCGAATCCGATGGTCGGCTGCGTGATCGCGCATGGCGACGAGGTGGTCGGAGAAGGCTGGCATGCGATCGCCGGTGGTCCCCACGCCGAGGTCGTCGCGCTGCAGGCCGCGGGCGATCGCGCGCGCGGCGCCACGGTCTACGTGACCCTGGAACCCTGCGCGCACACCGGGCGCACCGGGCCCTGCGCCGATGCCCTGATCGCCGCCGGCGTCGGCCGCGTCATCGCGGCGATGCGCGACCCGTTCCCGCAGGTCGACGGCGCCGGTTTCGAGCGCCTGCGTGCGGCCGGCATCGTGGTCGGACACGGATTGATGGCCGCCGCCGCGCGACGCTTGAATCATGGCTTCCTGTCGCGGATCGAGCGCAGGCGCCCGTGGGTGCGGGTGAAGTTGGCGATGAGTCTCGACGGCCGCACCGCGCTCGCCAACGGCGACTCGAAATGGATCAGCGGCGAAGCGTCGCGCCGCGACGTGATGCGCTGGCGTGCGCGTGCCGGCGCGCTGCTTACCGGCGCCGGCACCGTGCTGGCCGACGATCCGCAGCTGACCGTGCGCTTCGACGACGACACGCCGTTCGTGCCGCCGCTGCGCGTGGTGCTGGATCCGGGCCTCGCCACCGTCGGCCGCGGCCATGTCCGCGCCGGCGATGCGTCCACCCTGTATTTCCATGCGCCCGACGCCAAGCCGCCGCGGATGTTCGACGCCGCGCACGCGGCGGTGGGCATGCGCGACGGCCTGCTCGATCTCGATGCGGTGCTGCAGGCGTTGGCCGCGCGCGAGATCAACGAGGTCCAGGTCGAAGCCGGCGCGACCCTGGCGGGTGCGTTGCTGCGTGCCGGGCTGGTCGACGAAGTGCTGCTGTATGTCGCGCCGATCCTGCTCGGCGCCGAGGCGCGCCCGCTGTTCGACGGCCTGCGCATCGACGACATGGCCCAGCGCCTGCACCTGCGGACGGTGGAGACCCGCCATCTCGGCGACGATCTGCGCCTGCTGCTGCGGCCGGAGCGCGAGGCGTGAGCGGGACCGGCCATCCGGGGCCGGGGGACGCTCGTTCGCCCGACCATTTTTCCGATCACTTCTCGGCGGTCGCCGCGCAGTACGCCAGCGCGCGTCCCGATTATCCGCAGGCCCTGTTCGACTGGATCGCGGACATCGCGCCGGCGCACGGCCGCGTCTGGGAGGCCGGCTGCGGCAGCGGTCAGGCCACCGCCGGGCTGGCATCGGTGTTCGCCGAAGTGTTCGCGACCGATCCCAGCGCGCAGCAGATCGCGCAGGCGCCGGAGATCGGCAACGTACGCTTCGCGATGGAGCCGGCCGAACGCTGCAGCCTCGCCGATGCCAGCGTCGACGCGGTCTGCGTCGCGCAGGCGCTGCACTGGTTCGATCGCGGCGCGTTCTTCGCCGAATGCGCGCGCGTGCTGCGGCCGGGCGGCGTGCTGGTGGCCTGGGGCTATCAGGACATCGAGGTCCCGGATGCGCTGCGCGACAGCGTCGGCGCGTTCGCCGCGCGCATCCGCGATGCGTGGCCGGCCGAGCGCCATCTGGTGGATCGCGCCTATGCCGACATCGCGTTCCCCTTCGTGGCCGTCGAAGCCGCCGAGCCGCCGCCGTCCGATATCGCGGTCGCGTGGCCGCTGTTGCGCATGCTCGACTATTTTTCCAGTTACTCCGCGGTGAAGCGCCATCGCGAGGCGCATGGCGTCGACCCGGTCGCCGCGCACGCCTGGGCGATCGCGCAGGCCTGGGGCGATGCCGGCCCGGTGCCGCTGCGTTGGCCGCTGTTCGTACATGCGAGAAGGAAACCCTGATGTTTACCGGATTGGTGGAGGGCGTGGGCCAGGTGCTCGCGCTGGAACCGCGCGGCGGCGATCTGCGCCTGCGCATCGGCGTCGGCACCCTGCCGTTCGCCGACGTGGCGCTGGGCGAGAGCATCGCGGTGAGCGGCGTCTGCCTCACCGTGGTCGAGTTCGATGCGGCGTCCTTCGCCGCCGATGCGTCCACCGAGACGCTGGCGCTGACCACGCTCGGCGGGCTGGCGGTCGGCCATGCGGTGAACCTCGAACGCGCGATGCGCCCCACCGACCGTCTCGGCGGTCATCTGGTCAGCGGCCATGTCGACGGCATCGGTCGCGTGCTGTCGGTGCATGCCGACGCGCGCGCGCAGCGCTGGCGCTTCGCCGCGCCGGCGCCGCTGCTGAAGTACATCGCGACCAAGGGATCGATCTGCGTCGACGGCGTCAGTCTCACCGTCAACGCGGTGGACGATGCCGGCTTCGAGGTCGCGCTGATCCCGCATACCGTGTCGCACACCGCATTCGCGGGCACCGCGGTCGGCGACGCGGTGAACCTGGAAGTCGATCTGGTCGCGCGCTACGTCGAGCGACTGCTGTCCGCACGAGAGGTGTCATGAGTTTCGCAAGCATTCCCGAGCTGCTCGAAGAAATCCGCGCCGGCCGCATGGTGGTCATCGTCGACGACGAAGACCGCGAGAACGAGGGCGACCTGATCATGGCCGCCGAACTGGTGCGGCCGCAGGACATCAATTTCATGGTCACGCACGCGCGCGGCCTGGTGTGCCTGTCGCTGATCCGCGAGCGCTGCCGCCAGCTCGGCCTGCCGCCGATGGTGCGCGACAACACCTCGCCGCACGGCACCAACTTCACCGTGAGCATCGAGGCCGCCGAGGGCGTGACCACCGGCATCAGCGCCTACGATCGCGCGCACACCATCCGCACCGCGGTCCGGCCCGACGCGAGGCCCGAGGATCTGTCGCAGCCGGGCCACATCTTCCCGCTGATGGCGCAGCCCGGCGGCGTGCTCAACCGCGCGGGCCACACCGAGGCCGCGAGCGATCTGGCGCTGCTGGCGGGTTTCGAACCCGCGGGCGTGCTGGTGGAGATCCTCAACGTCGACGGCAGCATGGCGCGCCGGCCGCAGCTCGAAGTCTTCGCGCGCGAGCACGGGCTGAAGATGGGCTCGATCGAGGAACTGATCCGCTATCGCCTGCACAACGAGCACACCATCGAGCGGCTGGACGTGCGCGGCATCGAGACCGAGCACGGGCCGTTCCAGCTCCATACCTATCGCGACCAGATCAGCCGCTGCCTGCATTTCGCGCTGCTGAAGGGCGAGGCCGATGCCGCCGTGCCGACCCTGGTGCGGGTGCACATGCAGAATCCGCTGGCCGATGCCCTGCACTGGCGGCGGGCCGATTTCGGGCCGGCGGTGGGCGATGTGCTGGCCCGGATCGCCGCCGAAGGCCGCGGCGCGCTGGTGCTGCTGGGCGAGCCGCAGACGCCGGAGCACCTGCTCGCTCGCATCCGCGGCGATCAGGGCCAGACGCCGGCCGCCCGCGGCGGCGCGATGGCCGAATGGCGGCGCAACGGCGCCGGCAGCCAGATCCTGGCCGATCTGGGCCTGGGCCGGTTGCGGGTGCTGGGAACGCCGCGCAAACAAGTCGGCCTGGCCGGCTTCGGGCTGGAAGTGGTGGAGTACGTGGCGCCCTGAGGGGCCCGGATCCTTCGCCATCGGCCGCGATCTTCGCCCCGGGGAGAGCCGGTGCGCCGGGGCGCACCCTATAATGCGGAGCCCCGTATCGAGCCCTCCGCATGCCTCACTTCGAAGGCGATCTGCGTGCCCCCGAGGGCGCCCGTTTCGCGATCATCGCCAGCCGCTGGAACCCGCGGATCACCGAGCAACTGGTGGCGGGCGCGCGCGAGGCCTTCCTCGCCCACGGCGTGGCCGAGGATGCGGTGGACGTGATCCGCGTGCCGGGCGCCTGGGAACTGCCGGTGACCGCCGCGCGTCTGGCCGCGGCCGGTGGCCATGTCGCGATCCTGGCGCTGGGCTGCGTGGTCCGCGGCGACACCCGCCATTACGAGCAGGTCGCCGACGGTTGTTCCGACGCGCTGATGCGGGTGTCGCTGGACTTCGGCCTGCCGGTCGCCAACGGCGTGCTCGCGGTCGATCACTACGAACACGCCGAGGCCCGCGCCGGCGGCAATCACGGCAACAAGGGCGAAGAGGCGGCGCTGGTCGCGATCGAGATGGCGAACCTGATGGAGAAATTGTCGTGAGCAAACCGCATCATCGCCGTGCCATGCTTTCGCGCGCGATCGGACATCCTGTCCGACGCTCGCTCGCCGCGTCCGGCGCAGGTCCGGACGCGACTCCGTTGCAGCGCTCCGCGCAGCAACGCGCGGGCCGTCCCTGGCCCGCTTCGGAGGCCCGCTCATGAGCAAACCGCATCATCGCCGGCCTGACGGCGTCGATCCCGTACTGCGCACCCGCGCGCGCCGACGCGCGCTGCAGGCGGTGTACGCATGGCAGCTGTCGGGCGCCACCGCGCGCGACATCGTCACCCAGTTCGCGCACGAGCAGGCCCGCGAAATCGCGGATCTCGCCTATTTCGAAGACATCATCCACGGCATCGAAACGCATCGCGCCGATCTCGACGCCGCGCTGGAACCGCATCTGGACCGCACGATCGAGGAAGTGGATCCGATCGAACGCGCTGCGCTGCGGATCGCCGCCTACGAGCTGAAGCATCGCCCGGACGTGCCGTACCGCGTGGTGTTGAACGAAGCGGTGGAGTCGGTGAAGCGTTTCGGTTCCGAGCACGGCCACACCTATGTCAACGGCGTGCTCGACCATGTCGCCGCGGTGTTGCGCAGCGTCGAGATGCAGGCGTCGCGGCGCTGAGCCTCGACGCGATCATTCCTCGCTGACCCCGGGGATCCTGCCGTCCGCGCCGCGGATGCCGGGGGCGACTTCGGCCCACCAGGCCTGCTGCTCCGGGTCTTCGAGGAAGCCGGCGTAGGACACGTCGGCGATGGTGTCCAGGGCATAGTCCGGGCGACCTTCCGCGAGCATCGCCGCGACCGCGCGCAGCAGCGGCACGCCAGGGACGTCGTGTTCCACGAACAGGAACTGGCCGGCCTGGTTGATCTCGATGAAATGCAGTTCGTCGTGTTCGTCGGCCACCAGATCGATGCAGCCGAAGACCAGGCCGAGCGTACTCATCAGCCGGCGCACCGCGACTTCCCAAGCGTGCGGAAGCGCCACCCGAGACGACATCGACCCGCCGCCGAGGGACGCGGCGCGCCAGTCGACGACGCCGTCCTCCGCGGCCGGCGTATCGATGCGCACGGCGAAGATGCGATGCCCGACGACGGTCACGCGCAGGTCGTAGCGCTTGCGTACGCAGGCCTGGTAGATGCCGGGGCAGAGCCGCAGCGCGGCGTCGTCCTGCAACGCCTCGGCATCGAGCGCGCGGGTGTAGGTGCTGTAGATCCGGCCGTCGCCATCGCGCCAGCTGTGGGTCGCGAACGGCTTGTAGACGATGCGTTCGTGCGCGGCGAAGAAACGCCTGATCTCGTCGGGATCCGACGAGATCAGGGTCGCGGGGAAGCGCAGACCGCAGCGATGCGCCGCCTGCAGTTGCAGCAGTTTGTTCTCGGCCGCGCGCCCGCGGTCGGGGCGATTGACCCAGAGCACGTCGCCGGCCGCCGCGCAGGTCGCATGCACGTTTTCGACGTGGCGTTTCCATTCGTCGCGCACGAAATCGAGATCGGCGGGCGCCACGCGGTCGAAGGCATCAGGCAGACGCGGTCGGCGGTACCACACGCTGGAGGTGCGCGCGGGATCGATTCCGCCGGAAAAGCGCAGGCCGTCGCGATCGTCGGCATGCAGCGATACCGGCGTCATCGCGTCGTCGGCCAGGGTCCGCGCCCAGACCGGCCGGTAACCGCTGCGGCGCAGGGCCCAGCACACGGCGGCGGCATGCACGTCGTGCGCCAGACCTGAAAGGATCAGCGGTTGTCGGTCGTGTCGCAGGTGTGCGTTTCCGGGGCTGGCGTGGGTCGGCATGCGCGCTCCGTCGCGGCGCTGGGACGACATGAAAACGCCGCGCGCCTTGCGGTCGCGCGGCGTGTCGGGCGATGTGTCGCGTGCCGGCGAGTCACCGGCATGCGGGTCGAATCGCGACCGATCTGGAACTCAGATGGCGGTACCCGGATCGCCCGGATCGTCGCCGTTCGGGCCGGTGGCGTGGGTGTGGATCGGGAACTTGCCGCCGGCGATCTGCTCGATCTCCTGCTGCGACAGTTCGCGCGCGACGGTACGGGCGATCGGACGGACGGTGGTGTCCTGGGACTCGTCGAACTTCGACATTGCGTGCACTCCTTCAATCATCCTGAGGAAGAATCGGCGGCCGGAAAATTCCGGCCGCGGTACTGCGGTGTCCTTCGCCGACGATCGTGTCCTGATGCGTCGCCGTCGATCGGAGCGATCGCAGGCGACGCGGACCACGATCCGGAACGACGTCCGGACCCGGCTCCCGCAGCGTCCGTGTCGGCGCCGTGCGGGAACGATTCGAGTCTATTCGGCGCGATCCGGACGGGTGTTAACTTCCCGTAAGCGGATGTCGACGGCGTCGCATTCCGACAAGGACGGCGAATGCGAGCGTGCGTGGAACTGCGCCTGCGACCACGCTTCGACGCGCCCGTTGTCGACCATCAGCACGCGGTCCGCGCTGCGGATGGTTTCCGGACGGTGGGCGATGATCAGCCGGGTGATGCGCAGCGCCGCGATCTCGGCGTTGATCCGGCGCTCGCGCGCGACATCGAGATGACTGGTGGCCTCGTCGAGCAGCAGGATGTCCGGGTTGCGGAACAGCGCCCGCGCCAACAGCACGCGCTGCTTCTGCCCGCCGGACAAGGCCGAGCCCATGTCGCCGACCAGGGTCTCGTAGCCCATCGGCATCGCCGCGATGTCGTCGTGGATGCCGGCGCGTCGCGCGGCGGCCATCACGGCGTCCGGCTGCGCGCCGCGGTCGAAGAAGGCGATGTTGTCGGCGATGGAGCCGGCGAACAGCGCATCGTCCTGCATCACCGCGCCGACCCGCGCGCGGAACGCCGACAGCCCGTAGCGGGCGATGTCGACGCCGCCGATCCGCACCGTGCCTTCGTCGGGCGGCAGCAGGCCCAGCAGCAGCTTGGCCAGGGTGGTCTTGCCGGCGCCGGACGGGCCGACGATCGCGACCGATTCGCCCGCTGCGATGCGGAAGGAACAGTCGCGCACGATCCAGTTTTCGTCCTCGCCGTAGCGGAAGCCGAGGTTCTCCACCTCCAGCGACGGTTCCGGCGTCGGGCCGGCGTATTCGCCGACGGTGTCGCGCTCCGGCGCCTGCTGTGCGATGTCCGCGATCCGCCGCGCGTGCACGCCGAGCAGGCGCAGATCGATGAATTTGTCGATCAGCCCGCCGGCGCGCGCGGCGAACATGTCGGCATACGCGACGCACAGCACCAGCGTGCCCGCGGTCATGCCGCCGTCGAGCGCCATCTTCGCGCCGAGCCAGGTCAGCAGCACGCGCTGCGCGCCGAACACCAGCCGCGACAGCGCCGAGTAGGTGGCGGTCGCGCGCCGCACCGCCGCGTCCTGGCGCGAGGCGTCGTTGGCCGCGTTCGCCAGCCGCGCGCGCCGTTCCGCGTGCTGGTTCGCGAGCTTGATCGCCTGCACGCCGTGCACCGATTCGATCAGCAGCGACTGCTGGCGGGCGAGGGCGGCGAGATGGCCTTCCTTCAGCCGCCACAGCCGCCGGTAGCTCCATGCGCGCAGCAGCGCGTACACCGCGAAGCCGACGATCACCCACACCGTCAGCGTCGGCGAATAGACCAGCAGCAGCGCGAGCACCAGGACCACGGTCAGGCCGTCGAGCAGGGCTTCGACGAAACTCGTGCTCAGCGTCTGCTGCACGCTCTGCACCGACAGGAACCGCGACAGCACTTCGCCGACGCTGCGCTTCGCGAAGAACGTCAGCGGCAGCCGCAGCAGATGCCCGGCGAGGTGCGTCGACCATTGCGCCTCGAACGCGGCGGCGATGTCGGCCACCACCCAGCCGCGCACGGCCGCGATCGCCGACTGGAACACGACGGCAGCGAGAAACCCGAGCGCGAGCAGGGTCAGCAGTTCGGCATCGGCCGAGACCAGCACGCGGTCGATCACCCACTGCATCGACATCGGCAGCAGCAGGGTGAACAGTTCGAGCGCCAGCGCCAGCGAAAACACCTGCACCAGCGCGCGCCGCCAGCCGACGACATCGCCGATCAGCGCGCGCAGGCGGATCGGTTCGCGCGCGCGCACCGGGCGGAACTCCGCGGTCGGCGTGAGCTCCAGCGCGATGCCGGTGAAGTGACGGCCAAGCTCGGCCATCGGCATCGTCACCGCGCCGCGCGCCGGATCGTGGATCTCGGCCATGCCGCGCGCGACGCGTTTCAGCACCACGAAATGATTCATGTCCCAGTGCAGGATGCAGGGCATGCGCAGGTCGGACAGATGTTCGGGCTCGGCGCGCAGCGGCCGCGCGCCCAGATCGAGACGGTCGGCGATGGCGATGAGCCGCGAGAGCGTCGCGCCCTTGATCGACACCGCGAAGCGCCGGCGCATGCCGGCCATGTCGACATCGTGGCCGTGATACGCCGCGATCATCGCCAGACAGGCGAGGCCGCATTCGGCGATCTCGTTCTGCTGGATCACCGGCAACTCGCCGCGCCGCCCGAAGCCGCTCATGTGCCGCTCCCGCCGCGTTCGCCGGTGTTGCCGCCGGGGAAGAACACGTATTCGTAGAGCCGGCGCTTTTCCAGCAGCAGATCGGCGTCCAGCGTCATGCTCGCGCGCAGCGGCAGCGCGCGGCCGTTGCTGCGGTCGACCTGCGGGTCGAGCGCGACCAGCACGCGATAGGCCGGCGCGTCGGTCTTCAGGCCGTTGCGACTGCGGATTTCCTCCGGCGACAGCGCCGAGCGCGAGACCGACACCACGTGTCCGGACTGCACGCCGTAGCGGCGGAACGGAAACGCGCGGTAGCGCAGCGCCACGCGCGTGCCCGGCCCCAGCTCGCCGATCGCATCGCTCGGCGCCCACAGTTCGGCGTGCAGCACCGAGCCCTCCGGAATCAGCGACAGCAGACGCTGTCCGCGGGCGACCGACTGTCCGGCCTCCACCGCCAGCCCGGAGACGATGCCGCGGCGCGGCGCGCGCACCAGCGCGCCGCCGTCGGCGGCGTTGCGCGCGGCGACCTGCGACAAATCGGCCAACCGCCGTTCGAGATCGTTGCGTCGCAGCGTCGACGACGACTGGATGGCCGACAACGCGGTCTCGGCGTCGTCGAGCCGCCGCTGCGCCTGCGAGCGCGCCTGGCGCGCATCCTCGGCGGCGGCGCGCGCCTCGGTGGCGGCGGCTTCGTACTGCGCGATCTGCACGTCGCTGACGATGCGTTCGCGCTGCAGCGGACGGATGCGTTCCAGCAGTTCGCGCGCCTGCGTCGCCTGGCGTTCGCGCAACTGCAGCGTGCGTTCGGTGGCGGCGATTTCGCCGCGCAGCGCGACCAGACGATCGCGCAATGCGCCGGTGTCGCGCGCTTGGGTGGCGGCGAGCACGTCCATGTCCGCTTCGATCAGCCCGCGCTGGCGTTCGAGCTGGCCGGCGACGGTGGCGCCGGCCTCGCCGGCGGACCAGCGCGCGCCTTCGACCGAGGACGCGATTTCGATCAGCGGCTGACGCGCATCGACGGTGTCGCCTTCCGCGATCTTCACTGCGGTCACCACGCCGGTGTTCGGCGCGACCGCCGCGAGCAGGCCCTGCGACGGCACCAGCAGGCCCTGCACGCGCACCTTGCGCACGTGCTGGCCGAAGATCAGCAGCGCGGCCACGCAGGCGATCAGCGCCAGCGCGAGCAGGGTCATCGGCCAGGCGATCCGCGTCGACGGCAGGCGCGTGGTGCCGAGCCAGGCATCCCCGCGCGCCTGGCTCACCTCCGGCCTGAACAGGTTGTCCGTCATCCACGTCCTCCATGCCGCCGAAATGCATCGCCGCGGGACCGTCGCGGCGGGCGAGCCGGTATGGTTCCAGAAACCCTCCGGCTTCGCCAATCGGTCGAGCGAAGGCGCCGGGCGTCGAGCGCCGAAGCGTTCGACGGGCCTGTGTCACCATAGCGCATGGCCGCCCGCGCTTCCGAATTCGACCTCATCGCCCGCATCCGCGCACGCATCGCGGTTCGCGACGACGTGATGCTCGGCATCGGCGACGATGCCGCGATCCTCGTGCCACCGCCGGACCGGCATCTGGTCGTGGCCATGGATACGCTGAACGCGGGCGTGCATTTCCCGGCGGAGACCGCGGCCGCCGACATCGGCTGGAAAGCGCTGGCGGTGAATCTGTCCGATCTCGCTGCGATGGGCGCGCAGCCGGCGTGGTGCACGCTGTCGCTGTCGTTGCCGCAGTCCGACGCGGCCTGGATCGATGCCTTCCTCGATGGGTTCCTCGCGCTCGCCGCGCAACACGCGGTCGCGCTGGTCGGCGGCGACACCACGCGCGGACCGCTCTCGGTGTGCGTGACCGCGCATGGCCTGATCGAACCGCGCGGCGCATTGCGTCGCGACGGTGCGCGCGTCGACGACGACGTGTGGGTCACCGGCACGCTCGGCGATGCCGCGGGTGCGTTGCGGCAGTGGCGGGCGGGCGAGGCCATCGATGCGACGCTGCGCGCGCGCCTCGACCGGCCGACGCCGCGGGTCGCCGCGGGACGGGCGCTGGCCGGCATCGCCCATGCCTGCATCGACGTCTCCGACGGTCTGCTCGCCGATCTCGGCCATGTCTGCGCGATGAGCCGCGTCGGCGCCGAGATCGACATCGATGCGCTGCCGGCGTCGGACGCGCTGCGCGCCGCCTGCGATCGCGCGACGCTGCGCGCGCTGCAGGCCGCGGGTGGCGACGATTACGAACTCTGCTTCACCGCGCCGAAGACCGCGCGCCTCGCCGTGCAGGCCGCGATGGATTGCTGCGACGTCGCCGCGACGCGGATCGGGCGGATCGTCGCCGCGGACGCGGGACGCATCGTCGTCCGCGATGCGACGGGTGTCGAATGGTCGCCGCCGGCTCGCGGCTACGATCACTTCGTGGATTGATCGGCCGCACCGCGCGGCGGATCGCTCACGGCGGCAACAGTTTGCCCGGGTTGAGGATGCCGTCAGGGTCGAACGCCGTTTTCACCGCGCGCATCATCGCCAGCGTCGGCGCGTCGATGGCCTGCGGCATGAAGTCGCGCTTCGCCAGGCCGATGCCGTGCTCGCCGGAGAGCGTGCCGCCGAGCGAGAGCGTCAGCGCGAACACGTCGGCCATCGCGGTCTGCGCGCGCGCGCGCTGATCCGCGTCGGCGGGGTCGTACATCAGATTCACGTGCAGGTTGCCGTTGCCGGCATGTCCGAAGCAGACGATCGGCAGCGCGCGGTCGCGCGCGATCGTGCGGACGCCCGCGACCAGCGCGGGGATGCGCGACACCGGCACCACCACGTCTTCGTTGATCTTGCCCGGCGCGAGACTGCGCAGGGCCGGGGACAGCGCCTTGCGTGCGGCCCACAGGCGTTCGCGCGCGGCCTCGTCGGCGGCGGGCAATGCTTCCAGGCAGCCATCGCCCCTGGCCGCGCTGATCAATGCGTCGATGGCATGCGGCAGCGTGTGCGCGTCGCCGTCCGCTTCGATCATCAGCAGCGCGCCGGTGTCCGCGGGCAGATCGGCGCCGCCGATCTCGCGCGCCAGCCGCACCGCGTCGCCGTCCATGAATTCGAGCATCGACGGCGTCGTCGGCTGCGCCATCAGTCGCGCCACTGCGGCCGCGGCCGATTCGACGTCGCGATAGCGCGCGCGGATGGCGCGACGCGATGCCGGCAGCGGCGCGAGTTTCAGCATCGCTTCGACGATCAGCGCCAGCGTGCCTTCGCTGCCGACCAGCAGCCGCTGCAGGTCGTAACCGGTCGCGCCCTTGGTGGTCGCGCTGCCGCAGTGGATCAGTGCGCCGCTGCCGGTCACCGCGGTCAGGGCCAGCACGTTGTCGCGGCTGGCGCCGTATTTCACCGCGCGCGGACCACCGGCGTTGCAGGCGAGATTGCCGCCGACGGTGGAGAAGTCGGCGCTGGTCGGGTCCGGTGGCCAGAACAGCCCGTGCGCCTTCAGCGCGCGCTGCAGATCGCCGTTCAGCACGCCCGGTTCGACCACCGCGCAGCGGTCGCCGGGGCGCACGTCGACGATCCGTCGCATGCGTTCGAACGAGACCACGATGCCGCCTGCGGTCGGCACCGCCGCGCCGGTGGTGTTGGTGCCGCGCCCGCGCGCGATCACCGGCACGCGATGCGTGCGGCATGCGCGGACCAGCGCGACGACCTGTTCGCGGGTGGTCGGCAGCGCGACCGCATCCGGCAGCGCATGCCGCCGCGAATTGTCGTAACCGTAGGTCAACCGCTCGTCCGCATCGAGGCGGAAGCCGTCGCCGAGCGCTGCGGCGAGGGTGCGGAGCAGGTCGTCGGGCAGGTCGCTCATGACCGGATTGTATGCCTCGCGGCTACGGTCGTTGCCGCCAGGCGCGGCGTTCGACGACATGCTTGCGGATCGCCGCCCATTGCAGCGCCAGCATCGCGCACGGGAACCACACCCACTGCAATTCCGACCACAGCACCGCGATGCCGCGGGCGCTGAAAAACCCGACGCCGATCGGCGACACCGCGATCGGCCGCCACGGCGCGAAGAAGCGCTCGTGCGACCACGGCCACAGCAGCGCGACGCCGAGTCCGCCGCTGGTCAGCGCATCCAGCAGCGGATGCGACGCGGTGCAGAACGCGAGGAAACAGCACGCCCGTCCGCGCGTCGTCCGCAGCCACGGCGCGACCATCGCGCCGAGCAGGCCGACCGCCAGCGCGATCGCCAGCGAATGGCTGGCGCCGCGATGCCCGAACTGATCGGCGTAGGCGATGCCGAGCTTGAATGCGACGGTGTCGAAGTCCGGCAGGATCGAGACGAACGCACCGGCGGCCACCAGTCGCGGCGACAGCGCCTTGCGGCCGAGCGCGAGTGCCAGCGCGAGCGGCACGGCGACGTGGGTGAAGATGGTCGGCATGGCCGCGGTTCAGACCGCGAAGAACCAGCAGACGCGATCGACCGCCAGCATCCCGGTCGGCGCTTCGCCAAGGCCGTGGAAGCGTTCGCGGATCACGCGTCGTCCGCGCGGAACGCGTCGCGCAGCCAGTCGAAATCGGGCGCGTCGGCATCGCCGCTGGCATCGATCACGTCGAAGCGGCAGGGCAGGCGGGCGTATTCGCGGTGACCGGCGAGGAAGAGTTCGGCCGCAAGCACGGTCCTGCGCCGCTTGGCGGCACCGATCGATGCCGCACCGCCGCCGAAACCCGCGCTTCGGCGATAGCGCACTTCGACGAACACCAGCGTGTCGCCGTCGCGCATCACCAGATCGAGTTCGCCGCCGCGGTAGTTCGCGTTGGCGGCGACCGGCGTGAGGCCCCGGTCCTGCAGGAAATCGCGGGCGAGCGCTTCGATGCGCGCGCCCTGCGTGCGCCGGTTTTCAGTCGCCACTGCGCGCGACGACGACCTGGCCGTCGCTGAAGGTCGACCAGGCCGGGCTGCGGACGATGTTGCCGAAGCCGTCGATGCGCAGCGCGCCGGTGGCGCCGTCGACCTTGCCGTTGGCGTCGCTCGCGAGGCGTTCGAGATAACCGGTGAGCAGCCAGGCGTCGTAGCCGAACGCGAACAGTTTGGCGGCCGGGCCGCGCGCCGTGTTCAGGCCCTTGCCGGTGGCTTCCGCCGACGGCAGCCCGTGGATGCCCTGCACGGACCAGGTTTCGGCCGGAAAGGCGATGCCGTCCAGCGCCTTGTCCTGCTCCGGTTTGCCGGTGCCCGACAGCAATTGCGCGGTGGCCACGCGCGGCTTCGCGCCGAGGCCGGCCGCGGCGAGCTGCGGCGCCAGTGCGCGTGCCTGTGCGCCCTTGAGTGCGATGAACACTGCGTCGACGCCGCCTTCCTTCTGCATCGCGGCCTGCAGCGCCGCGGTGCTGTCCGCGGGCTTCTCGGCGACGACCACGGTGTCGACCACGCTGCCGCCGCGGCTGCCCAGGTGCTCGCGGAACGCGGCGACGCTGCGGCGCATGCCGTCGTCGCCGCCGACCAGCACCAGCACGCGACGCACCTTGCGCGACAGCAGATATTCGGCGGCCGCGATGCCGTCGTCCTCGGGCGCCAGCGCGAAGCTGGCGTTGCCGTTCGGCGGCGCGACGGGGCCGCGATTGAGGGCGAGCAACGGCACGGTCAGCGACGTGTCCTTGAACAGCGCGCCCACTTCGTCGCGGCCCAGCGGGCCGAGCACGTAATCGGCGCCCTCGGCGGCGGCTTTCTGATAGGCGGCGACCGCGCCGGCCGGGGTGCCGGTGGTGTCGTAGAAGACCATTTCCGGGCGCTGGCGGTGTTCGCCGTAGTAACCGGCGAGCAGGCCGTCGCGCACCGGCGAGGCGGCGGTGGCCATGCTGCCGGTCAGCGGCAGCAGCACCGCGAGCTTGCGCGGCGGGCGATAGCCGTCGCGGTCGGCGGGCGCGCGGTCGCCGGCGTTGAAGCGCCAGTTGCCTTCGCGGTCGAACGGCCGCGGCAGCGGCAGCCCGCGGCGCAGCAGTTCGCGGCCGATGAAGTTGTAGACCGGATCGCCGCTGCCGATCATCGCCGCCTCGGCGCTGAGGGTCGCGTTGTCGAGACCGGCGATCAGGCGCTCGATCTCGTGCGCGGCGTCGGTCTTCGCCTGGCCGCTCAGGGTTTCGTGGTTCTTCGCCAGCGCCGAGGCCTGGGCGATGGCCGGATTCACGCGATGGGCGACCGGTTTGTTCGGCTTGGTCTGGGTCGGCACGCAGGCGGACAGGCCCAGGGTCATCATGCCTGCACACAACCACGCCATCGTCTTTTTCGACCGCATCGCCTTCGCCATCGCCGCAACCCTTGGAATAGTGAATAGGGGTCGATCGACCGCCTGTTAGGATTCTACCCGCCCACGACGAAGCCGAGCGAGCCGCACGCCATGTCCAGCCCCACCGCCGCGCGCGCCGCCGGAACCCTTTTCGTCGTCGCCACGCCCATCGGCAACCTCGGCGATCTGTCGCCGCGGGCGCTGGACACCCTGCGCGGGGTGGCCGCGATCTGCGCCGAAGACACCCGCCACACCCGCCAGTTGCTCGCGCACTACGGCGTCGAGCAGTCGCTGGTCGCCCTGCACGAACACAACGAGGCCGGCCTGGCCGAGCGCATCGTCGCCCGGCTGCAGGCCGGGGAATCGCTGGCCCTGGTCTCCGACGCCGGCACCCCGCTGGTCAGTGATCCGGGCTTCCGCGTGGTCGCCGCCGCCCGCGCGGCCGGCCTCCGGGTCAGCCCGATTCCCGGCCCCAGCGCGCTGATCGCCGCGCTCAGCGTCGCCGGGCTGCCCAGCGATCGCTTCGCCTTCGAAGGCTTTCTCCCGGCCAAGGCCGGCGCCCGCCGGGAGCGCCTCGCGCGGCTGGCCGGCGAAGCGCGCACGCTGATCTTCTACGAATCCTCGCACCGGATCGACGAGACCCTCGCCGACGCCGTCGCCGCCTTCGGTCCCGACCGTCCCGCCGCGATCGCCCGCGAACTCACCAAATTGTTCGAAACCGTGCTCGACGGCAGCCTTGCCGCACTCCATGCCCGGGTCGTCGCCGACGCCGACCAGCGCAAGGGCGAGTTCGTGCTGCTGATCCAGGGCATCACCGATGAGGCCGACGCGCAGCTCGCCGAAGGCCGACGCGTCTACGCCAAATTGATCGAACACCTGCCGCCGTCGACCGCGGCGAAGCTGGCTGCGGAGCTGACCGGCGCGCCGAGGAAGGCGCTGTACGCGGTCGCGACCGGCTGAGTCGCGACCGCGCATCCCTCAGGCGAGCACCACCCGGTTCCGCCCCTGCGCCTTCGCTTCGTACAGCGCGCGATCCGCGCGGATCAGCAATTGATCGAAGTCGCGATCTTCGGGCGTGAGGCAGGCGATGCCGATCGATGCGGTCGGCGCGATGGTCTCGCCCTCGTGAGACAGGATGGCGCCGGCGACCGCCGCCCGCAGGCGTTCGGCAGCGGGGGCCACATGTCCGGGCTGGATGCCGTTCAACAGCACCGCGAACTCTTCGCCGCCGTAGCGGCCGAGCAGGTCGGAATCGCGACAGACCGCCCGCATCGCGGCGGAAACGGCCTTCAGGACGTCGTCGCCGACCGCATGCCCGAAGCGGTCGTTGATCCGTTTGAAGTGGTCGATGTCGACGATCGCCACCGCGAGCCCATGGCCGCTCGGATCGTCGCGCGTGCGCTGGAAGGCGCGCTCTCCCGCTTCGGTGATGTAGCGGCGGCTGTAGACGGAGGTGAGGAAATCGGTGGAGATCGCGATCTCCATTTCGCGCCCGCGCTCGCGCATCATCGCCGCGTGCCTGCGCTGCTGGGCGTACAGGGCCACGACCACGCCGAGCGTGCACAGCACGAGGAGTCCGACCACCAGCGTGAAGCGGAACCGGTTCTCGCTGACCGCCGCGCGCAGCCGTTCGTTCTCGGCCTTGGCGTTGGCGCGCGCGAGCTCGGCGTCGCTCTCGGCGTACCGCAGGCGTTCCTCGAAGTCCGCGGCCGCCGCTTCGCGCTCCGTGCGATTGGTCTGGTCGCCCAGCGCGATCAGTCGCGCGATCGACTCGGGCAGCGTCTCCGGCTGCGTGCCCTTGAGCTGCAGGTCGACGATCGCACGCGTCGTGCGCAACTCGTCCTGCTGCAGTTTCAATTCGGCGAATTCGGCACGTGCTTTGCGGTACAGCGCCAGCGCCGCGACGTTTTCGCCGCGGATCTGCAGCGCCTGCGCCGTGGTTTCGTAGCCGAGCCCGTGCAATTGGGTGTTCTGCAGGTCGTCGCCGATGCGGCTGATGCGTCTGCCCAGATCCTCGACCGCATCGGCGTCGTTCATCGCACGCGCCGCGCGCGCTTCCTCCAGCAGGACTTCCGCGGTCAGCTTGGGGTCGCGGTTGGTCGGCAGGATCGCCTTGGCTTCCTGCATCAACGCACGCGCTTCCTCCGGCCGCCCCTGGTCGGAGGCGATGTGCGCCATGTTGCGCAGCAACCGCAGCCGCATTTCCGGGAGGCGGGCGGCGGGGGCGTGGTCCAGCCCCTGTTTCGCGTACCGGTAGGATTCGTCGAGTTTGCCCAGCCGCTCGCTGATGGACGAATACGCCAGCAGCACATCGGCCATCAGTTCGTCGTCGGGCGCCGTGCCGAGGCGCTGCTGCGCTTCGGCCAGGGTGCGCCCGGCGCTGTTGTAGTCGCCGAGCCGCGACAGCGCGCGTCCCTGCGCGATCCGCGCGCGGACCTGCAGATAGACGCTCGCGGTACGGTCGGCTTCGGCCATGGCGGCGCTGCCGGCGCGGCGCTGGCAGCGATAGTCCGCGATGACGCGGCAGGCATTGGCCTCCGCCAACGCGAGCTTCGCCAGGCCTTCGTGATCGTTCTTCGCGAGCGCGCCGCGGGCGGCGGGGAGTGCCGCAAGCACCTCGCGCGGTTCGGTCAGCGCCCGCACTTCCAGCGGATGACGCTGGTCGGTGGCGCCATCGCCGGTCGCGGCGACGGTCTCGCAGACGACACCGACGAGCAGCAGAGCCAAGGCGAAAACGGTGGTACGCGACAGGCGGGATGTTCTGCGCCGAGCGGTGGCGGTCGTCCCGGGGGTGTCTCGTGCTGCGCGCGCAATCGGCAATCGGTGATCCTCGCATCGGACGATGCCGGCGACCCGGCATGATCCGGGCCACGGCGGGCGGGAAAGGACGTCCTGTCGTCGCTGGCGGGCGGTCGACCGCCGGCAGGCCTAGCGTAGCGCAACCGGGCGCGGGAAGTGTTTCACGCGAGGGTCGATGCGCCGGCGGCGGAAACGCGACGGAGGGTGCACTGCGGTTCGTGCGACAATGCCCGCGCAGAGCCGGTCAGACAGTCGCGTCATGCGTTCCCGTTTCGATGGGGGCGCATGCCGAGGAAAGTCCGGGCTCCACAGGGCACGGTGCCAGGTAACGCCTGGGCGGCGCGAGTCGACGGAAAGTGCAACAGAAAGATACCGCCAGCGGTCCTTCGGGATGCGGGCAAGGGTGAAATGGTGCGGTAAGAGCGCACCGCGAGTCCGGCAACGGACCGGCACGGCAAACCCCACCGGGAGCAAGACCAAATAGGGAGACGATGCCGCGGCCCGCGGTGTCTCCGGGTAGGTTGCTTGAGCGTATCGGCGACG
>NZ_BAABJE010000008.1:0-707 GCF_039543145.1 Lysobacter hankyongensis | reverse complement strand
CTCGGGCACAATCCCCGTCAACCTCTACTTCCGGGTGACTCGAAGAAACAAGGACGCTTCACAAGGACACCCACGAATCAGACTACTCCGGCGCGCACATGCGGTAAATCCCGACATCGCCCCGCGTTGGTCAATGTCACGCTTGTTCCATGACCCGCCCCCGTTCGCACATCGCTCCGTCCGATCTTGCCGGCACTTATCACTGTGTCCAACGCTGCGTGCGGCGGGCATTTCTCTGCGGCATCGATGGATATTCCGGGCGGAATTACGAGCACCGCAAGACCTGGGTCGAGACACGGATCCGACTCGTCGCCGAATGCTTCGCCGTGGAGATCCACGCTTACGCCATCATGAGCAACCATCTGCATCTGGTGCTCGGCATCGATCCCGCCACGGTATCCGCATGGGACGATGAAGCCGTCGCGGCACGCTGGGTACGCCTGTTCCCGCCGCGCGAAGACTCCGAAGCAGCGGTGGAACACAAGTGCATGCGTCTTCTGGCCGACCCGTCGCGGCTCGACCTGGTCCGCAGGCGGCTGGGAAGTCTCTCGTGGTTCATGCGATGCCTCGTCGAACCGATCGCGCGCCGCGCGAATCGCGAAGACGGCTGCAAGGGCCGATTCTGGGAAGGTCGCTTCAAGTGCCAGTGACCTGAGACGAATCATGTAGCCGATCGGCAGGTGAGTTCTCTACCCTCGACAGACCAA
>NZ_BAABJE010000007.1:0-221905 GCF_039543145.1 Lysobacter hankyongensis | reverse complement strand
CGGACCGTCGGCGCGGGCGTCGTTGCCAAGATCATCAAGTAAGGGTTTGCCCCCAGGGGCGGATGCGCTTTCCTCCGTGTCCCGCCCAGAGCGTCTGGGTGGGGCAGGGAATAGGTCCAGGCAACACCTTGCTTGCAAGGCGGCCGAAGACCCCTCATAATGCAAGACCACTTCGGACAACGCCTTTGGTCGTTGTCCGGAAAGCGAAATGAGGCGCAGGATGCACCTCGTCTTCGCCGGACAGGGACAGGTCGCAACGGCATCGCCCCCGCCCGCTCCGAATTGCTCGGGGCATCTGCGGCAGGGGCATGTTGTCGCGTTCGTGAATCTCAGTCTGGCGGGTCGGGCAACCGGCCTGCCTTTGTTTTTGAGCGGTATTTGCCCAAGCGTGGGCGGCCCCTCGGAGTTGATTCTTTCCGGGACGGCATTGGATTCAACGAGTTGTGTAACACCAGCGGTACAAAAGGGGGTTCGGCGCACCTAGCCGTCGAGCCTGTCGCTCTTTCTACGAGGAATTTCCGTCATGGCGGATCAGAAAATCCGGATCCGGCTGAAAGCGTTCGATCATCGTCTGATCGACCGTTCGGCCAGCGAGATCGTCGAGACGGCCAAGCGGACGGGCGCGCAAGTGCGCGGCCCCATCCCGCTGCCGACCAAAATCGAACGCTACACCGTCCTGGTGTCGCCGCACGTCGACAAAGACGCGCGCGACCAGTACGAGACCCGCACGCACAAGCGCGTGCTCGACATCGTCGACCCCAACGACAAGACCGTGGACGCGCTGATGAAGCTCGAACTCGCGGCTGGCGTCGACGTCCAGATCAAGCTGACCTGAGGCTGAGACCATGACCGCGAAGAAATATTCGTTGGGCATCGTCGGCCGCAAGGCCGGCATGAGCCGCCTGTTCACCGAAGATGGCAAGTCCATTCCGGTGACCCTGATCGAAGCCACCCCGAACCGCATCGTCCAGATCAAGACCCCGGAATCCGACGGCTATAGCGCCGTGCAGGTCACCGCCGGCGTCAAGCGCGCTGCGCTGATCAACAAGCCGGAAGCCGGTCACCTCGCCAAGGCGAAGGTCGAAGCCGGCCGTGGCCTCTGGGAACTCCGTGTCGAAGCCGACAAGATCGGCGACTTCCAGGTCGGCGGCGAAATCAAGGCCGACATCTTCGAGGTCGGCCAAATCGTCGACGTCCAGGGCGTCACCAAGGGCAAGGGCTTCCAGGGCACGATCAAGCGCTGGAACTTCACCATGGGCGACGCGACGCACGGCAACTCGCTGTCGCACCGTTCGCCGGGTTCGATCGGCCAGCGCCAGACCCCCGGTCGCGTGTTTCCGGGCAAGAAAATGTCCGGTCACATGGGCGCCGAGACGCAGACGACGCAGCGCCTGGAAGTGGTCAAGGTCGACGCCGAGCGCGGCCTGATCGCGATCCGCGGCGCGGTCCCCGGCGCGCCGGGCGGCGACGTCATTGTCCGTCCGACGACGAAGTAAGGGAGACGACAATGGAACTCGCCATCAACAACAGCACCAAGACCGTCTCGGTCTCCGACGCGATCTTCGCCCGCGAATTCAACGAGGATCTGGTCCATCAGGTCGTCGTGGCCTACCGCAATGCCGGTCGCGCCGGCACCAAGGCGCAGAAGACCCGCGCCGAAGTCAACGGCACCACCAAGAAGTCGAAGAAGCAGAAGGGTGGCGGCGCCCGTCACGGCGCCCTGACCGCTCCGATCTTCGTCGGCGGTGGCCGCGCCTTCGCGGCCAAGCCGCGCAGCTTCGCGCAGAAGGTCAACCGCAAGATGTACCGCGCCGCGATCGCCGCGATCCTGTCCGAGCTGAACCGTCAGGGCCGGATCACGATCGTCGAGGCCTTCGACGTCGATGCGCCGAAGACCAGCGGCCTCATCGAGAAGCTGAAGGGCTTCGAGCTCGGCCAGCGCCCGCTGATCGTGACCGAGGACGCTTCCGAGAACCTGTTCCTGTCTTCG
Organism: Lysobacter hankyongensis; assembly: GCF_039543145.1. Lineage (NCBI taxonomy): Bacteria > Pseudomonadati > Pseudomonadota > Gammaproteobacteria > Lysobacterales > Lysobacteraceae > Lysobacter > Lysobacter hankyongensis. The sequence goes on along the minus strand of NZ_BAABJE010000007.1, from coordinate 219,915 downwards.
CGCAATCTGCCCTACGTGCAGGTCCGCGACGTGCAGGGCCTGGACCCGGTGGCCCTGGTCGGTGCCGACAGCGTCCTGATGACCGCCGATGCGGTCAAGAAGATCGAGGAGTGGCTGGCATGAACGACGCCAAGCTCTACAGCGTGATCCGTGCGCCGCGCGTGTCCGAAAAGACCGTCCGCGCGCAGGAAATTTCCAATCAGTACGCCTTCGAAGTCGCCACCGACGCCACGAAGGCCGACATCAAGGTCGCCGTCGAGAAGCTGTTCGACGTGCAGGTCAAGTCGGTCAACGTGGTCAACGTGAAGGGCAAGAACAAGGCATTCCGTTACCGCAACGGTCGCCGCGGCGACTGGCGCAAGGCCTACGTCACGCTGGCCGAAGGCCAGTCGATCGACGTCACCGCGGTCAAGGTCTGAGGACGCACCGATGCCATTGATGACTTTCAAACCCACTTCTGCCGGCCGCCGCAGCGCGGTCCGTGTGGTCACGCCGGGCCTGCACAAGGGCGCTCCGCACGCCGCGCTGGTCGAGAAGCAGGGCAAGACCGGCGGCCGTAACCACCACGGCCGCATCACCACCCGCCACATCGGCGGTGGTCACAAGCAGCACTACCGCATCATCGACTTCAAGCGCGACAAGGAAGGCATTCCGGCGCGCGTCGAGCGGATCGAGTACGACCCCAACCGCACCGCGCACATCGCGCTGCTGTGCTACGTCGATGGCGAGCGTCGCTACATCATCGCGCCGAAGGGCCTGAAGGCCGGCGACCAGGTGATGTCCAGCAACGATGCCCCGATCAAGGCCGGCAACACGCTGCCGTTGCGCAACATCCCGGTGGGTTCCACCGTGCATTGCATCGAAATGAAGCCGGGCAAGGGCGCCCAGATCGCTCGCGCCGCCGGCGCAGGCGTGCAGCTTGTCGCCCGCGAAGGCATCTACGCGATGCTCCGTCTGCGTTCGGGCGAAATGCGCAAGGTGCCGGCCGAGTGCCGCGCCACCATCGGCGAAGTCGGCAACACCGAACACAACCTCGAGAAGCTCGGCAAGGCCGGTGCGGCGCGCTGGCGCGGCGTCAAGCCGACCGTCCGCGGTGCGGCCATGAACCCGGTCGACCATCCGCACGGCGGTGGCGAGGCGAAGGCCGGCCAGGGCAACCCGCATCCGGTCACGCCCTGGGGCGTGCCGACCAAGGGTTACAAGACCCGCAAGAACAAGCGCACCCAGAAGTTCATCGTGCGCGACCGCAGGAGCTAATCGACCATGGCACGTTCACTCAAGAAGGGTCCGTTCGTCGACCACCATCTCGTCAAGAAGGTGGAGACCGCGGGCAACAACAAGAAGCCGATCAAGACCTGGTCGCGTCGTTCCACCATCCTGCCGGAAATGATCGGGTTCACGATCGCCGTGCACAACGGCAAGAACCACGTGCCGGTGCTCGTCAACGAGAACATGGTCGGCCACAAGCTCGGCGAGTTCGCCCTCACCCGGACCTTCAAGGGTCACGGCGGCGACAAGAAGGGCAAGTAAGGAGATGACCACGATGAAAAATGGTAATGAGGCCAAAGCGATTCTGCGTACGGCCCGCATCTCTCCGCAGAAGGCCCGTCTGGTCGCCGATCAGGTTCGCGGTCTCTCCGCCGAGCGCGCCGTGAACCTGCTCCGTTTCTCGGACAAGAAGGCCGCCGCCATGATCCGCAAGGTCGTGGAGTCCGCCATTGCCAACGCCGAGAACAACCAGGGCGCCGACATCGACCTGCTCAAGGTCAAGGCCATCATGGTCGACGAAGGTCCGGTGCTGAAGCGTTTCATGGCCCGCGCCAAAGGCCGCGGTACCCGCATTCTGAAGCGCACCAGCCACATCACCGTGGTCGTGGGCGAGGGCAAATAAGTATGGGTCACAAAGTACATCCGACCGGTATCCGCCTCGGCATCGCCAAGGACTGGAACTCGAAGTGGTACGCCGGCAAGAAGGAATACGCCGAGTACCTGGCCGCCGATCTCAAGGTTCGCGAGATGCTGCGCAAGAAGCTGGCAGCCGCCGGGATCAGCAAGATCCTGATCGAGCGTCCCGCGAAGACCGCGCGCGTCACCGTGCACACCGCCCGTCCGGGCGTGGTCATTGGCAAGCGTGGTGAGGACATCGAAAAGCTGCGCAAGGAGATCAGCGACGTGATGGGCGTTCCCGCACACATCAACGTCACCGAAGTCCGCAAGCCTGAACTCGATGCCCAGCTCGTGGCCGAATCGATCGCCCAGCAGCTCGAACGCCGCATCATGTTCCGCCGCGCGATGAAGCGCGCCGTCGGCAACGCGATGCGCCTCGGCGCCCTCGGCATCAAGGTCAACGTCGCCGGCCGCCTCAACGGCGCCGAAATCGCGCGTTCGGAGTGGTATCGCGAAGGTCGCGTGCCGCTGCACACCCTGCGCGCCGACGTCGACTACGGCTTTGCCGAAGCGCACACCACCTACGGCGTCATCGGCATCAAGACCTGGATCTACAAGGGCGAGATCTTCGATTTCTCCCAGGTGGGCCAGGAGAAGCAGGACGACTCCCCGCGCAACGAGCGCGGCGACCGTGGCGACCGTAACGATCGCGCCGACCGTCCTCGCGGCCCGCGCCGCGACCGTGAAGCGAGGGATTAATCATGTTGCAACCCAAGCGAACCAAATACCGCAAGATGTTCAAGGGCCGTAACGAAGGCCTGAGCTGGAACGCAAACCAGGTCAGCTTCGGCGAATACGGTCTGAAGGCCACCGCGACCGGTCGTCTGACCGCGCGCCAGATCGAGGCCGCGCGCCGCACGATCAGCCGCTACGTGAAGCGCGGCGGCAAGATGTGGATCCGCGTGTTCCCCGACAAGCCGATCACGCAGAAGCCGATCGAAGTCCGCATGGGCTCCGGCAAGGGCAACGTCGAGTACTGGATCGCGCAGATCCAGCCCGGCCGCATGATCTACGAAATCGAGGGCGTCGATGAGGCGACCGCGCGCGAGGCCTTCCGCCTGGCCGCCGCCAAGCTCTCGGTCACCACCACTTTCGTGACCCGGACGGTGCGCTGATGGAACTGAAACAACTCAAAGCCAAGTCGGCCGCCGAGCTGCAGGCCCATCTGACCGATCTGCACAAGGAGCGCTTCTCGCTTCGCATGCAGAAGGCCACCGGCCAGCTCGCCAAGACCCACGACATTCGTCGCGTGCGCCGTGAAATCGCCCGCGTCAACATGTTGCTCGGTCAGAAGAAGTAAGGACTGACCCATGAACAACACCGAAAAGAAGCAGCGCACGGTCCAGGGCCGCGTCGTCAGCAACAAGATGGACAAGACCGTCACCGTGCTGGTCGAGCGTCAGGTCAAGCACGAGCTGTACGGCAAGTACATCCGTCGCTCGACCAAGCTCCATGCCCACGATGCCGACAACAGCTGCAACGAAGGCGACGTGGTGCGGGTGGCCGAGTGCGCCCCCATGTCGAAGACCAAGAACTGGCGCGTCGTCGAAATCGTCGAACGCGCAGCCGAATAACCGAGGAGCCTGAATCATGATCCAGATGCAGAGCCACCTCGAAGTGGCCGACAACTCCGGTGCGAAGGAAGTGATGTGCATCAAGGTGCTCGGCGGCTCCAAGCGCCGCTACGCGCACATTGGCGACATCATCAAGGTGTCCATCAAGGACGCCATCCCGCGCGGCAAGGTGAAGAAAGGCGAGGTCTACAACGCCGTCGTGGTGCGCACCCGCAAGGGCGTTCGTCGTGCCGACGGCTCGCTGATCCGTTTCGACACCAATGCCGCCGTGCTGCTGAACAACAAGCATGAACCGATCGGTACCCGTATCTTCGGACCGGTGACGCGCGAGCTGCGTTCCGAGAAGTTCATGAAGATCGTCTCGCTCGCGCCCGAAGTGCTCTGAGCGGAGGAACAGACATGAATCGCATCAAGAAAGGCGACCGCGTGGTCGTGACCGCCGGCAAGGACAAGGGCAAGCAGGGCGATGTTGTCAGCGTGGCGGGCGACCGGGTGGTCGTCTCCAACATCAACATCATCAAGCGCCACACCAAGCCGAATCCGCAGGCGGGTCAGCCGGGTGGCGTGATCGAGCGCGAAGCCTCGATCCACATTTCCAACGTCATGCTGTTCAACCCTGCCTCCGGCAAGGGCGAGCGCATCGGTATCAAAAAGCTGGAGGATGGACGCAAACTGCGTGTGTTCCGCTCCAGCGGTGAGGCGGTCGACGCCTGAGGAATGCAAAAATGACGACTCGTCTGGAACAGTTCTACAAGGATGAAGTGGTGCCGAAGCTGATGAAGCAGTTCGGCTACACCAATCCGATGGAAGTGCCGAAGCTGGTGAAGATCACGCTCAACATGGGTGTGGGCGAAGCGGCGGCGAACAAGAAGGTGCTCGAGAACGCGGTGGCCGACATGGCCAAGATCTCCGGCCAGAAGCCGGTGGTCACCAAGGCGCGCGTCTCGGTGGCGTCGTTCAAGATCCGCGACGGTTGGCCGATCGGCTGTAAGGTGACCCTGCGCCGCGCCAAAATGTTTGAGTTCCTCGATCGCCTGGTGAACATCTCGCTGCCCCGCGTCCGCGACTTCCGCGGCGTCTCGGGCCGCGCGTTCGACGGTCGCGGCAACTACAACATGGGCGTGAAGGAACAGATCATCTTCCCGGAAATCGACTTCGACCAGGTCGACGCGCTTCGCGGCATGGATATCGCCATCACCACCACCGCCAAGACCGACGCCGAAGCGAAGGCCTTGCTGGAAGCGTTCCGCTTCCCGTTCCGCAACTAATCCAGGACAGGCATTTCATGGCAAAGACCTCGATGGTGAACCGCGAAGTCAAGCGGGCCAAGCTCGCGAAGAAGTTCGCGGCCAAGCGCGATGCGCTGAAGAAGATCATCAACAGCCAGGACGGCGACTTCGAAGAGAAGATGGCCGCCGCAGCCAAGCTGCAGAAGCTGCCGCGCGATTCCTCGCCGTCCCGCCAGACCCTGCGTTGCGCCCTGACCGGTCGTCCGCGCGGTGTCTATCGCAAGTTCGGCCTGGGCCGCAACAAGCTGCGCGAAGCCACCATGCGCGGCGACGTGCCGGGCCTGCGCAAGGCCAGCTGGTAAGCAGCCCCTGTGGGCTGCTAGACTAGGCGGCTGTTGATTCGAGTGGTTCCGCAGGCCGGCCTGTCCGGCCTGCAGCCGTCTCCGGCGGCGCAATCCCTCCGGGCAACCGGAACTTTCGTGTCAGGCTCCGGTCTGGCGTTCAAAACATACAGATTTCGCGAAAGCGGATATCGGTGCTACTCATAAGGTGACTCTCAATGAGCATGACTGATCCCATCGCCGACATGCTGGTTCGCATCAAGAATGCGGCCGCCGTCGGCAAGCAGACGGTGAAAATGCCGTCTTCGAAGATCAAGGTCGCGATCGGCAACGTTCTCAAGAGCGAAGGCTACATTTCCGATCTGCGCGTGACCGAGAACGGCGCGAAGGCCGAACTCGAGATCGTTCTGAAGTATTACGAAGGCAAGCCGGTCATCGAGCGCCTGCATCGCGTGTCGCGCTCCGGTCTGCGCCAGTATCGTGGCAAGGACGCGCTGCCGAAGGTTCTCGGCGGTCTCGGCGTTGCCATCATTTCAACCTCCAAGGGCATCATGACCGATGCGCAGGCGCGCCAGCAGGGCGTCGGCGGTGAAGTCCTGTGCTTCGTGGCGTAAGGAGAGCTCGCCCATGTCTCGCGTCGCCAAAAAGCCTATCGCCCTTCCGAAGGGTGTCGAATTCAACGTCCAGTCCGACAACGTGAGCGTCAAGGGCCCGAAGGGCACCCTGTCGATCGCGAAGCCCGCCGGCATCGAAGTCAAGATCGAAGACGGCAATGCCCAGCTCTCGGCCAACGACGACTCGCTGATCCCGCTGACCGGCACCCTCCGCGCCATCCTCGCCAACATGGTGCATGGCGTGAGCCAGGGCTTCGAGCGCAAGCTCGATCTCGTCGGCGTCGGTTACCGCGCCTCGATGCAGGGCAAGGATCTGAGCCTCGCGCTCGGCTTCTCGCACCCGGTCGTGTTCCCCGCGCCGGAAGGCATCACCATTGCCACCCCGACCCAGACCGAAATCGTGGTTTCGGGCGCCGACAAGCAGCGCGTCGGCGAAGTCGCGGCGAAGATCCGCGCGTTCCGTCCGCCGGAACCCTACAAGGGCAAGGGCGTGAAGTACTCCGACGAAACCATCATTCGCAAAGAAGCCAAGAAGGCCTAATCGGGCCTATCCGCTTCCGAAGGATCAAGATCATGAGCAGCATCAAGAACACTGCCCGCCTGCGTCGCGCCAAATCCACGCGCGCGCATATCCGCGAACTCGGCGTGCCGCGCCTGACCGTGCTTCGCACCGGTCAGCATCTCTACGCCCAGGTGTTCACCGCCGACGGCTCCAAGGTGCTGGCTGCGGCCAATACCTTGCAGGCCGCGGTCGGCGATGGCCTGAAAAGCAAGAAGAACAGTGAAGCCGCCGCCAAGGTGGGCCGTCTGATCGCCGAGAAGGCCAAGGCCGCCGGCGTCGAGAAGGTCGCTTTCGATCGTTCGGGCTACCGCTATCACGGTCGCATCAAGGCGCTCGCCGAAGCCGCCCGCGAAGGTGGTCTGCAGTTCTGAGCAATATTGAACGGACGGGGCTTTGGCCCCATCCGTCGTCTCACCTGCCGATGTAGGCGACATCGGGCGCGTCCTCCGGTTCCGGGCGGCGCGAAACATCCGGTCCACATCACAACCATAAGCGGCGCAGCCGCAAATTTCCCATCACCAACGAGATATCGAAATGGCAGAACAACGTGAACCGCGGGGCCGCGATCGCGATCGCAACCGCGAAGAAGTCGACGATGGCATGATCGAGAAGCTGATCGCGGTCAACCGCGTCAGCAAGACCGTCAAGGGCGGTCGCCAGTTCACCTTCACCGCGCTGACGGTGGTGGGCGACGGCGCTGGCAAGGTCGGTTTTGGTTACGGCAAGGCGCGCGAAGTGCCGGTCGCGATCCAGAAGTCGATGGAATACGCCCGCAAGAACATGAGCAACGTCGACCTGAACAACGGCACCCTGTGGCACGCGGTCAAGTCCGGCCATGGTGCGGCGCACGTGTTCATGCAGCCCGCTTCCGAAGGTACCGGCGTGATCGCCGGCGGCGCGATGCGCGCCGTGCTCGAAGCGGTCGGCGTGAAGAACGTGCTGGCCAAGGCTACCGGCTCGCGCAACCCGATCAATCTGGTTCGCGCCACGCTGAAGGGTCTCGAATCCATGCAGTCGCCGACCCGCATCGCGGCCAAGCGCGGCAAGAAGGCGGAGGATCTCCTCAATGGCTGATTCCAAGAACGGCACCGTCAAGGTTCGCCTGGTCAAGGGTCTGCGCGGTACCCAGGCACGTCACCGCCTGTCGGTCAAGGCGCTCGGCCTGAACAAACTCAATGATGTCCGCGAGCTGAAGGACAGCCCGCAGGTGCGTGGCCTCATCACGCAACTGCACTATCTCGTTCGCGTCGAGGAGTGATCGATATGCGTCTCAATACTCTCAAGCCCGCCGACGGCGCCCGCAAGGAACGCACCCGTGTCGGTCGTGGTATCGGTTCCGGTCTCGGCAAGACTGCAGGCCGCGGCCACAAGGGTTCGTTCGCGCGCGCCGGCAAGGGCAAGATCAAGGCCGGCTTCGAAGGCGGCCAGATGCCCATGCAGCGCCGTCTTCCCAAGATCGGCTTCCGCTCGAAGATGGCGAAAGATACGGCCGAAGTGCTGCTGTACCAGCTGGACAAGCTGGAAGGCACCATCGACCTCGCCGCACTCCGCGCTGCGAAGCTGGTCCCGAGCGACGCGAAGAAGGCCAAGATCGTCAAGAAGGGCGAGCTGACCAAGAAGCTCGTGATCAAGGGTCTCGCGGCGACGGCTGGCGCCAAGGCGGCGATCGAAGCCGCCGGCGGCAGCGTCGAGGAGTAATCGAAGCATGGCGCGAAGCGCGAATGCGATGAGCGGTATCGGCGGCGGGCTCGGCAAGTTCACCGAGCTCCGTTCCCGCCTCCTGTTCGTACTCGGGGCGTTGATCGTCTACCGCATCGGGTGCTACATCCCGGTGCCCGGCGTCAATCCCGAGGCCATGCTGGAGCTGATGAAGACCCAGGAAGGCACCATCGTGGACATGTTCAACATGTTCTCGGGCGGTGCGCTGGAGCGTTTCAGTCTGTTCGCGCTCAACGTCGTGCCTTACATCTCGGCTTCGATCATCGTCCAGTTGCTGGTGCAGATCGTGCCCAGCCTGAAGGCGATCCAGAAGGAAGGCGAGTCCGGCCGCCGCCGCATCACCCAGTGGTCGCGCATCGGCGCGATCCCGCTGGCGGTGTTCCAGGCGGCGGGCATCGCAACCGCCCTGCAGGCTTCCGGCGCCAACAACGGCATTCCGGTGGTTTACTCGCCTGGCATGGGCTTCGTCCTGACCGCGGTCGTTTCGCTGACCGCCGGCACGATGTTCCTGATGTGGCTGGGCGAGCAGGTCACCGAACGCGGTATTGGCAATGGCGTTTCGCTGATCATCTTCGCCGGCATCGTCGCCGGTCTTCCGGGCGCTGTGCTGAACACGCTCGAACAGGCCCGCAACGGCGACATGAGCTCGCTGACGGTGATTTTCATCCTCGCGATCGTGCTGGTCTTCACCTATTTCGTCGTGTTCGTGGAACGCGGCCAGCGCAGGATCACGGTCAACTACGCGCGACGCCAGGGCGGCCGCAACGCGTACATGAACCAGACGTCGTTCCTGCCGCTGAAGCTCAACATGTCCGGCGTGATCCCGGCGATCTTCGCGTCGTCGATCATCATGTTCCCGGCCACCGCGTCGACCTGGTTCAGCGCCACCGGCAACGTCAGCATGCTGCAGAAGATCGCTCAGGCGCTGTCGCCCGGCGAACCGCTGTACATGATCCTGTTCGCCGCGCTGATCATCGGTTTCGCGTTCTTCTACACCGCGCTGGTCTTCAATTCGCAGGAAACCGCCGACAACCTCAAGAAGTCCGGTGCGCTCATTCCCGGTATCCGTCCGGGCAAGGCGACGGCGGACTACATCGATGCCGTGTTGACGCGTCTGACCGCGGCCGGTGCCATCTATCTGGTGATCGTCTGCCTGCTGCCGACGTTCATGCAGACCGAGCTGGGTACTTCGTTCTACTTCGGCGGCACCTCGCTGCTCATCGTGGTCGTGGTCGTGATGGACTTCATCGCCCAGATCCAGGCGCACCTGATGTCGCACCAGTACGAGAGCCTGCTGAAGAAAGCGAATCTGAAGGGCGGTAGTCGCGGTTCGAGGTAAATGCATTCACAAGGGTGGAGCGATCCAGTCGCTCCGCCAAGCGGTGTCGACCGACACACGGTCGATATCGCAACACCGGGATACTCCTTCGCGGATGATCCCGGTCCCCCGGCCGGAAACCGGGGAAATGGGCGACCTGTGCGGCGGTCTCGAGCGCAGGTGGGCCGAAGCCAGTGCCGGCACCTGAGGAGTGCCGGCCGGCGGGGAGGGGAATTCCGATCCGGAAGTTCCCTGCCAGCCAGTTTCGTTCCGTCGCCGGAGCATGGGCACTCTCCCCATGCCGGAAGGCTCGCTGGATCCCTTCGGGGCTCCGGCGGTGCATGGCTTCGGCCACGCCCCTTCCATGATCATCGAGGCCCTGTTAGAATTTCGAGTTCACTTAGCCCAAGTGCCCCATCCGCCGGGGAAACCCGGCCGCCAAACCAGTTGGAGATCCGCGCATGGCGCGTATTGCAGGTGTCAACCTGCCTGCCCAGAAACACGTCTGGGTCGGGCTGCAAAGCATCTACGGCATTGGCCGTACCCGTTCGAAGCAGGTCTGCGAGTCCGCCGGCGTCGCTTCGAACACCAAGATCCGCGATCTGTCCGAAGCCGAGGTCGAGCGCCTTCGCGCCGAGATCGGCAAGTTCACGGTCGAGGGCGACCTCCGCCGCGAAATCGGCATCGCGATCAAGCGTCTGATGGACCTGGGCTGCTATCGCGGCCTCCGCCATCGTCGCGGTCTGCCGCTCCGCGGCCAGCGCACCCGGACCAATGCCCGTACCCGCAAGGGTCCGCGCAAGGCCATCAAGAAGTAAGGGGCATCGATCATGGCCAAGCCGGCAGCCACCAAGACCAAGAAGAAGATCAAGCGAGTCGTCACCGACGGCATCGCCCACGTCCACGCTTCTTTCAACAACACCATCGTGACCATCACCGACCGTCAGGGCAACGCGCTGTCGTGGGCGACCTCGGGCGGCGCGGGCTTTCGCGGTTCGCGCAAGTCGACCCCGTTCGCCGCGCAGGTCGCCGCCGAGAAGGCCGGCAAGGCCGCCCTCGACTACGGCCTGAAGGCGCTCGAAGTGCGCATCAAGGGCCCGGGTCCGGGTCGCGAATCGGCCGTTCGCTCGCTGAACAGCGTCGGCTACAAGATCACCAACATCATCGACGTGACGCCCATCCCGCACAACGGGTGCCGTCCGCCGAAAAAGCGTCGCGTCTGATCGCGGCCTGAGGAGCAGAGAACACCATGGCTCGTTATATCGGTCCCACCTGCAAACTCGCCCGTCGCGAGGGCGCAGACCTCAGTCTGAAGTCGCCGGCGCGTGCGCTCGACTCGAAGTGCAAGCTGGAGCAGAAGCCCGGCCAGCACGGCGCGTCGCGCAAGGGCAAGCTGTCCGACTACGCCACCCAGCTTCGCGAGAAGCAGAAGGTCAAGCGCATCTACGGCCTGCTGGAACGTCAGTTCCGCAATTACTACAAGAAGGCCTCGACCAAGAAGGGCAACACCGGCGAGAACCTGCTGCAGATGCTCGAGACCCGTCTCGACAACGTCGTCTATCGCATGGGCTTCGCGGTGACCCGTCCGGCCGCCCGCCAGCTCGTGTCGCATCGCGGCGTGCTGGTCAACGGCAAGTCGGTCAACCTGCCGTCCTACCAGGTCAAGGCCGGCGATGCGATCACGCTGTCCGAAAAGGCGCAGAAGCAGATGCGCGTGCAGGAAGCGTTGAACGTCTCGTCGACCATGGATCTCGCCCCGGGCTGGATCGAAGTCGACAGCAAGAAGTTCAGCGGCGTGTTCAAGGCTGTTCCGGATCGCAGCGATCTGCCGGCCGACATCAACGAAGCGCTGATCGTCGAGTTGTACTCGAAGTAAGCGATGGCGAGATGCCGCCGGTGCCCCCGGCGGCAAGACTCCCGACCCCCACGGTCGTCGCGCTCCGCGTGTCGGCCGCCTCCCTCGCCCGGGGAGGCCCTCAGAAACACCGCCGCGGCCGCGAGGCCCCGGCTCCAGGAGACACCACAAGATGACGGTATCCGCCAACCAGGTCCTGCGTCCGCGCGCTCCGCAGATCGAGCGCCTTGCCGGCAACCGCGCCAAGGTTGTGATCGAGCCGCTGGAGCGTGGTTACGGCCACACCCTCGGCAACGCGTTGCGCCGCGTGTTGCTGTCTTCGATCCCCGGCTATGCCATCACCGAAGTCGAGATCGACGGCGTGTTGCATGAGTACACCACGGTCGAAGGCCTGCAGGAAGATGTACTGGAAGTGCTGCTGAATCTCAAGGACGTCGCGATCCGGATGGGCACCGGCGAATCGTCCACCCTGAGCCTGAACAAGCAGGGCCCGGGCGTGGTCACCGCCGGCGACATCAAGACGGACCACAACGTCGAAATCCTCAACACCGACCATGTCATCGCGCACCTGACCAAGGATGCCGCCCTGAACATGCGTCTGAAGATCGAGCGCGGTTTCGGCTACCAGCCGGCCGCTGCCCGTCGCCGCCCGGACGAAGAGACCCGTGCCATCGGCCGCCTGATGCTCGACGCTTCGTTCTCGCCGGTCCGCCGCGTGGCCTATGAAGTCGAAGCGGCCCGCGTGGAACAGCGTACCGACCTCGACAAGCTCGTGCTCGACATCGAAACCAACGGCACGATCGACGCCGAGGAAGCCGTGCGCACCGCCGCCGACATCCTGACCGATCAGCTGTCGGTGTTCGGCGACTTCACCCACCGCGACCGCGGTGCCGCGAAGCCGGCCGCCACCGGTATCGATCCGCTGCTGCTCCGCCCGATCGACGATCTGGAGCTGACGGTGCGTTCGGCCAACTGCCTGAAGGCCGAGAGCATCTACTACGTCGGCGACCTGATCCAGAAGACCGAAGTCGAACTGCTCAAGACCCCGAACCTCGGCAAGAAGTCGCTGACCGAGATCAAGGAAGTCCTCGCGCAGCGCGGCCTCTCGCTCGGCATGAAGCTCGAGAACTGGCCGCCGGCCGGCATCGCCGCCCACGGCATGCTGGGCTGAGCACCGGTCCAACTTTTTCGAAAATTGATTCCGGCACAGGGTGCCGGGGATAACCAGGAACCACGACCATGCGCCACCAGAAGTCCGGCCGCAAATTCAGCCGCACCAGCGCCCATCGCGAAGCGATGTTCCGCAACATGGCCGCCTCGCTGATCAAGCACGGCCTGATCCGCACCACGCTGCCGAAGGCCAAGGAACTCCGTCGCGTCGCCGAGCCGCTGATCACCCTGTCGAAGATCGACGGCGTGGCCAACCGCCGGCTCGCTTTCGCCCGTCTCCGCGACAAGGAGGCCGTCGGCACGCTGTTCACCACCCTCGGCCCGCGTTATCGCGAGCGTCCGGGCGGTTATCTGCGCATCCTGAAGTGCGGCTTCCGCGACGGCGACAATGCTCCGATGGCCTACGTCGAGCTGGTCGACCGCCCTGAAGCCGCGGCCTGATCGCGCTCTGCCGGCCGCGCGATCGCCCGGTCGAAGGCTGTGCAGACGCGATCGTCTGCGTAGTCGCTCCGAGAAAACCCCGGCATCCGCCGGGGTTTTTGCTATCGTGGAGCCGGAAATCCCCCGCGGTTCGCGAATTCCGGAGCCGCGCTTCAACCCGGGAAGGGAACCGCCGTCGGTCGCCGCGGTCATTCTTCCGGAACCCATCACGCAGACGTGCCCATGCAACCGAATCCTTTCCGCTGGTCCTACCGTTCGCAGTTTCTTCTGGGGTTTCTCGCCTGCGCGGGCTTGATCGGTTTCGCGATCTTCTCGCAGTTCCAGTGGGGGCTGATTCCGTGCCCGCTGTGCATCTTCCAGCGCATCGCCTTCGCCGCGTTGGGTCTCGTGTTCCTGATCGGCGCGCTGCACGGGCCCAAGGGTGTCCGCGGCCGTCGGCTTTACGGCCTGCTGGCGCTGATTCCCGCCGGGGTCGGCACCTACATCGCCGGCAAACACGTCTGGCTGACCACCTTGCCGCCGGATCAGGTGCCGGAATGCGGCCCGCCGCTCGGTTTCATCTGGGAAACCAATTCCTTCACGCAGACGATCAGCAAGGTGCTGAACGGCTCCGGCGAGTGCGCCAAGGTCGACTGGGATTTTCTGGGCCTGTCGATGCCGGCATGGAGTCTCGTGTGGTTCCTGCTGCTGGCCATCTGGGCCGTCTACGCCGGCTATCGTTCGCGCTGACGGCATCTGCGTTCTTCCCCGCCATCGCCCTACCCCCACAGGACGAGATCATGACCCGCCCCGAAACGCTCCAAGCCGTCGCTTCGCCCCCCCAAGGCTGGATGCCCGCCAGTTGGCGCCAACGCCATGCGCTGCAGCAGCCGACCTATCCCGATGCCGCCGCCCTGGAAGGCGTTCTGAACGAGCTGCATGCCTTGCCGCCGCTGGTCACGTCGCGTGAAGTGCTCAATCTCAAGCATCAACTCGCCGATGCGCAGGAAGGCAAACGCTTCCTCCTGCAGGGCGGCGATTGCGCCGAAATCTTCGGCGACTGCACGCCGGAAGTCATTTCCAACCGCCTGAAGGTGTTGCTGCAGATGAGCCTTGTGCTCGTGCACGGCCTGCGCCTGCCGGTGGTGCGTGTCGGTCGTTTCGCGGGCCAGTACGCCAAGCCGCGTTCCGCCGATACCGAAACGAAGGACGGCATAACCTTGCCGAGCTATCGCGGCGATCTGGTCAACGGACCGGAGTTCAACGCCGAGGCGCGCATCCCGGACCCGCGCCGCATGATCAAGGGGCACGCCCGTTCGGCGATGACCATGAACTTCATCCGCGCCCTGATCGACGACGGCTTCGCCGACCTGCATCACCCGGAATACTGGAACCTCGCCTGGGTCGGCCATTCGCCGCTGGCGGAGGAGTACCAGACGATGGTCGCCGGCATCGGCGACGCGGTGCGGTTCATGGAGACGCTGTCCGGCGAATCCATCCACAACCTGCGCAGCGTCGATTTCTACACGTCGCACGAAGCGCTGCTGTTGCCGTACGAGGAAGGCGTGACCCGCCAGGTGCCGCGACAGGCCGGCTGGTTCAACCTCGGCACGCATTTTCCGTGGATCGGCATGCGCACCGCGGCGGTCGACGGCGCGCACACCGAATACTTCCGCGGCATCTGCAATCCGGTCGCGATCAAGATCGGTCCGTCGGTGACGCCCGATCAGTTGCTGCGCCTGATCGATGTCCTCAATCCGAACGATGATCCGGGTCGTCTGAGTCTGATCCACCGCATGAGCGCGACCAGCATCGCCGACAAGCTGCCGCCGCTGCTGGAGGCGGTGAAGCGCGACGGTCGCCGCGTACTGTGGATCTGCGATCCGATGCACGGCAACACCGAGTCGACCAGCAACGGTTACAAGACACGGCGGTTCGAGAACATCCGCAGCGAACTGGAGCAGGCGTTCGAGATCCATGCCGCCATCGGCACCCGCCTCGGCGGTGCGCACCTGGAGCTGACCGGTGAGGACGTGACCGAATGCACCGGCGGTGCCCGTGAGTTGACCGACATCGACCTCGAGCGCGCGTATCGCACCACCGTCGATCCGCGCCTCAACTACGAACAGGCGCTGGAGATCGCGATGCTGATCGTGCGCAAGCAGGCGCAGATCAACGCACCGACGCCGATCTGATTGGCGTATCGAGCATCCACGAAAAAGCCCGCGCAAGCGGGCTTTTTCGTGTCGCGGAATGCCTGCCGCCGATTCGGCAGCGTTGCGGCTTACTTCTCGCTGCCTGCCTGGGTGCCCGTCTGCTTCTTCACCAGCGCGTCGATCGCGGTGGGCAGCGCGAACAGCGTGGCGTCCGGTGCGGTCGGATCGATCGACACGATGGTGATGAGCTGGGTCATGCCCGCGGCCTGGCTCTTGGTCTTGGCGGGAACCTTGATCGCACCGAAGGCCTTGTAATCGGACATGTGGCTGACCTGCTTGAGGTCGCCCATCGGTGTGGTGACCGTGCTTTCGCTGGACAGCAGCAGTCCGTCCTCGGTGCCGTAGCACTCGGCGCTTTCACGACCGGACACCCATTTGATCTCGACGCGGTAGCAGGGCCGGCCTTCGGAATCGGACAGGCCGACGGTCTTGGCCGAGGCGATCACGGCCGGGTCGTGCAGCGCGATGCGCGCATCGCTCTGCTCGATCTGCTGGTCGCGCTCCTTGCCTTCGAGCAGGCGCGGCCCGTTCATCGGGTCCATGCCCCAGGCGACGCCACCGCTGTAGCCGCTGCGGAAATCGCCGGCGCCCGGGATGGACATGACCGAGAGCCGATCGCTGCCGCGCCCGTAGAGGGTCATGTCGAGTTTCATGCCGTTCTCGACGATCTCCATCTGGACCTTGGTGGTGCCTTCGCCGTACTTGGCGTAGACCTCTTTGCCGCCGGTGGCGGCGATGTGCGCGTCGATGAGCCGGCGGGCGTCGGGGAGATCCGCCGCCTGGGCGAGCGGGGCGAGAGAGAGCGCCAAGCCGAAGGCGAGGGCGGTGCGGGCGAAGCGTGTCATGGGCGACTCCGGGGTCGGGGAAGGGATGCGGACGGGAGAAAGGGAACGGGGATGGATCATTGTGCCTCGCCGATCCATGCGAGTGCAGCGTCCAGCGCAGGATCACGGCCGGCGCGCAGCGCGGCCGCGGTCGGGGCGCTGGGCGCGTCGGGAATGACACCGATGCTTTCGATGCGGCGTCCCTTGGCGTCGACGTAATCGGCCATCGGGTACATCAGGCGGTCGCCGGACGGCAGCGGGGCGACGCCGGCCGGAAGGGCCATGCCGGCGCTGGTGTCGCCGAAGATGCGCGCGCGTTGCAGCGCCTGCATCCCGGCGGGGAACATGTCGGAACAGCTCACCGACGCGCGGTCGGTCAGGATCGCCAGCGGCCCGGAGAAACGACGCACATCGCGGCCATCGTCGGTCACCTGTCGCGGCAGCGCGGTGAGCCTCAGGTCGCCGCCGGAGGTGATCAGCGTGCCGAGCGACACCGGCTTGTCGAAGAACAATCCGCCGACGGCGCTCATCGACGCCATCAACCCGCCGGAATTGCCGCGCAGGTCGATCACCACGCCGCGGCAGCCGCCGTGTTCGCGCAGGGCCGCGACGAATCGATCGTAGACCGGCATCGCCCACTGGTTGAATTCGACATAGAGCACGCAGTCGCCATCGCGGGCGGAGAGCTTGCGCTGCGTGAATCGCAGCGGCATCGGCGGCAGGCCGGGCAGGGAGACCGTCTGTATGTCGGGATTGGCGACCGCGGTCAGCGAGAGATCGCGCGTCTCGCCGGCGAGGTCGCGCAACTGCAGCGCGATCCGTGCGCCGGGGCTCACCGCGTCGACCAGATCGTTGGCGTGCAGTTGCAGCATGGTCGAGCCGCGGCGCGCGGCGTCCGGCGACGCCTTCGACAGCGAGGTCAGCGTCGATACGGCATCGAAATCGCCGATACGTTCGACCACCCAGCCGGGGCGGATGCCCGCGCGCTGGGCCGGGAATCCATCGATCACCTGTTCGACCAGGAACCGCCCGTCGACGATGGTCAGGCGCATGCCCAGTTCGCCGTTGCCGACCTCGAACGGCTTGCCGGCCTGCGGCATCGCTTCGGCGGGGATCAGGACCAGATGCGATGCCCGCAGATCCTGCAGCAGTTCGTTGATTTCCCTGCGCAGCGCGGCGATGTCTTTCGCGTTCTCGATGTCGGGCTGGTGTTCGGCTTTCAGCGTTGCCCAGTCCAGCTGTTCGTGTTCGCCCTTGAAGCCGCTGCTCTGCAGGCGGGCCCAGACGATGTCGAACGTGTCCTTTGCGCGGATGTCGGCGGACGCCGCCGGTCCGGTCGGTGCGTCTGCATGGGCCGCAGGTGTCAGCAGCGCGGTCAGGGCAAACGCAAGCAACGTGCGGGAGAGGCGGGATGTCATGGTGGATGTTCCTTCCGGGACAAGAGAGGGGCGAGCGGGTTCGCTTCCGGTTCGCATGTCCACACGACAGCGATCCGCGGCGAATGTGACCATGACCGATGGCAGGGGGTCTCCGCTTGCCGGCGCGATCTCCGGCGCACTCAGGCGGTCGCCAGTTGCCACGCCTGGCGCGCGATCAGCAGGAGCACGATGACAAGGAACACCGCGCGCACGAACCCCTGGCCGCGTCGGATCGCCAGATGGCTGCCGATCCAACTGCCGATCATGTTGCCGACGATCAGCGGAATCGCCAGTACCCAGATGACGTAGCCGCCGAATGCGAGCACCGTCCAGGAACTGAGATCGGCGGCGACATTGGTGGTTTTCGACACCGCCGACGATTTCAGGAAATCCAGGCCGAGGAAACTGACGAAGGCGAACACCATGATCGTGCCGGTGCCCGGGCCGATCAGCCCGTTGTAGAAACCGGTCGCGCCGCCGATGGCGATCGCGGCGAGCGATTCGTGCTTCGGGTGGAAACGGCGCTCTTCGCGCAGGCCAAGGTCCTTGCGCAACACGGTGTAGAGCGCGAGCAGCACGCAGATCGCGAGCACCGTCCATTTCAGGATTTCGCCATCGATGCGTTTCGCAAGCTGCACGCCGACCGCCGATGCGCTGAGTGCGGCGATGCAGGCCGGGATCAGGATGCGGCCTTCCACCCGGATCCGGCGCAGATAATTCCAGGCCGCGACGCTGGTGCCGAAGATCGAACTGGTCCGCTGCGTGCCGATGGCCTGCAGGATGTGCAACTGCGGGTGCAGATTCAACATCGCCGGCGTCAACACCAGGCCGCCGCCACCGACGATGCTGTCGATCAGCCCCGCGGCGAAGCCTGCGAGCGCGGTGAGCAGCCAAAGCGTGAGATCGAGATCCATCGGTGGCCGGCGCTCGCATCGGGCGGAAAACAGCCGGCATTGTAGGCGGGCGCCGCGGGCGCCGGCAGGCGTATCGGCGCGCGGCGAGTCAGGGCGCGGCGAGGCGGGCCGCGCGGCGACGTTTCATCAGATCGCGCACCAGCACGCCGACGATCGCCAGATTGAGCATCAATACCGCGAGCGTGGGCCAGCCGGGATATCGCCACAGTGCGTAAACGCAGAACGGCACATACAGCGCCGCCGCGAATGCGCCCAGCCACGAGGCCCAGGCGCGCACCCGCCACAGCCCATAGAACAGCACGAAACGCAGCGCGGCGTAGACGCCGATGGCGGTTGCCGCCAGCAGCACGGTATCCGGTGTGATGTGGACGAGCAGACGGCCGAGCGCGCTGTGGTGCGGATCGAAATGCAGACGCTCGCCCACGCTGGCGATGACGGCACGGATCGGCGCCGGGCCGACCGCAGCGAGCGCGATCGCGGACGCACTGGCGAGCATGCCCTTGCCGAGTTCGATCAACGCGATGACATGCAGCCCGGGATGCGCACGTGGGCTGGGATCGTAGACGGACGTCGGGCGCATGCGGAGATCGCGAGTCAGGAAGAGAGGGCTGCGCGGCGGCGGGCCGCAAGGTCCCGGGCGAGGATCCACAGCATCGCCAGATTCACCGCCACGAGGGCGGCGGACGCCGCGCCGGGGTCGCGCCAGCATGCGTACAGATCGAACGGCAGATACAGTGCGACGGACACGACGCCGAGCAGCGAGGCCCAGGCGCGGCCGCGCCACAATCCCCAGCCTTCGACGCAGCGCAGTGCGGCGTAGGCGGCGAGAAACGTCGCGATGAGCAGCACCGATCCGCCGTCGACATGCCGGATCACCGCTGCAATCGCGCGATGCACCGCGTCGTAGGGCGCGAGCTTCGCGAGCCGGTCCAAGGCATGGTTCACGCCCTGCGCGCCGACGGCGAGCAGGGCCGAGGTTCCGATCAGGGCCAGCGCGCCCTTCAGCCATTCGATCAGCGCGATGGCCCGTACCGTCCGCGACGACGGTGCGGCTGACGTGCCTGTCGCGTTGTGCGGCATGAAAAGCGACCGACGCTCCCGGAATCAGGCGGAGCGCGAGGCGCGCTTGCGGTCGGTTTCGAGACGGAACTTCTTGCGCAGGCGGATCTGCTTGGGCGTGACTTCGACCAGTTCGTCGTCGTCGATGAATTCCAGCGCCTGCTCCAGCGAGAACTTGATCGCCGGGATCAGACCTTCGTCGTCGTCCTTGCCGGACGCGCGGAAGTTGGTCAGCTGTTTGCCGCGCAGGGCATTGACCGTGAGGTCGTTGTCCTTGCTGTTGATGCCGACGATCTGGCCTTCGTAGATTTCCTCGCCCGGCTCGATGAACAGACGGCCGCGTTCCTGCATCGCGATCTGCGCGTAGGCCGGCGAGCTGCCGGTGCCGTTGGAGATCAGCACGCCGTTCTGACGCTGACCGATCGAACCTTCGGTCTTCGGGCCGTAATGATCGAACACGTGGAACAGCAGGCCGGTACCGGCGGTGAGCGTGCGGAATTCGGTCTGGAAGCCGATCAGGCCGCGCGCCGGGATCATGTAGTCGAGACGCACGCGGCCCTTGCCGTCCGGTTCCATGTTCTGCAGCAGCGCCTTGCGCTCGCCGAGGCGGCCCATCACGCCGCCCTGGAACTGTTCTTCCATGTCGACGACCAGCGATTCGATCGGTTCCTGCATCACGCCGTCGATCTCGCGGATGATCACTTCAGGACGCGACACCGCGAGTTCGTAGCCTTCGCGACGCATGGTTTCGATCAGGATCGACAGATGCAGTTCGCCGCGGCCGCTGACCTTGAACTTGTCGGCGTCGGCGGTGTCTTCCACCTTCAGCGCGACGTTGTGCTGGGTTTCGCGGGTGAGGCGGTCGCGCAGCTGGCGCGAGGTCAGGAACTTGCCGCCGCTGCGGTCCTTCACGCCGGCGAACGGCGAATCGTTGACCTGGAAGGTCATCGAGATCGTCGGTTCGTCGACGGCGAGCACCGGCAGTTGTTCGACCGCATCGGTCGCGCACAGGGTGTCGGAAATGCCGATGCCCTCGATGCCGCTGAAGGCGATGATGTCGCCCGCCGAGGCTTCCGGCACTTCGATGCGCTCCAGGCCCATGAAGCCGAGCACCTGCAGCACCTTGGCGTTGCGGGTCTTGCCTTCGCGGTCGATCACGGTGACCTGCTGATTGGTCTTGACCTTGCCGCGCTGGATGCGGCCGACACCGATGATGCCGACGTAGTTGTTGTAGTCCAGCGAGGTCACGCGCATCTGGAACGGGCCGTCCGGATCGACTGGCGGCGCCGGCACGTGGTCGCAGATCGCTTCGAACAGCGGGGTCATGTCGCCGCCGCGCACGTCTTCGGTCATGCCGGCGTAGCCCTGCAGGCCGGACGCGTAGACGGTGGTGAAATCGAGCTGGTCGTCGGTGGCGCCGAGGCGGTCGAACAGATCGAAGGTCTGGTCGAGCACCCAACTGGCGCGGGCGCCGGGGCGGTCGACCTTGTTGACGACGACGATCGGCTTGAAACCCATCGCGAACGCCTTCTGGGTGACGAAGCGCGTCTGAGGCATCGGGCCGTCCATCGCATCGACCAGGATCAGCACCGAGTCGACCATCGACAGCACGCGTTCGACTTCGCCGCCGAAGTCGGCGTGTCCCGGGGTGTCGACGATGTTGATGCGCCAGACTTCGCCGGTTTTCGGGTTGGTCCAGCGGATCGCGGTGTTCTTCGACAGGATCGTGATCCCGCGTTCCTTTTCGAGATCGTTGCTGTCCATCACCCGGTCGGGGACGACGGCGCGCTCGTTCAGGGTGCCGGACTGCTTGAGCAGCTGGTCGACGAGGGTGGTCTTGCCGTGGTCGACGTGGGCGACGATGGCGATATTGCGCAGGCGTTCAATGGACATGGCGAATGCGCGCCCGGAGGTGGCCGGACGCTGATTTTCGTGAAGGAAGCCGACTATTATAGCCGCTGACCGGGAGCAATGGCTCGGTTTCCCCTGTTCAGAGTCAGGAGACCGCGTCGCATGCACCCCGCCAAGACCGCCTGGAAGCCGCCGATCGGCCTGCTCCTGCTGGATGTCCTCGGTGTTGCGCTGCTGGCGGTGGGACTGGTGATGCAGTTCGCGCCGGACGCATCGCTGGCGCAGGCCCTGCCAGCCGCACTGCGCCTGCCGCTGCTGATTGTCGGTGGCGGCATGGCTGCGCTGGGTTGGGCGGGGATGGTGATTTCGCTGCTGGCGCACCGCCGCCGCTGATCCATCCACCGCAGCCATTGCGGTCGTCGCTGCAAACCTTCCGATTCTAGTCCTTTCCCTGGTCCGCGCGCCTGCCCCGCGACAAGGCGCGGTGGGCCCTCACGTGGGAGTCTGTGGTCATTCCCAACAGCCCACAGGCGGCCACATGATCCAGGAAACCAGCGGCGACATCCTCAAGACCCGAGCCCAGGCCATCGCGCATGGCGTGGCCCCCAACGACGACTTCCACACCGGTCTGGCGCTGTCGCTGCGCGAACATGCGCCGGCGCTGTACAAGGATTTCCGCCACTACTGCCAGTCCACCCACCCGAAGAGCGGCAGTCTGTGGACCTGGACCGGGGCCGACGGCCGGCGCATCGTCAACCTGTTCACCCAGGACGGTGCGGAAGGCCATCACGGTGGCAAGCCGGGCAAGGCCAGCCTGCAGCATGTCCGCCATGCCCTGAAGGCGCTGCGGGCGGAGATCGACGACCAGAAGATCGCGAGTCTTGCCATTCCGCGGCTCGCCACCGGGGTCGGCGGCCTGGACTGGGAGGACGTGCGTCCGCTGATCCACGAATACCTCGCCGACGCCGGCATTCCGGTCTTCGTCTATGCCACCTATCGGGCGGGCGTGGTCGCCGACGAAATGCTCTGATCCGCACCGGATCCGGTTTGGGGCGCACCGGCCACGTTCGCCGAGGAGGGCGGGCGTGGTACGGTGTTGCCCCGTTTTTTCGTCCATATCCGCCCCTTCCGGAGCCCGCCATGAGCCTGATCGCCCACTTCGACACCGACCGCGGCCCGATCCGCATCGAACTGCACGCCGACAAGGCGCCGCTGACCGTCGCCAACTTCGTCAATCTGGCCCAGCGCGGCTTCTACGACGGCCTGATCTTCCATCGCGTGATCGCCGATTTCATGGTCCAGGGCGGCTGCCCGCAGGGGCGCGGCACCGGCGGCCCGGGCTACCGGTTCGAGGATGAAGCCAACAATGGCGTCCGTCACGAGCGCGGCGTGCTGTCGATGGCCAATGCCGGCCCCAACACCAACGGCAGCCAGTTCTTCATCACCCACGTCCCCTGCGGCTGGCTCGACGGCAAGCACACGGTCTTTGGCAAGGTGCTCGAAGGCATGGACGTCGTCGACAGCATCCGTCAGGGCGACACCATCAAGTCGCTGAAGATCGAAGGCGACGCCGAGGCCGCGCTGGCCGCCAAGGCCGATCGCGTGGCGGAGTGGAACAAGATTCTCGCCGCCTGATCCATCGTCGTTTCCGCTGCGCGGCGAGCGCGTCGCGCAGCGTTTCATCCTCCTCCGGGAACCATCGTCATGAAGCGCCTCCTTTCCGCTCTCGTTGTCTCTCTCGTTCTGCTCGGTGGTTGCACCCGGGATCCCGTGGTCGCCGATCTCGAAGCTTTCGATCGACATGCCGCCGCGGTGATCCGCGATCCGGTGTCGAGCGGCATCGAACAGCGTCTCGCCGCGGCGAAGACGACGCAGGAGCGCATCACCATCCTGGACGAGTGGATTGCGGTGATGGACAAGAACACCGCCGCATTGGCCACGTTCAAGGCGAAGACGCCGGAAGTGGCGAAGATCGCAGATGGGCTCAACCAGAGTCTGGCGTCGAGCATCGAAGGCGCGCGCGCGGTGCGTGCGGCGCTCGCGGCGAACAACAGCATGATGATGAACGACGCCGCCATCAAGATCACGCAGGGGAATACGCAGTTGGTCGTGCAGGTCAATGCGTTGAAGCAACTGGCCGCGGAAAAAGGCTACGAGCTGAAGTGATCCGCAGCGCCGGCGTCGGCTGAGGCCGGCGCCGGGCACCGGCCGATCGTCCGATGATCGGCGGGCGGCTGTCTGGCTATACTCCGGGCCATCGATTTCCGATCGGAGGCTGGGATGGCGGATCCGGACGATAGAACCACGACACCGTCCCCCGGTGGGTCGGTCGATGTCACCAGAATGACGCCGCGGGAACTGCGCGGCGTGATGCAATGGCTGGGCTACGAACCGCCGGCGCAGATGAGCCCGGCCGATCTTGCCGCCGCGGCCGCGTTGGCGCAGGCGCTGCCGCGCGAAGCCGTCGCCGCGGCGCTGAATCCCGGCACCCAGGTCAATTTCACGACGCCGCTCGGTGGCCTCGGCGTCCCGGGCGTGCTGCCGGTCAGCGGCGGGCAGAATTTCGAGGCCGGCGGCGAGGTGGCGCTGTCGCGCGTCCGTGTCGGCCCGGGCGGCGAGCGCACCCAGGTGCTGGAAATGTCGGTGGAACTGCTGAGCCAGATCGGCGCCGCCTACGGGCGCACCGATCTGAATCGGCTGTATCGCTACGCCGATCGTTTCGACGTGCTGCCCGACGGCGTCCGCGATCGCGTCGACGGTTGGCCGCGGGCCGCGCAATGGGCCGTGCGCGGCCCGGACTTTCGCGGATCGGTCTCGGCCGAACAGTTCAGCGGCGGTCGCTTGAGTTACGAAGCGGTGGTGCCGCCGGAACTGGGTGCGCGCATCGCCGCGGGCGATCTGCGCGCGGCACCCAATCCGCTCGATCCCCTGTCGATGCCGGCCGGCGCATCGGTGGTGATGCGCGGCGAGTCGCTGGAAGGCACCGCGTTCGCGGCGTCCTACCGGATGGTGCGCGGCAACGAAAGCCTGACCGAACTGCGCGGGCAGGGCTTCGGCGTGCGCCGTCTCGAAGGCAACATGGTCGAAGTGACCACCGGCGCCATCGCCGCGGTGGAGCGCGAGGCCTATCTCGGCCTGGGTCTCGCCAGCGTCAATGTCGGTATCGGCAACGAACGACGCCTTTCCGACGAGCGCCTCTCGGTGGCGCGGATGGATCTGGGCACGCCGGAAGGGCAGGACGCGTACCGGCAGTTCATGCAGACCGGCTTCGTGCCGGACCGCGCCGGTCCGGGCGTGCCGCAGGCCGGTGAGCGCAGACAGGTGGAGGCGCAGAGCCAGACCACGGCGCAGGCCAACCTCGGGCCAATCTCGTGGGCGGCGACGCTCTCGGACTGGCGTTACGAGAATGCGTCCACCCGCTGGCAGGACGGCAGCGGCGAGCAGCGCGTCAGCGGCCAGCGCCCCAACGGCGACGCCTACGAAGTCACCGCGCAGACCCGGCCCGACGGCAGCGTCGACGAGGCCAGCCGCTCGTGGCGCGTGGCGCTGACCGGCATGCATCCGGCCGCGGCCAGCTACATGCGAACCGCTTTTTCCGGCGCCGATTACGCCGCCGATCTGCCGGCCGGCACCACTGCGGACATGCGTTTCACCGATCGCGACCTGATGCGGATGCGCGATCTCGCGCGCGACGAACTCGGCAGCATCAACCCGCAGGCATTGGCCTATATCGACGCGCGCCGCGATCAGCCGTTCGGCATGCGCACTGCCGACCCGGGCAGTGTCCTGCAGCGCATGGCCGCGGCGCAGACCCCGGAGGAAGTGTTCCGCGCCGGTTTCGTCGCGCCGATACAGTCCAGCGGCGCGCTGTCGGAAACGTTGTTGACGTTGTCGATGCGTGCGCAAGCCAACGGACACGATCCGCGGCTCCCGGGCGATCTGACCCTGCGCGATCGTGCGATGACACCGTTGTTCGAACACACGCGTGCGGCCGCCGATCCTGCTCCCACGGATCCTGCCCGCACGGATCCTGCCCGTTCCGAAGCCGTCCGCACCGAAGCTGCCCCCGTCGAGCGTTCCGTGGCGACGCCGGCGGTCCCGGATGCGACGCCGCTGTCGTCGCCGGTGACCTTGCCGCGCGCGAGCGCCGATCCGCGACAGCCCGACGATCCGGATCATGCCCTGTACCGGCAGGCTTCCGGCGCGGTCCAGCGTCTCGACGCCTCGCTCGGACGCCCGCCGGACGGCGCCAGCGAATCGCTGGCCGCCAGTCTGACCCTGCTGGCCCGCCAGAACGACATGCGCATCGATCATGTGCTGTTGAGCACCGGCAACGGCACCGTGGGGCAGGGCGAGAACGTCATCATCGTGCAGGGCGCGCTCGACGATCCCGCGCACCGCGTGGCGGCGATGCCGACGCAGGCGGCAGTGCAGACGCCTGCCGAAGACAGCTTCGCCCAGCTGGGGCGTCAGCGGCAGGACACGCCGGCCCCGCCCGAGCAGGCGCCGCGCACGCAGGATACGCCTGCGCCGCACACCCAGGAGACGCCGGAATTGGCGGTCGCGCAGAGACGCTGATGGCGTGACGCCCACGCGTCGCGCATGCGAAGAGAGCGCCTTGCGGCGCTCTCTTCGTGTTTCGGCGCGACCGCGCCGGTCAGCGATCGCGGGTCATTTGAACCGCATGCCGTCCAGCATCGTCTCGACCGCGGCCACGTCGCGGCCGTGGTAATACTCTTTCGGTGCGATCCACACCAGCACGTTGAGCAGGTTGTTGCGCTCGGCGACGGCGGCGGTGCCCTTGTAGATCAGGCCGTCGGGATTGGTCATCTCCACGTCGAAGCGGATGCCTTCCACGGTGCCGAAGGTGTGCGGACGCAGGTTCGAGGTCTGGATGCCGACCCACTGCTGGTCGGCGAAACCGTCGGCCACCAGTTTCTGCTGTTCGTCCAGACGCATGCCGGCGCGATACCACGGGCCGTCCGGGCGCGATTTGCGCTCGCGCACCATCTGGAACACGTGTTCGCCGGGCTTGATCTTCGAGAAGATGATCAGGCGGTTCAGCGCGACGCCGTCGATGGTCCACAGCTCGTTGCGGCGGGACTTGATCCGCGCCCAGTCCAGCGACGTGGTCATGGTCATGTCGAACGTGGTCACGTCGCCCCTGGTCTGCAGCTTGCCGCCGGCCGAGGCGCAGGCGGTGAGCAGCAGGGCGAGCGCGACGGGCAGCAGCCATTTCAGCGGGCGCAGCGTCATGGGGTGGGCTCCAGCTTGGTCAGATAGTGTTTGATCAGCGCGGCGTCGGCCGCATCGGGCGCGGTCTGCAGATAGGTGCGCAGCGCGTTGGCGGCGCCCGCGGCATCGCCCTGCGTGCGCAGCAGCATGCCCTGTTCGCGCCACGCCGCCGCCGGCGGTTCGGGCAGCGTCAATGCTTCCGCATAGAGCTGTCCCGCGCGGGTCATGTCGTCGTTCTTGTTGCGTCGACGGTGCGCCTCGGCGAGATAGAACGTGGCGAGCGCGGCGGTGTCCGGCGCGGCGTCCTGCTTCAGTTCCGAGAACACCTGGATGCTGGTGTCGTAGGTGCGGCGCGACAGCTCGCTGTCCATCCAGCGCTGCAGGAACGGTTTGATCGCGGCGCGATATTCGGCCGTGTAGGTCTGCGGATCGGCGACGCTGACCTTGGCCGCGGCGGCACTGATGTCGATGATGCGCTCCGCGCTCTGCGGATGGCTGGCGAACACCGCGCGATCCTTGTGCGTGCGGTCGGCCTTCTCTTCGCGGCGCAGGCGTTCCCAGACGCGCACGCCGCCCTGCGGGTCGTAGCCCTGCGCGACCGCGCTGGCGAAGCCGAGGCTGTCGGCTTCGCGTTCGTTGTCGCGGGATTGTTTGTAGAGACCGGAAATGCCGCCGAGATAGGCGAGGTCGCCGGCGATCGGCACGCCCACGCCCAGGGTGACCAGGGCGAAGGTGTTGAGGAACGCGGTGGTGCGCTTCGCGGTCTGCCAGCCCTCCAGCGAATGCCGCGCCTTGTAGTGCGCGAATTCGTGGCCGAGGACCACGGCGAGTTCGGATTCGTCGCGCATCCGCAGCAGCGCGCCGCTGAAGATCAGGGTCACGCCGTTCGGCGCCATCGACGCGTTGAACACCGGCACATCGACGATGTACACGCGCAGATCCTTGCAGTACTCGCCGGTGACCTTGCAGGTCACGCGTTCGACGTAACGCTGCAGTTCCGGATCGCGGACGATCTGCGGCGACTGGCGGATCTCTTTCTCCGCCTGGTCCATGCCGTACCACAGCTCGGCCTCGACCGAGCCGACGGCCGGCCGTTCGCCGGGCTGGATGTGCGGCAGCGTGGCGGCGCCGGCGATGCCGGTGACCATTGCCGTCAGCGCTGCGGTCGCGAGCGCGGTGCGGATCGAGGATCGACGGAAGCCGCGCATGGCGATCACTTCACCGGGAGTTTCTGCAGCATCTGCTGCACGGTCTTGGCCGCGCCCTTCTGGTCGCGCAGATCGCCCGACTGGTTGGCGAGCAGGTTGTACCAGACCACCTGGCCGGTGCGCAGGTCGACCACGGTGGCCACGCCGAGCTGCACGCCGCCGCCGATATCCAGGCCGGTGCCCATCGCCGCGCCCATCAGCAGGCCGAACACGCGCAGCGCGGTGCGGCCGCCGCTGGCGTAGCTGTCGCGGACGTAGGTGAAAAGGGCGTAGTCGGCCCCGGTCTGCTCGCGGAGGGCAGACACGCCCGGACCGAGGCTCCAGTCCATCCGCGGTTTGCCTTTGGCGTCCTTTTTGGTCGCCAGCACGCTGCCGGGGACGGAGTATTGGCTGATGCTGACCGCCACCGCCTGGTTCAGGCGGATGATCTGGCCGAGCTGCGACGTGGGGTCGAGGCCGTCGGGGATGTCGTAGTCCGGCACCAGCACCACACTCTTGCCCTGCAACTGGGCGTGCACTTCGGCCGGGTAGAGCCGGCGCGCGGCGTCGGACCATTCCTTGCGCGGCTCGGTCAGGCCGCCGGCGGTCAACAGATACAGCTCGATGTCGGGTTCGACCAGCACCATGTTGCCGTCGATCTTCACCTGGTTGCCGCTGTCGTCGGTGGCGACGCGGGCCCGGGTGGCCGCGGTGGCGGAGGTGGCGCCGAGGGCGAGCGCGATCAGCGTCGCGAAGGCGAAGAAACGAGTGTTCACGCGGCGTGTCCCCTTTCCGGTCTTTGCCCGGTCTTTGTCCGGTCGTCGTGCCGTGGATGATGCGGTGGCGGCCGCGAAGGACCGCTTTGCATGCGGGCCCTGCTGCGGTCCGGAACCCGCGCGGCTACAATAGTCCAAACCTTCCGCAGGTCAAACCCCCATGCCCCAACTTGCCCGGCGCGTCGGTCGCGCCAAGCCCAGCGCGATCATGGTCGTCGCCGAAAAGGCCAAGCGCCTCAAGGCCGAAGGCCGCGACATCATCAGTTTCTCGATCGGCGTCCCGAATTTCCTGCCGGGTCCGCATGTGTACGACGCGGTGCGTGAAGCGCTGAACAAGGATTCGGGTCAGTACGGCAGCAACCGCGGCGCGGACGCCCTGCTGGACGCGTTCATGAAACATATGGAAGCGATCGGGCTGACCGGCTACACCCGCGCGAACATCGCCACCGGCATCGGCGCCAAGCACGTGATCTACAACCTGGCCGAGGTGCTGCTCGACGAAGGCGACACCATCGCGTTTCCGACGCCGTACTGGACGAGCTATCTCGACATCGCCGAAATCGTCGATGCGAAAATCGATCTGCTGCCTTGCCCGCCGGAACAGGACTACAAGCTCACGCCCGCGCAGCTCGATGCCGCGCTGGCGAAGAAGCCGAAAGTCTTTCTGTTCAACAACCCGTCCAATCCCACCGGCATGGTGTACACGAAGGACGAGATCGCCGCGCTGGCCGACGTGGTCGCGAAGCATCCGGACACCTGGATCATCACCGACGACATCTACAACCGCATGGTGTTCGACGGCATCGGTTATCACAACTTCGTCCAGTTCCGTCCGGAACTGCGCGACCGCACGATCTTCCTCGATTCGCTGTCGAAAACCTACGGCATGCCCGGCTGGCGCGTGGGCTTCATGGCCGGCCCGGAAGCGGTGGCGGCCGCGGTGGTGACGATGAACTCGAACCACATCACCAACATCCCCGAACTGACCACGGCCGCGGCGATCGCCGCGCTGACCGGCCCGCAGGACGTGCCGACGCAGAAGAACGCCGAGTTCCAGGCCAAGCGCGATCAGGTGATGGCCACGTTCGCCGCGATCCCGGGCATCGTCTGCCCGAAACCGCAGGGCGCGTTCTACGTGTTCCCGGACGTGAGCGCCTACTTCGGCAAGACCCACGGCCCGACCGGGTTGGCCATCGCCAACGACGTCGATCTGTGCAACGCGCTGCTCGACGCCAAGGGCGTGGCCTGCGTGCCGGGCTCGGCCTTCGGCGAGCCGCGCGCGCTGCGCATCAGCTACACCTGCCCGACGCCGCAGCTGGCGCCCGGCCTGGCGCGGATCCAGGAATTCTTCGCCGAACTGCACTGAGGCCGGACTGCCGGAGACGAAAGTCGAATTGCCCTTCGTCTCCGGTCCGGTCGAACTTCCTCTCTTTCGTCACTCGTCATCCCTCCGGAGTTCCGTCATGAAACAACCCGTCCGAGTCGCCGTCACCGGCGCAGCCGGCCAGATCGGTTACGCCCTGCTGTTCCGCATCGCCTCGGGCGAAATGCTGGGCAAGGACCAGCCGGTGATCCTGCAGATGCTGGAACTGCCGCTGGACAAGGCCCAGGCCGCGCTGAAGGGCGTGATGATGGAGCTGGAAGACTGCGCGTTCCCGCTGCTCGCCGGCATGGTCGGCACCGATGATCCGAAGGTCGCGTTCAAGGACGCCGACTACGCCCTGCTGGTCGGCGCGATGCCGCGCGGCCCGGGTATGGAGCGCAAGGACCTGCTGCTGAAGAACGCCGAGATCTTCACCGTGCAGGGCAAGGCGCTGAACGACGTCGCCTCGCGCGACGTGAAGGTGCTGGTGGTCGGCAATCCGGCCAACACCAACGCCTACATCGCCATGAAGTCCGCCCCGGACCTGCCGGCGAAGAATTTCACCGCGATGCTGCGCCTCGATCACAACCGCGCGCTGTCGCAGCTCGCCGGCAAGGCCGGCGTGGCCGTCGCCGACATCGAGAAGCTGGTCGTGTGGGGCAACCACAGCCCGACCATGTATCCGGACTACCGCTTCGCCACCGTCAACGGCGAATCGCTGAAGGACAAGATCAACGACGCCGACTGGAACGCCAACGACTTCATCCCGAAGGTCGGCAAGCGCGGCGCCGCCATCATCGAAGCCCGCGGCCTGTCGTCCGCCGCGTCGGCCGCCAACGCCGCCATCGACCACATGCGCGACTGGGCGCTGGGCACCGACGGCAAGTGGGTGACCATGGGCGTGCCGTCCGACGGCAGCTACGGCATTCCGGAAGGCGTGATGTACGGCGTGCCGGTGACCTGCGCCAACGGCGAATACACCCGCATCGAAGGCCTGCCGGTCGACGACTTCAGCCGCGCGGCGATGGACAAGACCCTGGCCGAACTGGAAGAAGAGCGCGCCGGCGTGGCGCATCTGCTGTAATTCCGGTCGCGGGGTTTCCCTCGCTTTTGGCAAGATCGCCCGAATGCCAGTCGGCTCATGCCGGCTGGCATTTTTCGTTGGAGACTTCCCGCTCCGGTAGAGCGGCCTTCAGGCCGCTGCTTCTTCTTCGTGAATTCCGACAAAGACAGCGGCCTGAAGGCCGCTCTACCGAGCATGGTGCGGCTTCACGAAACACCGCCTGCGACCAAGGTCTGAAGGCCGGTCCCGGCGCGGAAGACTAAGCTCCCTCCATTGCGTGATACGCGGGAGGGCGCATGCGCTACGAAGACGAATACCGCCGCTCGATCGAAGACCCCGAAGGGTTCTGGGCGGAGCAGGCGAAGGCCATCCACTGGCATGTGCCGCCGGCGAAGATCCTCGACTACGACAACCCGCCGTTCCGGTCGTGGTTCGTCGGCGGGCTGACCAATCTCTGTTACAACGCCGTCGATCGGCATCTGGACGCGCGCGGCGATCAGCTCGCGCTGGTCGCGATCTCCACCGAAACGAATCTCGTCCGCGAGATCACCTATCGCGAACTGCATCGCGAAGTGAACGCCTTCGCCGCGGTGCTGCAGCGGCTGGACGTGAGCTGCGGCGATCGCGTCGTGATCTACATGCCGAACATGGCCGAAGCGGTGTTCGCGATGCTGGCCTGCGCGCGCATCGGCGCGATCCATTCGGTCGTGTTCGGCGGATTCGCCGCGCACAACCTCGCGCTGCGCATCGATGATGCCACGCCCAAGCTGCTGATCGCCGCCGATGCCGGCATGCGCGGCGGCAAGGTGATTCCGTACAAGCCGCTGGTCGACGCCGCCTGCGCCGAAGCCGCTTCGCCGCCGGCGAAGGTGCTGATCGTCTCGCGCGGTCTCGATGCCGCCGAGCCGAAGGTCGCCGGCCGCGACGAGGACTACGCGACCCTGCGCGCCGCCGTCGGCGATGCGCAGGTGCCGGTCGAATGGCTGGAATCGAACGCGCCCAGCTATCTGCTCTACACCTCCGGCACCACCGGCAAGCCCAAGGGCGTGCAGCGCGATGTCGGCGGCCATGCGGTGGCGATGGCGCTGTCGATGCGCACGGTGTTCGATGTCGGCCCCGGGCAGGTGATGTTCTCCACGTCCGACGTGGGCTGGGCGGTCGGCCATTCCTACAACGTCTACGGCCCGCTGATCGTCGGCGCGACCTCGCTGCTGTACGAAGGCCTGCCGGTGAATCCCGACCCCGGCATCTGGTGGTCGCTGTGCGAAAAGTACGGCGTGCGCACGATGTTCTCGTCGCCGACCGCCGCGCGCGTGCTGAAGAAGCACGACGTCGATTACATCCGACGCCACGATCTGTCGTCGCTGCAGTATCTCTTTCTCGCCGGCGAACCGCTGGACGAACCCACCGCGCACTGGATCACCGATGCGCTGGGGAAGCCGGTCATCGACAACTACTGGCAGACCGAAACCGGCTGGCCGGTGCTGGCGCTGCTGCCGGGCCTGGACATGAAGCCGGTGAAGTTCGGCTCGCCCGGTTTTCCGAATCTCGGCTACCGCACCAAGATCATCCACGAATCCACCGGCGAGGAAGTCGGCGCCGGCGAGAAGGGCGTGCTGGTGATCGAACCGCCGTTGCCACCGGGCTGCATGACCACGCTGTGGAACGACGACGCGCGCTTCCTGCGCAGCTATTTCGGTCACTTCAAGGGGCTGCTCTACAGCTCGCTGGACTGGGCGATCCGCGACGAGGAGGGCTATACCTTCATCCTCGGCCGCACCGACGACGTGATCAACGTCGCCGGCCATCGCCTGGGTACGCGCGAGATCGAGGAATCGGTGTCGAGCTGCCCGGTCGTCGCCGAAGCCGCGGTCGTCGGCGTCGCCGACGAACTGAAAGGACAGGTGCCGGTGGTGTTCGCGACCCTGCGCCAGGCGACGGGCGAAGCGCAGGTGCGCATCGACGCCGCCGACAGCATGCGCAAGCAGGTCGAACACAGCCTCGGCGCCGTCGCCCGCCCCGCGCGGATCTACATCGTCAACGCACTGCCGAAAACCCGCTCCGGCAAACTCCTGCGCCGCTCGCTGCTCGCCCTAGCGCAGGGCGGTGACCCGGGCGATCTCTCGACGCTGGATGATCCGAATGCGTTGGAGGATGTGAAGCGGGCGCTGCAGCGGGGGCCGGAATTCGGGGGCTGAGCCGCGCGACCGTATCCAGCCCACGCGATTTGGCCGAATCGCGAATCGTAGGGCGGGCTCAAGCCCGCCTTCGGGACGTATCCGTTGTTGTCGGCGATGATCGGGATGTGATCGTCGGCTGTTTGTGACGATGCAAGTCAACATCGCGGCGGGCTTGAGCCTGAGGTATCCCCACTTTTTCGCTCAGTAGATCATCGGGTTACGATCATTCTGATACGACTGTCATCCCGAGCCGCAGGCGAGGGACCTGTTTGTGATCGATTCGAATCCAACTCGCTACGCAGGCTAACGGAACGATCTGCCGCATGGCCTTGGTTTCGCTCGCTGCCGCGAGCGAGTCACTTTTCTTTGCTTGTGCAAAGAAAAGATAACCAAAAGAAAGCACACCCCGTCGGTCGCGCCCGGCGCGTTGCGCCGGGTCCACGGGTTTCGCGGGGTTTTTCGACAGGACGTCCGTGTCCTGTCGAAAAACGCGCGGCGTCCTGCCGCGCGCCCGTTGGGCCTGATCCACGAAACCCGTCGCGACCAGGGGCCCCGGAAGATCAAGACCAGAACCGGCTCACGAATGCCGTCGGAACTGAGAAATTACTGCGTCTCATGGAAAATTCGTGGGGATACCTCAGGCTTGAGTCGAGTAGGCTGGGTCATCGACCCAGCTCCGATTCTCTCTCTGTCGCTGGATCGATGACCCAGCCTACGGCCCTGACGTTCCTGCATGCCGGTCGATATACTCAGGGCGGACGGCGCGGGAGAAGACATGAATAGGCGAACGGGCGTGGTGTCGGCGATCGCGGCCAGCGGTGTGTGCGCTGGTCTGCTGTGGGCCTCGCAGGGGATGGTTGACCTCGTCCGCCGCCCCCCCATCCCCCGGGCCAGCGTTCCCACAGCCGCGATGCCTATCGCACGCCTGCGGTCAGCAGCGACGTCCGACGTCCATTCGCCTGCAGGTGCGACGTCTGGCCCAGCGTCGCAGAGTGTCGTCGGCGTCACCTCTCCGTCGATCTCAGCGGTCTCCCTGGTGCAGTCGTCCTACTCGATGTCGGCGCCGGAATTCCTCTCCGATCCCGCAGCCGCGGGAGCGCTTTCCGTCGCCGTGGGGGATGTCTCCGGCGATGGGCGGGACGACATCGCGTTCCTGTCCCTGCGCTCTACCCCCAATCCGGCGGATAGCCGCATGGAGATCTACGTCGCCTACCAGCGCAGCGATGGTCGCCTCGATGCGGCGGTCAGGATCGCGGAGTCGAACGACACTTTCGCCTACCAGATCGCGACCGCCGACCTTGACCGCAACGGCAGGGCCGACATCGTGACCACCACCCGAGATGGCGTGTTGTTGCTGCGCTCGAACGGCGATGGCACATTCGCGTCGAGCACGGCCGTGGCCGGCGATCCCGCGGATTTCAGCGTGACCGATGTCGATCGCGACGGTCGCCTAGACATTCTCGTCGATTCCAGTGACGCGTCGGCCACCGTCGTGCATGGCGATGGCCTTGGCGGTATCGCAGGAACATCGACGCTGCCGTTGCCCGCGTCCGCGGTGCGCACGACTGGCGATGTCACCGGCGATGGTCTCGACGATCTCATTCTCGCCACGATCTTCAATCGGCCACTGCAGGAATTCCGGATCTACCCGGCGCTCGCATCGGGCGGATACGCCGCGCCGATCGTATTGTCGCGGCCGCAGGATGCCAATCACACGTCGTCGCTCACCGTCGGTGATTTCAACGCAGACGGTCGCGGCGACCTCGTGCTGGACGAAGCGAAGGACAGCGCAAGCCTTCACCTCTATCTCCAGGATGCGCAGGGCAATCTAGCGCCGAGCGTCGCCATCCCGAGGGAACGCGGCGCCGGGACCCTCATCGCGGCGGATCTCGATCGTGATGGTCGGACCGATGTGGCGATGGGGCACAGCGGATGGGGCTATATCGGGTACTACCTGCAGACGGGCACCGGTTTCACCCCCGAGACCCTCGTCAACGCCTATCAATTCCAGGGTCGTCTTTACTACTTTGCGGCGGGTGACCTCAATCGCGACGGGTGCGGCGATCTGGTGATCGCCCGAACGAGCCAGTCCCCCGTGCTGCTTTACGGCAGAGGCTGTCCCCGTCCACGCATCGCCAATTGCCGCTTTCCGGCAGGTGTGGTGCAGAGTTCGAGGCTCGAAGCGGCGGGCTTCGCATCTCAGGTCGTCGATCGGTACGACGACAATCCGGGTGTCAACGTCGAACAGGCGTTGCCACGACGCGCCGGCGCGCTTTTTCGCAACGGACGCCCTTGATGTTGGCTGAGTCTCGCCCCTGCGCTCGCGAATTCCTGAAAATGGATTGGCTGCCGCAGTATTTTAGCCCGTAGGGCGCATGTGCCGAAGGCGTCATGCGCCGTTGCACGTTACCGACGTTGGAGACTCAAACGGCGCATGACGCTTCGCTTATGCGCCCTGCGTATGCGACTTGCGGCCTTACGAAGCTCTTGCGGGTTTTTACTCGGACTCCAACGCGTCCAATGCATGATCAACGAAAACGGGGGCGACAGCCTCGATGATTCCGGGTGATTTGCCAGGCTGCATCGTTTTCAGCAAATCGACGGCCTGTGCGAGATTCGCGTTGATGTTGAGAAGCACGATGGGCATGCCGAAGAGGATCGACGCAGAGAAAATGCCGATCACCGCGCCGAGGCCGTATGCGACTCCCTCCAGCACGTCCGGGAAGCCCAATTCCGTCATGATCTCCGGACCGATTGCCGCGCCGGAAATGACTGTGAGCAGCGCTCCCGTGTAGATGGAGAGCTTTAGGCAAAACGTCAAAAATCTGAACATCCATCCCCCGGTAATTGGTTGTGTCCGTACAACGCTTGAGTTCACTATCGCCACTTTGCGTAGGCTGGGTCATCGACCCAGCTACGATTTTTTCCTGTCGCTGGGTCGATGACCCAGCCTACGGTCCTTGCTACTTGCTGTAGCTACGTCGATGCCCAGCTTGCTGTCTTCACGATTAAATTGTGGTTTGCAAGTTATTCACGCCGGCAAAGGTAAGTCTGCCAGTTCGAGTAGGTCCTTGCGATCTTGATTCGCCAGCCAAATGAGGAAGCCACGATCGACAACATTCAGCTTCAAGTTGGTTTGGTCGTAATCAAGAACAATTGGCTTAATATCCTTCTTAACTTGAAGCGATGCAGTGGATTGAAGTGCCTGCGTGAGGTTTCCTATATTCAGGGCGGCGCCTTCAGGGTGGTGCTGCCTCAGGATGTCACGCATTGAACGGTAAGTCAGACCAGTCTCAAGTGTTTTCGTATCAGACGTAAGCACGGGATATAGAAGCCACTTATACATTTGAAGAGCCGTTTCCTGAAATCCGCTTGCAAATAGCGTGATGAAAGAGTTGTATCTTCCAGTCTGCTGATTCACTACTTGTCGGATAATCGAAGGCACATCAAGATCTGAGCCTACTTCTGAAAGCTGATTGTCTTGCGTGAAATGGATGGCTTTGGCTACGCATGCCTGATGGCAAGCTTCCTGGACGATGTAAACACTATCCAGACTGCCAGCGATGACTGCATCCTTGAATGCTTGCGAAAATTCTATGTTAAGCAGGGCTTCTCCTGAAGATATGACTTCGTATAGTTCTTCCTTCGTCCATTTGTCTGCGTTGACACCAACTATTCTCCCCGTTAGATCTCCGTTATAAACGGTCAGTCTTCCCTCTTCGAGCCAAACCCCAACAATGATGAAGCAAATTGCAGACTGTTCGTGGAACGCCTTGAGCGCAACGGAGAAGTCTTTCTGGGTTTCAATTGATAGGTAGTGAAAGTCTTCGAGGACGATGTATTTTTTGAAACCGGAAAGTGCACCAATGATGTCGTTTACGTCTTCCGGGTCGAGTTCTAGGGGCGCAGTTGTTTTTGAGTCTGCTATCTCTTTTTCTTTCTCGCCGCCAAGGTTAATGCCTACGACTTGAAGGGTCGCGGTGAAGCCGGCGGATATCTTGTTCCGTCCAGTGGTCGTCTTGGTGTTTGCTTGTGTGACTTCGTAGCCGACTTTCTTCAGAATTGCGGCGTGGAGATCAGCGATACTCCATTTGTTTGAGCAGTGAATTACGATGTAATCGTTATCCTGAAGGCGGCTCTTGCGAAGCGAAGTCTTGCCCTGCTTTGAGCTTCCGTAGATGATGACATGTTTGTCGCGCGTGAGATTGGCGACGAAGTATTCGTCCACCTCCTTGCGAGAGACATAGTTGAGGGGTAGCTCTCGGCCGATTCCATAGACATCGGCCGCGCGGTGAGTCGCCTCGGGCATACATGACTCCTGAAATTTTTGGCTCTTTTGTGAGAATAGGATTGCTTTGCAAGGCCTAAACGCGATTGACACAGATTTGGAGCATAACATCGAGATTGCAGCAGTCTCAAAACCGATTAACCGAGAGGATCGAACTGCAAAAATGGTGTCGACAGGACTTTCGGTGGCAGTCGCCGTCATGAGTTGCTGTGAATGCGGAATTTGGGTCTTGATGTTTCCTGTCAGGAGGGGCGTGACGTAATTATCAAGCAGTGCCCCACAGTCAAATCCGAAAAGCATTGACCGAAAATGAGAGAAAATTTTCGAGGCTCGTTGCTGGTAAGGCGATCCAGCCTTCTTGCGGCTAATCCGTGGCTATGAAATAGATTTTTCGCAATTTTAATCTGCGGAAGGTGATCGCAATTCCTCTGTAATTGCACCTGTCAGAAGCGACAGGTTCCGCTGCCGCAGCCAATCAAGGCTCCACCCCCCGATACCTCGCCCTCGGCCGAATCAATTTCCCCTCCGCCTGCTGTTCCAGCGCATGCGCGAGCCACCCCGCGAGCCGCCCCGCAGCGAACATCACCAGCGCCGGCGTCGCCGGCAATGCATTGGCGTGGCAGATCGCGGCGAGCATGAAGTCGATGTTCGGGTGCTGTCCGCTGACGTCTTCGGTCGCGGTGATGATGGCGTCGAGTGCGCGCATCGCGGGTGCGTCGGCGTGCTGTGCGCGCAGGCGTGTCAGCAGTTCGGCGGCGCGTGGGTCGCCGTGCGGGTAGAGGGCGTGGCCGAAGCCGGGGAGGTCGTCGCCACGCTGCAGTCGGGTTTCGATGAAATCGCGCGGCGATGCGGCCTCGCGGGCGTCGGCGATCAATGCGTAGGCGCGCGCGGTGGCGCCGCCGTGGCGCGGGCCGGAGAGCGCGGCGAGGCCCGCGCACACGGTCGCATGCAGATGTGCGCCGGTGGAGGCGACCACGCGCGCGGCGAAGGCGGAGACGTTGAGCTCGTGGTCCGCGCACAGCACCAGCGCGGCGCGGACGAGATCGGCGAAACCGGCGTCGCCGGGTTTCCAGACGTCGCCCAGCAGCGCATGCGTCGGCCCGGCCGGCGGCGGGCGGCCGACCAGCAGTGCGGCGTTCTGGCGGAGCAGGGTGGCGGCGATCTCGTGACGCGCGCGCGCCGTGGAATTCAGCGCGCCGCGCGTGCCCAGCGCGAGCAGCGGGATCGCGGCCATCGCGCGTTCCAGCGGCGGCAGTGATGTGTCTGCCGCGATGGCGGCGACATGCGCCGGCCAGTCGCCGCCCTGCAGCGCGGCGAACGGATCGTGCTCGCCGCAGTCCCAGAGCAGGCGCGCCGCGTCCTCCAGCGTCGCGCCGTCGCGCACCGCGGCGATCGCGGAGCGGCCGCGGTAATACGGGCCGTCGGGCCGGATCAGCGAGATCCGCGTTTCCAGCACCGGCAGGCCGCGGTCGAGGCTGTGCGCGGCGGCCGCGGCGGCGCTGCGGCCGACCTGCTTGCGCTGCGCCAGCCGCTCCACGTCGAGCCGCGGATACAGCCGGGTGCGGTGGTCGGGGCCGGGGCGG
This sequence comes from Lysobacter hankyongensis, assembly GCF_039543145.1. Taxonomy (NCBI): domain Bacteria; kingdom Pseudomonadati; phylum Pseudomonadota; class Gammaproteobacteria; order Lysobacterales; family Lysobacteraceae; genus Lysobacter; species Lysobacter hankyongensis. Next base: position 181,209 of record NZ_BAABJE010000007.1, on the reverse strand, counting down.
GATTCGAGCAGGCCGCGGCTGACGTAGGCATACAGGGTCGCCTGGCTGATGCCGAGCAGGCGGCAGGTTTCGCGGGCGGTCAGCAGGTCGGCCATGGCGACAGATTGATTGGTTCGATCAAGATTGATCAACCCTCGGGATGGTGCCAGATTTGCGGCCCCGGGCGGGGCGTACGATCTCGAACGCCGCCGCTGTCCGGACCCGTGGACGACCAGGAGTTCCGACCATGACCCAGCTTTCCGCCGGCGCACGCTCTTCCGGAGCGATGTTCCGCGCCGCGCTCGCCGAAGAGTCGCCGTTGCAGGTGATCGGCGCGATCAACGCCAACCACGCCTTGCTGGCGAAACGCGCCGGCTACCGCGCGATCTATCTCTCGGGCGGCGGCGTCGCTGCCGGCTCGCTCGGCATGCCCGACCTCGGCATCAACACGCTCGAGGACGTGCTGATCGACACCCGCCGCATCACCGATGTCTGCGACCTGCCGCTGCTGGTCGATATCGATACCGGCTTCGGCCCCAGCGCCTTCAACATCGAGCGCACGATCAAGTCGCTGATCAAGGCCGGCGCCGCCGCCTGCCACATCGAGGACCAGGTCGGCGCCAAGCGTTGCGGCCATCGTCCCGGCAAGGAGATCGTGTCGCAGGGCGAGATGGTCGATCGCGTGAAGGCCGCGGCGGATGCGAAGACCGATCCGGACTTCTTCCTGATCGCGCGCACCGATGCGATCCAGGTCGACGGCGTGGACGCGGCGATCGAACGCGCCATCGCCTGCGTCGAGGCCGGCGCCGACGGCATCTTCGCCGAGGCCGCCTACGACCTGCCGACCTACCGACGCTTCGTCGATGCGGTGAAGGTGCCGGTGCTGGCCAACATCACCGAATTCGGCAAGACCCCGCTGTTCAGCCGCGACGAACTGGCTTCGGCCGGTGTCGCCATCCAGTTGTTCCCGCTGTCCGCGTTCCGCGCCATGAACAAGGCCGCGGAGAATGTCTATCAGGCGATCCGCCGCGACGGCCACCAGCAGGCCGTCGTCGACACGATGCAGACCCGCGAGGAACTCTACGACCGCATCGGCTATCACGCCTTCGAACAGAAGCTCGACGCGCTGTTCGCCGCGAAGAAATGACGCAGAAGACACAAGACGAAAGGACAGGACCATGAGCGATTCCCAGCAAGTGCTTCCGAAAGCCAAGAAATCCGTCGCGCTGAGCGGCACCGCCGCCGGCAACACCGCGCTGTGCACGGTCGGCCGCAGCGGCAACGATCTGCATTACCGCGGCTACGACATCCACGATCTCGCGACGAAATCGACCTTCGAGGAAGTCGCGCACCTGCTGGTGCACGGCGCACTGCCGACCGCATCGCAGCTCAAGGCGTATCGCACCAAGCTCAAGCGCCTGCGCGGCCTGCCCGCGATCGTCCAGGAGGCGCTGGAACTGGTGCCGGCCAACGCGCATCCGATGGACGTGATGCGCACCGGCTGCTCGGTGCTGGGCACGGTGCTGCCGGAGCGCGAAGGCCATCCCGCCAGCGAGGCCCGCGACATCGCCGATCGGCTGATCGCCAGCTTCGGCTCGATGCTGCTGTACTGGTGGCATTTCACCCGCAACGGCCGTCGCATCGATCTCGAAACCGACGATGATTCGGTCGCCGCGCACTTCCTGCATCTGCTGCACGGCGAGCCGCCGAGCCAACTGCATGCCGACGCGCTCGACAAGTCGCTGATCCTCTACGCCGAGCACGAGTTCAACGCCAGCACGTTCACCGCGCGCGTCATCGCCGGCACCGGCAGCGACCTGCATTCGTGCATCACCGGCGCCATTGGCGCCTTGCGCGGGCCGAAGCACGGCGGTGCGAACGAAGTCGCGATGGACATCATCAGCCGCTACGACAGCGCCGATGCAGCCGAAGCCGATATCCGCGCGCGCATGGAGCGCAAGGAGATCGTCATCGGCTTCGGTCATCCGGTCTACACCATCGGCGATCCGCGCAACCCGATCATCAAGGCGATCTCGAAGACGCTGTGCGAAAGCGGCGGCAACCGGATGCTGTTCGACGTCTCCGAACGCATCGAGACGCTGATGATGGATACCAAGAAGATGTTCCCGAACCTCGACTGGTACAGCGCGTCGGCCTATCACATGATGGGCATCCCGACCCCGATGTTCACGCCGCTGTTCGTGATCGCCCGCACCACCGGCTGGAGCGCGCACGTGATCGAACAGCGCGAGGACGGCAAGATCATCCGTCCCAGCGCGAACTACACCGGTCCCGAAGACCGCGCTTACGTGTCGATCGAACAGCGCTGATCGATCGGTGCCTCGCCGGGGCGTCCGCGACGCCCCGGCATGCCGTAGGCTAGGATCGTGTTCCGCCTCCGCACATCGATCCGATGGATACATCCTGGCTGATTCCCGCCGAGCAATGGGGCGAGCATGTGCTCGTCGCCTTCACCGCGGCCTTCGTGACCGCGCTGGTGGTGGTGATCCATTACGAAGGCCTGCACTGGCTCGCGCATCGCTATTCGGGGCGCGCGCCGAAGCGCGATCGCGGCGTCATGCTGCGCATCATCTTCGCGCTGCTCGGCCTGCACATCATCGAAATCTGGTGCTACGGCCTGGTGTTCTGGGGATTGCTGAAGGTGCCCGGCGCCGGCTTCGTCCACGGCGAGCACGGCCTCGACAATCTGTTCGATGCGATTTATCTCTCCGCGACCACCTACACCACGCTGGGATTCGGCGACCTCGCGCCGGTCGGTGCGATCCGCCTGGTGTCGGGCATGGAATCGTTGACCGGCTTCCTGCTGGTGACGTGGTCGGCGTCCTTCACTTACCTGGAAATGTCGCGCTATTGGCGCCACGAGTCCTGAGGCTCCCGCATCGCGCAACAAACGGAAGCCGCCCGCAGGCGGCTTCCGGAGGCATCGGGCTGCGGTCGCTCAGGCCAGACCTTCGTCCTGCAGCACCTTCTGCACCGCGGGGTCGGCTTCCATCCGCGAGGCGAACGCAGCGAGGTTGTCCAGGCCGCCGAGATCGACGCCGTTCGCGCGCGCCCAGCGATACGTCACGTACAGGTACGGGTCGGCCACCGAACGGCTGCCGGCCAACCATTCCTTGTCGGCGAGGTGCGCATCGGCACGTTCGTAAAGGGTGCGGATCTTCGCACGCGCGGCGTCCTTGCTCTTGTCGATGAGCGCCGGATCTTCGAGGTAGGCGGTACTGCCGAACAGCGGATGGAATGCCGGATGCACGTCCGAATTGGAGAACGCGACCCATTTGTTCACTTCGGCGCGACTCCTGGCGCTGCCGTCGCCGCCGAGGCCGGCGCCGGGGTGCAGGTCCGCCAGATAGTTGAGGATCGCCGAGTTCTGGGTCAGCACCCAGCCGTCGTGCTCGAGCGCCGGCACCGCGCCGGCGGGATTGATGGCGAGGAATTCGGGTTTCCTGCGCTCTTCGCGGCTGACTTTCACCGCTTCGTAGGGCTGGCCGATCCATTCCAGCACGATGTGGTCGGAAAGCGAGCAGGCGCCGGGGGAGTAGTAGAGCTTCATGATCGATTCCATCGAAAGGGATCCCGATCATGGTGTCCGCGTCCACGCACCTCAACCGCGGCCGCCGGAACGCAGCGTCGTGCGCCGGACGACGGAAAAAAAGAAAGCCGCATCGCTGCGGCCTGCAAGATTCGATACCGGATCGAAACCGTCGCGCCGCTCAGCGGCGGACGGGTTTGTCTTTCTGTGGTTTCAACGACTGCACCTTCAGGAAGGTGTGATCGCCGATGGTCGCGACCTGATAGGCATTGCGCCAGCTTGGCTGGGCGATGGACAGGGCGGCGAAGTGGCTGGCACCGGGAACGATCTCCTGGCGTTCGCCGGGCGGCAGGGCCCAGTTGCGTTCCGCGTCGAGGGCGATGGTGACCGCCTGCGACCATGCTTCCGCATTGCCGAGCTGGGTCCGCGGCGACACGATGGTCGGCGCGAACTGTTTGCGGGCGGTGACGACTTCGCACATCGAGTCGCCCCACAGCCCGCTGTCCTCGCGACGGAGAGCGACCTCGGCGACGGCCTGCTGGCCGCGGACGGGTTGATCGCGCGCTTCGAGATAAAGGGTGGTGCTGAGACACAGTGAATCGGCGGCCTGAGGGGGCAACACCGAGGCGATCCAGAGGATCCATGCGAGCTTCATGAGGACTCCTTGCTCCGTTGCTTCGGGCCGGCCATCGACGCTGCGGGCAGTGAATCCTGCAAAGCAAAGCGATGGTCGGGGACGACATGGCGTACTGGGGAGGGCTGCGTGCTCTATGGCCGCTTGTAGCCCAAACGTGGACCGGGCAGCGAATCACCCTCTCTTGGGGTGGGTTGTCGCCTGCCGCGATCTCGCGCTGGTCCCGCATCCGGTGGCGGGAAAGCGGGCGTAGGGTAGCCAGCGAACCATAACGGTGGCTGAATGAAAAATCGGAAATCTCTGATTAGACTGGAGTTTTTGTTCGAAAGGGTCCGTAAGCCCCTGTCTGAACAGGCGTATCACCGGCCGCTGAGTCGTGCCAGCGTTGCTGCGGCGCGCCATGGCCCACCGCCGACAGGTTCACGGAATGCGCGGTTTGCGGGGCCGGAAAGGGCCGCCGGGCGTTGTCGCGTGTCCCGGCCGGAACGATCAGAACCCGGCCGCCAGCCGGCTGCCCTGGGCGATGGCGCGCTTGGCGTCGAGCTCGCTGGCCACGTCCGCACCGCCGATCAGATGTGCGGCGATGCCGGCGCTCTGCAGTGCATCGAACAGATCGCGGCGCGGCTCCTGGCCGGCGCAGATCACGATGTGATCGACCGCCAGGGTCTGCTCCTGGCCATCGACGCGGATGCGGAAGCCGCTGTCGTCCACGCCGACATATTCGACGCCGCCCAGCATCTTCACCTGCTTGGCCTTCAGTGCGGCCCGGTGGATCCAGCCGGTGGTCTTGCCCAGTCGCGCGCCGGGCTTGCCCGGGCTGCGCTGCAGCAGCCACACCTCGCGGCTCGGCGGCTCCGGCTGCGGTTTGCGCAGGCCGCCGGGCCCGGAGAAGCTCGGGTCCACGCCCCATTCGGCCATCCAGCGCACGGGATCCTGCGTGGGAGAAACGTGAGGCGCGCCGGCATGGAAGGGATCCTCGGCGAAGCGGGCGTCGTCGAGGATCGGCTGATGCACGAGATATTCGGCGACATCGAAACCGATGCCGCCGGCGCCCACGATCGCGACCCGCGCGCCGATCTTCACGCGGCCGTTGAGAACATCGAGATAACCGACAACGCGGGCATGGTCCGAACCGGGAAAACGAACGGTCCTCGGCGCGATGCCGGTCGCCAGCACGATCTCGTCGAAGCCTTTCAGCGCATCGGCATCCGCCGTGGTCGACAGCCTCAGCTCGACCCCGGTGTCCGCGATGCGATGGCGGAAATAGCGGAGGGTTTCGTGGAATTCCTCCTTGCCGGGAATGGTCTTGGCGAGATTGAACTGCCCGCCGATGTCCGCGGCGGCATCGAACAGCACCACGCGATGCCCGCGTTCCGCGGCGACGGTGGCGCAGGCCAGCCCCGCCGGGCCGGCGCCGACCACGGCGATGCGCTTCGGCGCGTTCGTCTTCGCATAATTGAGTTCGGTCTCCGCGCAGGCGCGCGGGTTCACCAGACAACTGGCCTTCTTCTGCTCGAACACATGATCCAGGCAGGCCTGGTTGCAGGCGATGCAGGTGTTGATGCGGTCGGCGCGGCCGGTGCGGGCCTTGTTGGCCCACTCCGGATCTGCCAGCAGCGGGCGCGCCATGGAAATCAGATCGGCGCCGCCGCCCGCAAGAATGCCTTCGGCCACGTCAGGCATGTTGATGCGATTGGTCGCGACCAGCGGGAGCCGCACTTCCGGGCGCAGCTTCGCGGTCACGCCCGCGAACGCAGCGCGCGGCACGGAGGTCGCGATCGTCGGCACCCGCGCCTCATGCCAGCCGATGCCGGTGTTGAGGATCGTCGCGCCCGCGGCTTCGATGGCTTTCGCCTGCGCCACGATCTCGTCCCAGGTCGAGCCTTCCGGCACGAGTTCGAGCATCGAGAGCCGGTAGATGATGATGAAATCCGGCCCACAGGCTTCGCGCACGCGGCGCACGATCTCGGTCGCGAAGCGCATGCGTTTCTGCAGGTCGCCGCCCCACGCGTCGTCGCGGCGATTGGTTCGCGCGCTGAGGAACTGATTGATCAGATAGCCTTCCGAACCCATGACTTCGACGCCGTCGTAGCCGCCGTCGCGCGCCAGTTTCGCGGCGTTCGCGTACGCGGAAATCGTGCGTTCGATACCGAAGCCGGTCAGCGCGCGCGGCGTGAACGGGTTGATGGGCGCCTTGATCCGCGAGGGCGCCACCGACAAGGGGTGGTATGCGTAACGGCCTGCATGCAGCAATTGCAGGCAGATTTTCGCGCCGTGCGCGTGCACCGCGGACGTGACCTGGCGGTGTTTGCCCGCTTCCCATGGCCAGCTGAGTTTGCTGGAAAAGGGCTTCAGCCAGCCCATCATGTTCGGCGAGAAGCCGCCGGTGACGATCAAACCTGCGCCGCCTGCCGCACGCTCGGCGAAATAGGCGGCCAGTTTCGGGAAATCGCTTGCGCGATCCTCAAGCCCGGTGTGCATCGAGCCCATCAGCACGCGATTGCGGATCGTCGTGAATCCGAGATCCAGGGGCGAGAAGAGATGGGGGTAGGGCGAAGCGGCGGCGGATTGCGCGTTCATCGATCGATGCCCGGGTGGCATTCGTGGACGTATGGAGCGCGCACCATGCCGGGAAAGCACCTCGGTCTCAAGGGGCCGGCTTACAATAAGCGTGCAGGCGGCGGCCAGCGCCTCCAACCATGGCGCAGCGGATGGCGCTGATTGCGGAGTGGATCACCCGTCGGCGACCGACCGGCGACCACCGCTTGTCGCACGATCGGTCATGTTTTCCGCATGACTGAATCCGTTCAGCTTTAAAGGTGAATCATAGCCACCAGGGCGGGACAACAATCCGGACCAAATGGTTCCTCAGGAACCTGAACTGTGCTTGGATTCCCGAAACTGTTATGCTAGTGTTAACAAGCCCATGACGCGGCCGGATGCTATGGATGGACAGGCCCCTTCGCGGCAGTCTTTTCGTCCTGATCGACACCACCGAGTCCTTAAATCAATTCCTCCAAGGAGCATTGAGTCAATGAACAAGAAACTCCTCTGTGCCGCGCTGCTGAGCGGGCTGGCCGTGGCCCAGACCGCCTCCGCGCAGGACTTCGATGACCGCTGGTATCTCACCACCTCGGCCGGTTTCAACATCCAGGACGGCGACCGCGGTACCCGCAACGCGCCGTTCGGCACCATCGGCTTCGGCAAGTTCATCAGCGACAACTGGTCGCTCGACGGCGAGTTCAACTACCAGAACCCGCACTTCGAGAACCCCGACGTGATCCGTGCGCCCTTCCAGCGCGCCGGCAATCTGAACTGGAGCCAGTACGGCGTGTCGATCGACCTGCGTCGTCACTTCATCGCCGAAGGCCGCAACTGGAACCCGTATGTGGTGGCCGGCCTCGGCTACCAGCGTTCGGAAGAAGAATTCGACGCCTTCCCGAGCCCGAACTCCCCCGGTCAGCGTGAAGACGGCAATCTCGCCGGCAAGATCGGTGGCGGTCTCCAGGGTGACCTGGGCCGCATCGGCCTTCGCGCCGAAGTCGCCTACCGCCTCGACGCCGACGACACCAGCGTGAACGCCTCCAACGAAAGCTGGTTCGGCGACGTGCTGGCCTCGGTCGGTTTCATCGTCCCGCTGGGTCCGGAACCGTCGGAACCGGTGGCCGATGCTCCGCCGCCGCCGCCGCCGGCCCCGAACTGCGCCGACAAGGACAGCGACGGTGATGGCGTCAACGATTGCAACGACCGCTGCCCGAACTCGCAGCCGGGCGAAGCCATCGGTCCGGACGGCTGCAAAGTCCAGATCTCGATCGACCTGAAGGGCGTGAACTTCGACTTCGACAAGGCCACCCTGCGTCCGGACGCCGTTGCGATCCTGAACGAGGCTGTCGAAATCCTGAAGCGTTACCCCGACCTGCGCGTCGAAGTCGCCGGTCACACCGACCTCTGCGGCAACGACGGCTACAACCAGTCGCTCTCGCAGCGTCGTTCGGACACCGTGTACAAGTACCTGACCGACAACGGTATCGACGCTGGCCGTCTGGCCGGCCCGAACGGTTACGGCGAGAGCCGTCCGCTCGTTGCCACCGCGCAGACCCTGCCGGAGTGCAAGAACGAGACCAACCGTCGCACCGAGCTCAACGTCCAGTAATTCCGGACACGCTCGTCGCAATCCCCGAAGCCCGGCCTCGTGCCGGGCTTCGGCGTTTCAGGGCCGATGTCGGTGTTTTGCCGTTCGGTGTTTCCGGCGCACGATCACGATCCCGCAATCCTGAGGTCGCCTCCGGTTGTCGGTCGTGCCACGCCGGGCCTACACTCGACGCTTCGACCCTGCGAGAGTTGCTTCCATGCGCCCGAATCCGGTTTCCGTCCTTCCGCGTGCGCGCATGATCGGTTGTCTGGTCGGCCTTTCGCTGTTCACCTGTGCCGCTGTCGCGCAGGCTTCGGTCGATTGCACTGCGCTGAAGCCGCAGGCGCCGGCGAAGGGCAACATCCTGCAATCCACGCCGATCGCCGAGGAACTGGCTGCGCCGAATGCACAGATCGGTTCGGGCGTCGGTTTCGCGCAGTTGTTCGTGGAAGGCACATCGGTCGATCTGGTGCTGGCGCGCGTGAAGCACAACGAATGCCGCGCTACCGCGGCAGCCGCCCAGCCGCTGTCGGGCGCCGCGGGTGCCTATCAGCCGAAACCCGGCGATGCTCAGGCCTGGCGTTTCAACATGACCCAGGACGGCAAGCGCATGACCGCCGACGAATTCGACGCCTGGATGAAGGCGCGTGGCGTGCGGGTCGTGCAGGGTCCGGCCAAACCGGTTGCACCGCCGCCCCCTCCGCCGGCTCCCGCGCCGGAACCGCCGAAGAAGAAACGACGCTGACGGCTTCGCGCGGCCCGCGCTACGGCATCGCCCGGGTCCTGTCCAAGCGCGGCATCTGCTCGCGAAGTCAGGCCGCGGAATGGGTGCGCGCGGGACGCGTGCGGGTGGGCGGACGCGTGGTGCGCGACCCCGAATTCCCGACCGACCTGGCCCGCGACGACATCGTCGTCGATGGCGAAACCCCGGGCATCGTCGCGCCGATCCATCTGATGTTGAACAAGCCGCGTGGGCTGGTGACGACCGCGAACGACGAACGCGGCCGCGACACGGTCTATCGTTGCTTCGACGGTGCCCGGCTCGATGACGGTCGACCGTTGCCGTGGATTGCGCCGGTGGGACGCTTGGACAAGGCCAGCGAAGGGCTGCTGCTGTTCACGAACGATCCGCTGTGGGCGGCGCGCATCACCGATCCTGCGACGGGCCCGCACAAGACCTATCGGGTGCAGATCGACCGTGTGCCCGACGACGCGCTGCTGGCGGCCCTGCGCGACGGCGTGGATGCGGATGGCGAGCGACTGTCCGCCGTTTCGGCCACGCTGCTGCGCGCCGGCGGTAAGAATGCCTGGGTCGAGATCGTGCTCGACGAAGGCCGCAACCGGCAGATCCGGCGCCTGTTGGCCGCCTTCGACATCGCGACGCTGCGCTTGATTCGCGTCGCCATCGGCGATCTTGTATTGGGCGAACTGCCGAAAGGGCAGTGGCGGGTGTTGACGGCGGCGGAACGACAATGCCTCGGTGCACCTGCGCGCGATGCGTGACCCGGATCACGTCGGACCCTGCGGCATGCGTCGATCTGTGCGCGACGCCCGTCGATGTTCAGGCACCCGATCGAAGCCCCGCCTACACTCGCGGCCGGGGGGATCCGGCGATCGAAGAGGATCCAGATTCATGCGCATCATCCTGCTGACGGCGCTCGCCGTCGTCGTCGCACTGCCCGGCTGCGCCAGCCGCACGCCCACCGCCGACGATCTGCCGCCGCCGCCGGTCGCGATCGGCAAGTCGAATCGTTTCGAGATGACCCAGAACGGGCGCAGGATGAGCGCCAGCGATTTCGACGCATGGATGAAGGCGCGGGGCATCCGCATCGCCAAGGGGCCAACGGAGCGGTCTTCTCCGAAGCCGGTACCAAAGGCGCAGCCGAAGCCCCGGCCCAAAGCTCAGGCCCGCGCGGAACCCAAGCCGCAGCCCGCCGCCACATCGGCGAAGCGTCAGAAGCGTTGACATCGCCTGATGTCGTCCCTCGAGTCGCGACGCGCGTTCAGCCTTCGTCGTCGTCCGTCTCCGGCGCGCGCCAGCGCGCGAGCCGGCTCTCCAGCAACCGTGCGACGACCTCGCGTGCGCGCTCGTCCTGCGGGCCGCGAGCATCGTGGCTCACGCCCTTGCCGTGATTGCATCCCGCGCAGGCCACGGCGAGATTGCGCGCATCGTTGGCATCGTCGCCGACGCGGGCGGTGAGTGTGGCGGCCGCGCGCTTGCCGAACCAGGCCTGCGGCACGACGTGTTCCAGGGTCGCGTGCCCGAGCGCTTCGCCGTCGGCGCGCACGTGCAGGCGACGACGGCAGTGCAGGCAGCGCGTCCGCCATTCGCCGTCCTCCCGTGCCGCCAATGCATCGCTGGCGAGCGCGCGCAGGAACAGCCGGCGCAGCGCGGGACGCACGTCAGGACGGAATGACGCCCAGCTCGCGGCCGATCCGCACGAACGCATCGATCGCGCGATCAAGGTGTTCGCGGGTGTGCGCGGCGCTCATCTGGGTGCGGATGCGGGCCTTGCCCTGCGGTACGACAGGGAAGAAGAAACCGATGGCGTAGATGCCTTCCTCCAGCAGACGTTCCGCGAACCGCTGCGCCAGCGGCGCGTCGTACAACATGACCGGGCTGATCGGGTGCACGCCGGGCCTGATGTCAAAACCTGCGGCGGTCATGCGCTCGCGGAAATACCGGGTATTCCCGGCGAGCCGTTCGCGCAGGTCGTCGGCGGTCGACAGCATGTCGAAGGCCTGGATGCCCGCCGCCACCACGTGCGGCGGCAGCGAGTTCGAGAACAGGTAAGGCCGCGAGCGCTGGCGCAGCATTTCGATCACGTCCTTTTTCGCCGTGGTGAAACCGCCGAGCGCGCCGCCCATGGCCTTGCCGAGGGTGCCGGTGAAGATGTCGATCCGGTCCATCACGCCCTTCACCTCGGCCGAACCGCGACCGGTGGCGCCGAGGAATCCGGTGGCATGGCATTCGTCGATGTGCACCAGCGCGCCGTACTTCGCGGCCAGCGCGGTGATCTCGTCGAGCGGAGCGATGACGCCGTCCATGGAGAACACGCCGTCGCTGGTGATCATGATCGTGCGCGCGCCGTCGGCTTTCGCCTGCTGCAGTTGCTGCTCCAGGTCGGCCATGTCGCAGTTCGCATAGCGATAGCGTCTGGCCTTGCACAGGCGCACGCCGTCGATGATCGAGGCATGGTTCAGGGCGTCGGAGATAATCGCGTCGCGCTCGTCCAGCAGCGGCTCGAACAGGCCGCCGTTGGCGTCGAAGCAGGCGGCGTAGAGGATCGTGTCCTCCGTGCCGAAGAACGCCGCGATCTTCGCTTCGAGCTGCTTGTGCAGGTCCTGCGTGCCGCAGATGAAGCGCACCGAGGCCATGCCGAAACCGTGGGTATCGAGCGCGGTCTTTGCCGCGGCGATGATGTCAGGGTGGTCGGCCAGGCCGAGATAGTTGTTGGCGCAGAAATTCAGCACCGTGCGACCGTCGGCGAGTTCGATCTCGGCGGACTGCGGGCTGGTGATGATGCGTTCCGACTTGAACAGGCCCTGGGCGCGGATGGCGTCGAGTTCTTCGGCGTAGCGCTGGGTGAGTGCGGTCCGGGCGAGGGCGGAATCGTTGGACATGGCGGCACACGAAATGGCGTGGCCGCATAGTGTACGCGCGGCACGGCGGCACCGCCCTGCGCCGCCGTATCGTCGTCGATGTCAGCCGCTGGCCGCTTCCGCCGAAGCGCGTTCCGCGATCAGGCTGCGCACCAGCGCGACCAGAGTGTCTTCGGAGAAGGGTTTGCCGAGCAGCCGGGTGACGCCGGCCTGTTCGGCCATCGCCTGGTGCTTGTCGGTGGCGCGCGAGGTGATCATCACCACCGGCAGGTCGCGGGTCGACGCCTGATTGCGCAGGTTGCGGGCGACTTCCAGACCGTTCATCCGCGGCATTTCGAGGTCGACCAGCAGGGCGTGGGTCGGTTTGGCCTGGATGGCGGCCAGCGCTTCGAAGCCATCGCGCGCGGTGGCGACTTCGAAGCCGGCATCCTGCATCAATTGTTCGAGTGCACGGCGCACGCTCAGCGAGTCGTCGGCCACCACCACGCGGGTGGCGGCCGCGGCCGCGGTCACCGAGAGGCGCGCGGTATCGAAGCGGCGGTCGTGCGACGACTGCAGCAGCACGTCGAGATCGATCACCGGCGCCAGGCCGCCGTCGCCGAGCTGGGTGATGCCGCGCACCGCGGGCACCGGCGGCAGATACGCGCCCATCGGTTTCACCACCACGCTGCGCACCTCGTCGATGCTGCGGACCAGCACGACGCTGGGCCGGCCGTCGGGGTCGCGGACGGCGAGGCCGATGCCGCCGCCCAGCCACATCGAAATGTCGGCGCTGTCGCCGTAGAACGCTTCGATCGGCAGCGCCGGAACGGGGGTACCGTCCAGCGCGACGGTCAGGTGGCCGTCGTCGTAGCGGCATTCGCCGGCGGCGAAGCTCACCACGCGCTCGACCGAGGCCGCGACCACCGCGCTGACCTGGCGCTGGCCGCGGGCGACGATCACGTTGGCCAGCGTCTGCGTCACCGGCAGGCGCATCAGCACGCGGGTGCCGTGGCCGGTCTGGCTGGACAGCGTCAGCGTGCCGCGCAGCGCGGCGATGCGCTGGTTGACGACGTCCATGCCGATGCCGCGGCCGGAGACGTCCGATGCGCTGCTGCGGGTGGAGAAGCCGGGCAGCAGGATCAGGCGGGTGAGCAGGCGTTCGTCGGCGGGCTGGTCGGCGTCGATGAGGCCGGCGGCGATGCCGCGCGCGCGGATCGCGTCGAGATCCAGACCACGACCATCGTCCTGCAGTTCGATCGTCGCCGCGTCGCCCTGCAGGCCCACGCGCAGCATGATCCGGCCGGTGTCGGGCTTGCCGGCGGCGATGCGCGCTTCGGGCGCTTCGATGCCGTGGTCGATGGCGTTGCGCAGCAGATGCGCCAGCGGTTCGACGATGCGTTCCAGCAGTTCGGCGTCGACCGGGATGTCCTCGCCGACGATGTCGAGTTCGACCTGCTTGAAGACCTGTTTCGCGGTCTGGCGGACGATGCGTTGCAGGCGCTGCGAGATCTGGCCGAACGGGACCGTGCGGGTGCGCAGGATGGTGCGCTGCAGATCGCGGTTGAGCTGTTCCTGTTCGCTGCGCAGATCGGACAGCGCGTTCATGATGCGGTCGATGCGGCGCATGAATTCGCCGCTGTCGGCGTGCGCTTCCAGCAACTGCCGCGAGATCACGTGCAGTTCGTTGTACTGGTCGATCTCGAGCGGATCGAGATCGGCGCCGGCCTTCTGCGCGGTTGACTGCAGCGCCGCGCCGCGCAGCGCGACCAGATCGTCGAGGCGCCCCATCAGTTCGTGGGTGTAGCGCACGCCCTGGCGCTGGTCGCGATGGATCGTGCCGAGACCTTCGAGCTGCTGGTCGATCTGGCGCGATGTCACCAGGGTTTCGCCGGCGAGGCGCTGCAGTTCGTCGAGCAGTGCGCTGGGCACGTTCAGGCTCTGGATGCCGCTCGCGGCCATGCCGCCCGCGATTGCAGGCAGCGCAGGCGTGGACGCTGCGGGCATGACCGTCGATGCGGGTGTCAGCGATGGCGTCGGCGCCGGTGTCGATGCCGTGGCGATATCGGCGGGCGCATGCTGGATCGACGTCTGCGGCGTCTGCGCGCCGTCGGCGAGCGCATTCGCGGCATCCAGCACGCGCTGGTAGAGGTCGAGCAGATCGTCGGGCGCCGGGCCGCGGCCGAGCAGATGATCCGAGATTTCCTCGACGCAATCGCTGGCGGCGGTCAGCAGCTCGGCGCAATCGTCGTCGAGCAGATCCGGCCGCTTCGCCAGCGCGATCAGGATGTCTTCGAGCGCGTGGGTGAGATTCGCCAGCCCGCGGATGCCGACCGTGTTGGCGTCGCCCTTCAGTGTGTGCGCGACGCGGCGTGCTTCGTCGATGGGCTCGGGCGAGCGGGTCGCGGCGAGCGCGCGCACGGCATCGCCAAGTCGGGCGGTGTTGCCCGGCAGTTCGCGATACATGCCGTCGAGCACGCTCGGCAGCACATCGTTCGCGGGGGTCAGGCCGATGTCTTCGAATCCGGCGACGGTCTTGCGCTGCGCGATCAGCGCCGGATCGAATCCGACCGCGACGCGCGCGAGTTCGTCGCCGAGCGCGGCCGACCAGCGCGCATCCAGCGCGGGCAGGGCAGGAGCGGTCGCGACCAGCAGGTCGGCGGCCTCGCGGCCCGGCTGTTCGAACGCGGCGAGCAGCGCGTTGCACCAGATCGCGAGCGCTTCCGGCCCGATGGCGGCCTCGCGCCGTTCCAGACCTTCGCGGATGAGATCCATGCCGCGGGCGAGTTCGAGCGTGCCGATCAGTTCCATCACATTGACGATCAGCTGGCACTGATAGCCGAGTTCCTCGATCAGCGCATCGGCGGCCGCCGTATCCATCGCATCCGACCAGGTCTGCGTCAGCGGCAGCACCTGTTCGAGGATGGCCTGGCGGGTGAGGTCGAGTTCTTCCCGTCCGATCCAGATCGGACCGGTGCCTGCGGCCGGCGCGTCATCGGGGACGAAGGCGTCCGCTTCGATGCTGGAGACGGGCGATGCGATCGCATCGGGCTCCACAGCTTCGGATCCATTGCTGTCGGCGACGATGTCCTCGGATGTGTCGCCGATCGCCGACGCTGCGGAGGTGACGACGGGATCGGGATTCGTCCGTGCGATCGGATCCGCGGCCGAGGATTCGACGAACAGTCGCGCGGTGTCGGCGGCGACCGTGAAGGCATCCGGCACGCGAGGCGCCGCCACGGCGTCCGTCGCGGCGATGGCGATGGGCTGCGCCGCGTTCGCGGGTTCGCTCGCGGCCTGATCGAGCCGGCGTGCGATCACGTGGACGAAACTCGGCGACAACCGCGGCAGCCAGCGGATGTCGTCGGGCAATTGCGCGAGCATGCGTCGGCCGTCGCGGTCGAGGCGGCCGGCGAGATGCTCCTGCAGCCCGATGAACCACAGGCTCATGCGGATCAGATCGTCGCGGGTCAGCGCATCGCCGCGCCGGCCAAGATCCTGCAGTGCCGCCATCCAGCTGCGCAGCAGATCGGCGACGCCCGGCAGCGGCGCGTTGGCCGCGCCGGTCTGCAAGGTTTCCACCATCTGTCCGAGCAGGACCGCGTCGGCCATCTCGGGCACGGCATTGGCCACCTGCAACAGCGACACCAGGGTGTCGAGCTGCGCGCGGTAGTCCGCCGTGGCGAGCGGTCTCGCGGCGGGCAGGGCGTCTGCGCTCTCGGATGGCGATGACATGGCGGTGGACCTCGATGCGCGGTGGCGTGCGGTGGTGCGGAATCGGAACCGGAATCGCGATCGGCGCCGGGATCAGCCCGGCAGCCGGAATTCCGACACCGTCCTGACCAGCGCGGACGCCGACGCGTTGAGATGCTCGGTATCGCCGCGCTGCTGTTCGATTTCCTCCAGCGTGCGCTGCGACGCGCTGATGAGTTCGTAGGCGCGGGCCAACAGACGCTGCGAGGCTTCGCCCTGGGTCTGGGTGGCCTGCGAAATCGTGCGTACCGAATTCACCAGCGCTTCGGTCGCTTCGCGAGTGTCGTTCATCTGCGCGCCGGCCTTGTCGGCGAGGCGGGTGATGTCCACGACCTGGGTGATCGTGCCGTTCATGGCCTGCAGGGTTTCGGTGGTATCCGACTGGATCGCGTTCACCAGTCCGGCGATCTGCTGGGTCGCTTCGCGGGCGTTTTCCGCAAGCCGCTTCACTTCGTCCGCCACCACCGCGAAACCGCGGCCCGCCTCGCCGGCCGCCACCGCCTGCATCGACGCGTTCAGCGCCAGCACCGACGTGCGCTCGGCGATCTGACCGATGATGGTCACCGCCGAGGAAATTTCCTGCGAGCGTTCGGCCAGCCGCTTGACGCGTTTTTCCGTTTCGCGGATCTGGTCGCGCGAGGCGGTGATGCCTTCGACCGTGGCGCGCACGACGCTCAGCGCTTCGCCGGTGGTGCTCAGCGCGCGTTCCGCTTCGCGCCCTGCGCCCTGCGCCTGTTCGCCGATCTGGCGCAGCGCGTTGGCGGTGGTGCTCAATTCAGCGGAGGCCGCGTTCGCCTGGTTGCTGGCTTCGTCGGCGAGCTTGAGCACGGTGTCCGCGCGCTGTTTCACGCGGCTGGAACTGTCCGAGACCTGCGCGGAAATCGCGTTGACGTCGCGCAGCGCGCGCGCGGTCGAGGTGGTCATCATGTTGATCGCGTCGGAGACCGCGCCGGTCACGTCCTCGGACACCGGCACCTTCACGTTCAGATCGCGCTGCGCGAGCTGCGCGACCGAGGTCATGATCTCGATCACCGAGTTGTTGAGCTGTTCGTTCTCCTGCTGCGCGCGCGCCAGCTCGGCCACCTTTTCGTCGAGCAGGCCGTCGAAGGCCTTCGCCAGCTGGCCGATTTCGTCGTTGCTCTGCAGGCCGGTGCGGGCGTCGAGATCGCCGGCGCCCACCTTCAGCACGGTGTCCTGCACCCGGCTCAGCGGCACGTTGATCGAGCGCGCGAGGCGCAGGGCGGCGAACAGCGCGATCAGGCCCACCAGCACGAGGGTGGCGAGACCCGCGATCGCGATGCCTCGCTGCAGCGCGGTCACCGGTGCGCTGGATTCGGCGGCGTCGATTTCCGACAGAATCACCCAGCGCAGACCGAGCACGTCGATCGGCGCGTAGGAGCCGAGGACGTCGATGCCGCGGTAATCGGGATAGACCGCTGTGCCGCTTTTGCCCGCCAGCGCATCCTTCACGCCGCGGGTGTCCACCGTCATCAGGCCGATGTTGGAGTCTCGCGAATCCATCGCCGCCAGCTTCGCCTGCGGGGTCTTCAGGCCGCGCATCATGTCGAGGAAGCCCGCACTGTTCTGCTTCATGAACCGGGAAATCGAGCGCGGGGTCTTGTCCGCGCCGACGAGATAGGTTTCGCCGGATTCGCCTAGGCCCACATCCTTCCAGCGTCCATCGAAGGTCATGATCTGGTTCACGCGGTCGATCGGCAGCTGCACGATGAACACGCCGATGGTCTTGCCCGTTTCGTCGGTGATCGGCGTGCTGACGAACGAGGCCTGATCGTCGTACGACGGGCGATAGGGCGAATAGTCGGTGATGGAGACGTCGTCGGCGCGTTTGGAGGCCATCGCCTTGGCGTAGGCCTGGCCCAGGCCGCTCTGTGCCCAGGGGCCGTCGCGCAGGCTGGTGGCGAAGTCGAGTTCCTTGAAGTAGGTGTAGACCACGAAGCCGGTCTGCGCGTCGACCAGGAAGAAGTCGTACAGGCCGTAGCTTTCCACCGCGCGCCGCGCGTAACCGTGGATGCGGCCGTGCATCGCGCTGTAGGACGAGCCGTCGTCCGCCTGGTCCAGATCGCCCTTCTTGCCCAGCGGGTTCGGGTTGTCGGCGATGTAGACGTACTGCGCGGCCAGCGTCTGCGGCGGCAGCTTTTCGACGAACCCGGAAATGTCCGCGCGCTGGCCGGGATTGCGGATCGAATACTGCCGGCCGAAATCGGCCTGGTAGTAATCCGTGAGCGCGGCCTTCGCGACGTCCAGATCGACGCCGGCCGCCATCTGCGGCTGGGTCGTGGTGCCTTCGCGCAGCGCCTGCCTCACTTCGGCGGTGTTGGCCACGGTGCGCATCAGGTCGGAGACGTTGCCGAAATAGGCGTTGATTTCTTCCTGTTTGCCGGCGCGGATCGACGCCATCTGGTCGTAGGCGCGCTGATCCAGCGCTGCGGCCGACTGGCGGCTGGCGTAATAGCCCAGCACACCGGCGAGCAGGATCAGCGGGATCAGCGCCAGCGCCGCGGTGCCGACGATGAGCCGGCCGCGGATGCTGCCGAAGAACGAGGACGAAGAAGTGGCCATGCGGATTTTCCCCGGAGCGGATATCGGAAAGCGGGACGCGGGCGATCAGCCCGACGCGCCGCCGGTGATGTCTTGTGCGACGGCCGCGAGCCAGCGCTGGAGATCGAACTCGCGCGCGATCCCCTGTGCGCTGGCATGGGCGCGTCCCAGAAACGGTTCGAGCGCTGCGACCGTCGCCGCAGGCGTCGCTTCGCGTTCCGCGTACAACAGCGTCGGCGTCGCGGCGCACGCGATCGCGCAGGCGCTGGCGCCGACGCCTGCCGAAACGATCAGCGGTTTTGCGTCGCCTGCGGACAATCCGGCCCAACCGGCCAGATCGAAGACCGGCAGCAGGTTGCCGCGCTGGCTGACCACGCCCTTGAACCATGCGCGGGTATTCGGCACGCGCACCGGTACCGCGTCGATCAGCACCTGCATCGGAACGCCTTCCGGCACCAGCAGCCACGGCAACCGCGGATGCGCCTGGAACGCGATGCGCGGCGTGGCGGCCGGCGCGGTCGCGGCGGCACCGGTGAAACCGCCGTTGATCGCGGGGACGTCGGTTGCGGTCATGCTCAGCCGAAGGCCTTCAGCGTGTCGACGATCTGATCGGCGGAGTAGGGTTTGCCGATCAGCGCCTTGCCGCCCTGCATCTTGGCCCAGATCTGGTCGGCCTTCTGGTTCTTGCTGGAGACGAACACCACCGGAATGGCCTTCGTATCGGCACTGGCCTGCAACTGCCGGCACGCTTCGTAGCCGTCCATGTCCGGCATGATGATGTCGAGGAAGATGAGCGCGGGTTTCTCGGAGATGGCCTTCTGCACGGCTTCCGCGCCGTTGGAGGCGGTCACCGAATGCCAGCCGGCGTTGGTGAGGATGCTGCGCAGATTCGCGAGTTCGGCGGCGGAGTCGTCGCAGATGAGAGCTTTCGGCACGGTGGACGTTCCTTGGAAAGGAGGGAGCGGAAATACGGTGTGCGCGGGTCGATCAGAGCCGGTAACCGCGCGCGATCATCTGCGCGCGATCGTTGCGGAAGGATTTCATCAGCGCCTTGTCGACCGCCTGGCTGAAGGTGTCCCACGTGATCGGCTTGATGAGATAACTGTCGCAGCCCGAGAGCGCGCCGCGCGCGCGGTCGAACGGAGAAGAGCGGCTGGTGAGCATCAGCACCGGCATCATGCGCAGGTAGGTGTTGTGCTTGATCTTGCGGCACAGTTCGTAGCCGTCGGTGCCGGGCATCACCACGTCCAGGAACGCGAGGTTGTAACTGTGGTGTTCCAGCAGGCGCATCGCCGCTTCGGCGCTGTCGGCCAGATCGCAGGCGATGCCCAGACGCTGCAATGCCTGCCGCATCTGCTCGCGCACGGTCAGACTGTCGTCCACCACCAGCGCGGTCAGCGGTTGGGGTTCGCCGGCCTTGCCGGGGACGAAAGCCGACTCGACCACCGCCTGGGCGGCCGCGCTCTGCGATGGCGCGGTCGTCGTCGCGGTCGGGTGGGCCGTCACCTTGTTGCCCATGAATTCGTGGTCTGCGAGGTCGTCCAGGACTTTCATCACCTGGAGGAACAGCGATTTGCGTTCGATCCGGTAACGGCTGTCCCCGGCCATGCCATGGTCGGAGATGGTCACCGGAATCAGCCGCGGGTGGCGCTGCTGCAGATCCTGGTACATCTCGATCGAAAGCGGCGAGCTGGCGTCGACGATCGCCACGCCGGGCTGCGGCATGTTCTCCGCCTGGCCGGCGTGGAAAGCGTGGCGTCCGCTGTTGGCGCGGTTGATCACGATTTCGAGCAGCCTGGAATCCCTGGCGGTCAATCCGCACAGCGCGACCTGGTAGGCCATACCTGAACCTCATGTTCGTGGGAGGACCTGTCAGTTGAGACAGGCTGGAGCGTTCGAGATATTGAGCAAGATTGATGCCAAAAATGAACGGTTGGCATACGGCAGAGAGGTGACCGAGAAATTTCAGGGGTGTTTCCGTCGGTTAAATATGAGTTAATCTCGGGGGTGATGCCGCCAAAAACGGCATCCACTCTCCCCCCTACGAAACGATCCACATCCCCTGACAGAGGAGGTTCTTGTGCGTAAACAGCTGATTTCCGTGGCGCTGCTGGCGCTGATGCCGCTGGCGGCACAGGCTCAGGACGAAGACGATTCCGGTTTCAACTGGAACGCCGCCGCAACGTCCGAATACATGTTCCGCGGCATTTCCCAGACCGACGACAAGCCCGCCATCCAGGCCGGCGCCGGCTACAGCTGGTCGAACGGTCTCTACGTCGGCGCATGGGCGTCGAACGTGGACTTCGGCGAGAGCACCGATGCCGAAGTCGACACCTTCGTCGGCTGGAACGGCGATCTTTCCGACAGCGTCAATCTCGACGTGCAGTTGGTCCGCTACAACTACGTCGGCGAGCCGGATGGCGTGGATTACGCCTACAACGAGCTGATCGGCAAGGTCTCGTTCGCCGAGAATTATTCGGCGACGCTGGGTTACACCAACGATTACCTCAACAGCAGCACCGACAGCATCTACGCTGCGCTGGGCGGCAGCTGGGAAGTCGGCGACGGCTACAACATCACCGCCGGCGTGGGTTACACCACGGTCGACGACGACCTGGCCACCCAGGACGGTTACATGGATTACTCGGTCGGCGTGAACCGCGACTTCGGCCCGGTGAACATCGGCGTCAGCTACATCGGCACCGACAACAACGGCGAAGATCTGTTCGGCGAAGACAATGCCGAAGACAAGTTCGTGGTGACGTTCTCGGTCGGCGGCTGATCGCCTCCCGCCGGAGCGATCCGGAGACACGAGAAAGGGCGCCTCGGCGCCCTTTCTTTTTGCGTGTCGCGTTCGGCCCGCAGATCGTTCCGGTATGTTCGATTGGCCAAATCTATTGAATACGATTGCAGCGCAGTCCGGGTCCGCGATGTAACGCGATGTAACGCGATGTAACGCGGTGGCCGGGAGACAATCGATTGCGGTTCCCGTCCCATGCTGCCGCGCATGGTCACATCATTGCCGACGACTGCGTCAGATGGACGCGACTCCCGGCACGGCCGAATTCATGCCCCTTCCCGAGTGGGTTCCGAACGTGCGACCACCCGCCCGCGGCATGAATCCGCCGTTTCAGTTCCAACTCAGCACGACCTTCCCGGACTTGCCGGATTCCATCAGATCGAAGCCTTTCTGGAAGTCGTCGATCGGCAACTGGTGGCTGAGGACCTTGCCCAGCGGAAAGCCGGACAGCACGAGTTGGGTCATCTTGTACCAGGTCTCGTACATCCGGCGCCCGTAGATGCCATGGAGGGTGAGGCCCTTGAAGATGATCCGGTCCCAGTCGACGCCCGCGCCCTTGGGCAGGATGCCCAGCAGCGCGATCTTGCCGCCGTGGTACATGCAGTCGAGCATGTCGTTGAACGCGCGCGGATTGCCGCTCATTTCCAGGCCGACGTCGAAGCCTTCCATGTGCAGGTCCTTCATCACTTCCTTCAGCGACGTGTTGCTGACGTTGACCACGCGGGTGGCGCCCATGTCGGCGGCGAGCTTGAGGCGGTAGTCGTTGACGTCGGTGACGACCACGTTGCGTGCGCCGATGTGCTTGCAGATGCCGGCGGCCATCACGCCGATCGGGCCTGCGCCGGTGATCAGCACGTCCTCGCCGACCACGTCGAATTCCAGCGCGCAGTGCGCGGCGTTGCCGTACGGGTCGAAGAACGCGGCCAGTTCGCTCGGGATCTGGTCGGGGATCGGCCAGAGGTTGCTGGACGGCATCACCAGGTATTCGGCGAAGGCGCCGTCGCGATTCACGCCGATGCCCACCGTGTTCGGGCACAGATGCGGTTTGCCGGCGCGGCAATTGCGGCAATGGCCGCAGACGATGTGGCCCTCCGCCGAGACCCGCTGTCCGAGGCGATAACCGGTGACGCCGGGACCCATCTCGACGATGCGGCCCACGAATTCGTGCCCGATCACCAGGCCGGGCTTGATCGTGCGCTGGCTCCACTCGTCCCAGAGATAGATGTGCAGGTCGGTGCCGCAGATCGCGGTCTTCTCCAGCTTGATCAGCACCTCGTTGGCGCCGGGCGACGGCACCGGCACGTCCTCCATCCAGATGCCTTTGCCGGCTTCGCGCTTCACCAGCGCCTTCATCGTCGTCGTGGCCATGGATCGCCCGTCGCTGTGGTTGGGGCGCGGATTATACGCCCCGGTCCGCGACCGTCCGTTCAGGCGTCGACGGCATGTGCGCCATGCCGTCGCGTATGGACGTCAGGCGGCGCCTGCAGTGCGACGTCCGTCGCAGCGTCGCTTCGGCAGGCATGACCATTGGACATGGCCGGCGCCGGTGACGAACCGATACACTCGTGCTCTTTGTCCCGCAGTCCGAGAACGTCATGTCCCGTCACGGTATTTCCCCGAACCTGCTCGCCGTCGCGACCGTCGCCTTCGTCGCCGGCGTGTTTTCGCCTGCCGCCTCCGCCGTCGAAGGCATGTGGGTGCCGCAGCAGTTGCCCGAAATCGCCGGGCCGCTGAAGACCGCCGGCCTCAAGCTCACCCCGAAACAGCTGAGCGACCTCACCGGCGACCCGCTGGGCGCGGTGGTCTCGCTGGGCGGATGCACCGCCAGCTTCGTCTCGCCGCAGGGTCTGGTCACGACCAATCATCACTGCGCCTACGGTGCGATCCAGCTGAATTCCACGCCGGAAAAGAACCTCATCAAGGACGGCTTCAGTGCGCCGACGCAGGCGCAGGAGCTGAGCGCCGGCCCGAACGCCCGCATCTACGTGCTCGACCGCATCGACGACGTGACCACGCAGGTGCGCGCGGCCATCGCCGCGGCGCCGGACGCACTGAGCCGCACCCGGGCCCGGGATGTCATCGAGAAGCGCCTGATCGCCGACTGCGAAGCCACGCCGGGTTATCGCTGCACCCTGTACAGCTTCTTCGGTGGCGGCACCTATCGCCTGTTCCGCAATCTCGAGATCAAGGACGTGCGCCTGGTCTACGCGCCGCCCGGCAGCGTCGGCAACTACGGCGGCGAAGTGGACAACTGGATGTGGCCGCGCCACACCGGCGACTTAGCGTTCTACCGCGCCTACGTCGGCCGCGACGGTCGTCCCGCCGCGTATTCGACCGACAACGTGCCGTACCGGCCGAAGCAATACCTGCGCATCGCCGACAAGCCGCTGGCCGCCGGCGATTTCGTCATGGTGGCCGGCTATCCGGGCAACACCAATCGCTACGCGCTGGCCGAGGAATTCGCCAACACCGTGGACTGGACCTATCCCACCATCAGCCGCCACAACAAGGCGGTGGTGGCGCTGGTCGACGCCGAGGGCCGCAAGGTCCCCGACATCGCGGTGAAGTACGCCAGCATCGTGCGCAGTTGGGAGAATGTGCTGAAGAACTACGACGGCCAGCTCGAAGGGTTCGAGCGCATGGGCGCGTCGGGCATCAAGGAGAAGCAGGAGCAGGCGGTGCTGAGCTGGCTGCGCAAGCGCGGCAAGGCCGGCACGCCGGCGCTGGAGGCTTACGAGACCCTGCGTTCGCTCAATGTGCAGACCCAGGCCACGCGCGAGCGCGATCTGGTGCTCGCCCGTCTCGGCGGCAACGGCGTGCTCAGCGTCGCCACCCAGTTGTACCGGCTGTCGATCGAGCGCGAGAAGGCCGATGCCGACCGCGAGTCCGGCTTCCAGCAGCGCGATCTCGCCGGCATCGAAGGCAGCCTGCGCCAGATGGAACGCCGTTATCACCCGACCATGGATCGCGAGATGATGCGCTACTGGCTGGAACAGTACGTGCGTCTTCCGAAGGAACAGCGCCTGCAGCCGTTGGATGCCTGGCTGAAGGGCAGCGACGACAAGGCGATCGCCGCCGCGCTGAAGTCCATGTCCGCGAGCAAGCTCGGCAATACCGACGAGCGTCTGCGCTGGATGAAGGCCGACCGCAAGGAATTCGAGCGCAGCAAGGATCCGGCGATCCGCTATGCGGTGGCGATGATGCCGACCCTGCTGCGGCTCGAAGAGGCCCGCAAATCGCGCGCCGGCGACAGCATGGTCGCGCGTCCGCTGTTCCTGCAGGCGGTCGCGGAATACAAGAAAAGCCGGGGCGAGGCGGTCTATCCGGACGCCAACGGTTCCCTGCGCATCACCTTCGGCAACGTGACCGGCTACACCAAGCGCGACGGCTCGCGGCAGAAGCCGTTCACGCTGCTGGAGGAAGTGGCGGCGAAGGCGACCGGCCAGGAGCCCTTCGACGCACCGCAGGCGCAGCTCGAAGCGATCCGCGCCAAGCGTTACGGCGGCCTCGTCGACAAGAAGCTCGGTACCGTGCCGGTGAATTTCCTGTCCGACCTCGATATCACCGGCGGCAACTCCGGCTCGCCGGTGCTCGACGCCAATGGTCGTCTGGTCGGCCTGGCGTTCGACGGCAACTGGGAATCGGTGAGTTCGAACTGGGTGTTCGATCCCGCCGTCACCCGCATGATCTCGGTGGATCAACGCTACATGCGCTGGATCATGCAGGAAGTGTTTCCGGCGCCGCAGCTGCTGCAGGAACTGGGCGTGCCGGCGAAGAAGTAACCGCTCCGGCGCGGCGTGCGAAGGAAACGGCGGCCACGGCCGCCGTTTCCGCATCTGTGGCTTCCGATTGCGCCCCGGTCAGTCGCGGGGCAGGCAGAGCGCGTAGCCGTTGGAATAGCGCGTGCTGGTCTTGCCCCACGCGGTGTAGTTGCCGTTGCAGTCGATCGCGCGATAACCGATGGTGTTGCCGGCGGCATCGAAGTAATAGTAGAACTCGCCAATCGAGGTCGGCCCGGGGGCGGCGGCGACCGCTGCGCCGATGGCGAAGGCGGCGCCCAGCGCGAGAGCGATCTTGGTGCTGCGGCGCTTGAGTGAAGTCTTCATCGTTCGTTCCTTTGTTGTGAAGTACTGCCGGGAAGTCCGGCGCACCGACTCTAGCGCCAGCCGAATTGCGAAAACGTTATCCCGGCAGCACTTCTTCGAGTGGGCGCCGCGGCTTCGCGCAAACGCTTGCAAAGCGCCGATACTCTTGCGACGCTGCCCGTGGGACCGGTCGGCAGGGGGCGGTCCGTTGCGCAACGCCGTCCTTCGCAGGGCGCGCAGCCGCAGTCCGGGTCGCGGACCGTCGTTGGAGGAATCCGCGGCCGAGGCGCGCCGACCCTGCGATCGGAGCCATGGCAGGGCACGGGAGCGCGATATGCGGGGATGCATCGGATGGGCGTTCGCGCTGCTGCTGTTCGCGGCGAGCATGGCCCGTGCAGCCGATCCGCAGATCACGCGCATCTCGCCGGATGTGCGGGTCTATCCGCAGTATTTCTCGGTCGAGCAGGACCGCCTGCGCCACATCTACGTTGGCGGCAGCGGCGGCATCCTGCGTTTCGATGGCGGCCGCTGGACATGGCTGAAAACGCCGCGGCCCGGTGCGGTCCGCGCGTTGCACGCCGACGCCCGCGGGCGCCTGTGGGTGGGCGGCAGCGACTGTTTCGGTTATCTCCGCACCTTGTCGAACGGCGATCTCGAATACGTCGATCTCGTGCCGGGATTCCGGCGCGATCTCGCCGACAGCGGATCGTCGGGCGCCCGGCCCGCCGGTGCCGACGCCTCCGGCACCGATGTCGCGGACGCGAACTTCGCCGACATCAACTTTGCCGACATCTGGCAGATCACCGAGCACCGCGGCCGCATCTACTTTCGCGGCCTGCGCGATCTGTTCGCGGTCGACGCGGATGGCGCGCGCGCGGGCTATTGGCATCACGAAGGCCGTTTCGGCGAGATCGATCGCGTGGGCGACGAACTCTGGGTGCAGTGGCGCGGCGAAGGTCTCCGTCGTCTGGAGGGCGATGCCTTCGTGCCGATCGCGGGCACCGGCGGATTGTCGACCGCGCTGATCTACAACTTCTTCGCGCTCGACGACGGCGGCGTGCTGATCACGGATGCGGCCGGCGGACTCAAGATCTTCAAGGACGGCCGGGTCGATCCGCTCGACGACGTGGCCTCGACCGATGGCGCTGCTGATGACGGCAGTGCCCACGGCGGCGGCCTCCACGACAATGCGATCCAGATCAACAACGGCGTCGCCCTCGGCGGCGGCAAGTTCGCGTTCGGTTCGTTCGACGGCGTCCTGCGCGTGCTCGATCTGCCGCGGCGCCGCTTCGAATCGATCCAGGTCGGCAAGAGTTTCATTCCCGAAGTGGTGGTCGACGACGACGGCGCGCTGCTGAGCGTGGACGATCGCGGTTTGATCCGCGTCGAATGGCCGTTCCGCTGGTTGCGCTACGGCAAGGCCGAAGGCGTCGAAGGGTCGGTGTACGCGCTGCATCGCATCGGCGATGCGCTGTATCTCTCCACCGGGGCCGGCGTCTATCGCGGGTCCATCGCGAACGGCGTGTTCGACCATCCTCTTGCGCGGCAGGATTGGACCCGCGGCGAGGCATGGCACATCCTCGACGACGGTGCCGGTCTGCTGCTCGCCGATTCGCGAAGCCTGAGCCGGATCGACCACGGGCGCGCGACCGTCATCGGCAGCGACGACCTGTACCCGCGCACGCTGCTGTTGGATCCCGCGCATCCCGGGCTTTTGTGGGTGGGATCGGAATTCGGGCCGGTGCTGCTGAAGCGCGACGGCGACGGTTATGTCGAAGCGGGTCGGCATACGAAAGCGCCCTGGCTGGTCAGTTCGCTGGCCGCGACGGCGGACGGCATTCTGCTCGGCAGCGACGAAAACGGTCTGGCGATGGCGGTCCTGGACGCGCGCGATCCCAACGGCTTTCGCGTCGTGCGTTTCGGTCCGCGCGAGGGCCTGCGCTTCGGCGCCGCGAACACGGCCGTCGTCAGCGCGACGCCGGAGGGCGCGGTGGTCAGCACCGAAGCGGGGTTGTTCCGTTACCGCGCGGGCCGCTTCGTCGCGGACGATCTCGATGGTCTCGGCGGGCTGTTGGACGCGGGCGAAGTCGTGACCCTGGTCGCCTCCGGCGACGGCGATCGCTGGGCATACAGCTATCACACCGCGTATCGGAAGAGCGGCAACGGTCGATGGGCGGTCGCGCTGCATGCGCGGCCCGAAGACGGCCCGTTCATGAGTCTGCTGACGCTGCCCGGCGGCGATGCGCTGATCGCGGCGAACGGGCTGCTGGTGCGCTATCTGAGTCGTGCCGGAGACCATGATGGAGACGGCACGCGGCCCATCGCGGAGCGTGCGACGCTGCGCATCACCCGGGTGCGGCTGAACCGCGGCGGCGAACGGGTGTCGACGCTGCCGCTCGACCAGCCGCCCGGATTCCTGATGACCGGCGCCACCCTCGAGTTCGATCTGGGGCTGACCGATTTTTCGGGCGTCGGCGACAAACGCTATCAGTTCCGTCTTGAGGGCTTCGACGACACATGGTCGGATTTCGGCATGCAGCCGGGCTTCCGCTTCTTCTCGCTGCCGCCCGGCCGGTACACGCTGCACGTGCGCGCCCGCGTGGGCAATGCGCCGCCGATCGAAGGCGTGCCGTATCCGTTCGAGGTGATTCCGCGCTGGTACGAGCGCGCCTGGTTCCTGCCCGCGCTGGTCGCGCTGGCGAGCCTGCTCGCCGGCTTCGCGCTGATCCGGCGTCAGCGCCGGAGGCTCGCTGCGTTGCGGTCCCGGAATATCGAACTGGACGCACTGGTCCGCGCCCGCACGCAGGATCTCGAACGGTTGAATTTCAGTCTGCAGGATCTTGCCGATCGCGATGGCCTCACCGGCATCGCGAACCGCAGGAAATTCGATGCATTCCTGCAGCAGGCCGTGGAGCGCGCGCACGCCACCGGCGAACGTCTCGGTCTCGCGCTGATCGATGTCGATCATTTCAAGACCTACAACGATGCGAACGGACATCAGGCCGGCGACGATGCCCTGATCCGCGTCGCGCGCTGTCTCTCGGACAGCGTGCGCGGCGATACGCTGGTCGCGCGTTACGGTGGCGAGGAGTTCGCGATCGTCGCGCCGGGATGCGGGCTGGAGGACGTGCGGCATCTGGCCGAACGCATCCGCGCCCACGTCGCCGAGGCCGCGGACGGCATGACCGTCAGCATCGGTGTCAGCGAGCTGCATCCGGGCGAAACGCCGGCCGATTGCGTTGCGCGTGCCGATGCGGCGCTGTATCGGGCGAAGAGCGCGGGCCGCAACCGGGTAGATTGATCCCGCCGGCAGACCGGCCCCCGGAGGCGCGGACGCGATGGTTTCGATTGCAACCGTTCGCCGCGACGAACGGGGCGGGGTTGGCCTTTCCCGCGCCGGAATCCTCTGCTAGGCTGATCCCTGTCGCGGATTCCCATGCCAGCCGGCCCCGTTTCTCGACCGCAGGTGAAAGGCCCTTCGAACCCAGGTTCAGGTGCTTTCGCCGCCCAGATCCAACGCAATCATGTTGTTCGTCGTGCCGGCTTGCAGGGCTCCGCGGGATTCCTTCCCCACATGGAGCGCTCGAAATGAAAGTCCTGGCATGCGACGGTATCCACGAAGACGGCCTTGCGATGTTCCGCGACGCCGGTTGGACCGTCGAAATCTCCGATCCGATCAAAGACCCCGCCAAACTCGCCGCCGCCCTCGATGGCGTCGATGCGCTGCTCGTGCGTTCGGCCACCCAGATCACTGCCGAAGCGATCGAAGCGGCGAAGCAGCTCAAGGTCATCGGTCGCGCCGGCGCCGGCGTCGACACCATCGATGTCGATGCCGCCACCGCCCGCGGCATCGCGGTGATGAACGCGCCGGACGGCAACACGCTCGCCGCCGCCGAACACGCGATCTCGCTGCTGTTCTCGCTCGCACGTCACGTCCCGAAAGCCGATGCCGGCATGAAGGCCGGGCAGTGGCCCAAGGCCGGCCTCACCGGTTTCGAACTCGAAGGCAAGCGCCTGGGCGTCATCGGTCTGGGGCGCATCGGCAGCACAGTCGCGCGCAAGGCGCAGGGCATCGGCATGGACGTCGCCGCGTACGATCCGTTCCTGCCGGCGTCGGCCGCGGGCAAGGGCAGCGTCGCGCTGAAGACCCTCGACGAACTGCTGGCCTGGGCCGACATCGTCACCCTGCACATCCCGCGCACCAAGGACACCACCAACATCATCGGCGAAGCGCAGATGCGCGCGATGAAGAAGGGCGCGTATCTGATCAACGCCGCGCGCGGTGGACTGATCGACGAGGACGCGCTGCTGCGCCAGCTCGACGCGGGCCACCTCGCCGGCGCCGCGCTCGACACCTTCGCCACCGAACCCCTGCAGGCCGATTCGCCGCTGCGCGCGCACCCGAAACTCATCCTCACTCCTCATCTCGGCGCATCGACCAGCGAAGCGCAGCAGGCGGTCAGCACCATCCTCGCCAAGCAGATCATCGATTTCGCCGCCACCGGCGCGGTCGCGGGCTGCGTCAATCTGCCGCCGCTCACCGCCGAAGCCGCACGCGAAGTCGGGCCGTGGATGCCGCTGATGTCGTCGCTGGGCCGCCTGGCCGTGCGTCTGGTGCGCGCACCGACGCGTCTGGAAATCACCTACGCCGGTCGCACCGATGCCCTCGATACGCGTCCGCTGACGCGTCTGCTGGTCGCCGCGCTGCTGGGTACGGCATCCGGCCGCGTCACCCCGGTGAACGCGCTGCAGGAAGCCGCCGCGCGCGGATTGACGGTCGCCGAAACCGTCGGCGGCGACGGCGACGGTTTCGACCGCCTGCTCAAGGTGCGCGTGGTCGGCGACAACGGCAGCGGCAACATCCGGACCCGCGAGATCGAAGCGACTCTGCATCGCGGCCCGCGCGTGGTGCGTCTGGACGGCGTCGAGATCGAGTTCGATCCGCTCGCGCACGTGCTGCTGATGCGCAACGAAGACCGTCCCGGCATGATCGGCCAGGTCGGCTCGCAGCTCGGCACCGCCGGCGTGAACATCGTCAACTTCGCGTTGGGTGCGGCGGGCGACGGCCAGGCGCGCGCGGCGATCACGGTCGACAAACCGCTGAGCGACGAACAGATCGCGACGCTGAAGTCGGTGCCGGGCATCCTCTCGCTGCAGCAGGTCTGAGGTCGACGATGCGCATTCTTCTCGCACGCCACGGCGAAACGCCGTGGAACGCCGAAGGCCGCTATCAGGGCCAGATCGACATCCCGCTGTCGCCGGTCGGCGAAGGCCAGGCGCGCGCGCTCGGTGCGCGTCTGGGCGACGTCCGCATCGATCGCGCGGTGGCCTCGCCGCTGACGCGCGCGAAGACCACCGCCGCGTTCGCGCTCGGCGACGCGCGCCAGGACCTCCTCGGCACCGATCCCGGGCTGATGGAGATCGGCCACGGCGAATGGGAAGGTCTGCTCGCCAGCGAGATCCGCGAGCGCGACCCCGACCGTCTCCAGGCCTGGCGCGAAGCGCCGGACACCGTGCTGATGCCGGGACAGGGCGGCGAATCGCTGCAGGATGTGCTCGATCGCGCATGGCCCGCGTTCGAGCGCGCGCTCGAAGGGCTGGGCGACGATCAGACGCTGTTGCTGGTCGCGCACGACGCGGTCAATCGCGTGCTGCTGTGTCGCGTGCTCGGCATTCCGCTGAGCCGCTTGTGGAGTTTCCGCCAGGCGCCCGCGACCCTGAATCTGCTCGAAGGCCCCTCGGCGGATCGCATGGAAGTGGTGCGCCTGAACGACTGCGCGCACCACACCGCGCTGTTCGGCGAAGCGGTGCATCGGGCGCTGTAACGCGGCTCCTGATCCGACCCTCTCCCCGTGCGACGGGGAGAGGGTGGCCGAAGGCCGGGTGAGGGGCGCTTCCGATGCCTCAGGGCACCGGCCGTCCCCGTGCCGCTTCCCACAGCGCATACCACGCATCGCGCGGCAGCGGTTCGGCGCAGACGCGCGCGCCTTCGCGCAGACGTTCGATCTTCGTGCTGCCGAGCACGACGCGCGTATCGGGCACCGAGGCCACCCAGCGCAACAGCAGCGAGGCCGGATCGAGTCCGAATTCGCCGGCCATCGCCTGCAGGCGCGCATGCACGCGACCTCCGACCGCGGAATGCGGGTCGAGCAGATCGCCACCGCCGAGCGGCGACCACGCCTGCACTTCGGCGCCGCGCGCGCGGGTCGCATTGAGCGTGCCGTCGTCGATCGCGCCGGCGTTCGCCAGCGACAGTTCGATCTGGTTCGCGCTCACCGGCAGACGACCGTCGAACAATGCGATCGCATGCGCGTCGAAGTTCGACACGCCGAAGTCGCCGACGCGGCCCGCGCGCTGTTCGTCGCGGATCCACGCGGCGATGGCGTCCGGCCGCAGCAGCGGATCGAAGCGATGCAGCATCAGGGTGTCGACGCGATCGACACCGAGCGCGGACAGCGAATCGTCCAGCGCCCGCCGCAGGTGTTCGACCGAAAGATCGTAGTGCTGCACGCCGCGCGCGTTGCCCGGGCTGCCGGCCATCACGATGCCGATCTTCGCGATCAGCTTCAGTCGCGCGCGCAGGCCCGGCCGCACGGCGAAGGCCGCGCCTACCAAGGCGTTGGTGCTGTGGCCGCCGTAGATATCGGCGAGATCCAAAGTGTCGATGCCGGCGTCGAGCGCGGCTTCGAGCAGGTCGGCCACCGCCACGGGCGAGAGGCGCGCGCCCCATTCGCCGAAGCGCATGGAGCCGAGGATCGGACTGGACTTGGGCATGCTTGATCCTGCTGCTGGCCGCGTGAGGCGATGACGCCGGATAATAGCGGCATGACCGCGCGCACTCTTCCCGAATGGCTGGCCTTCATCGAGCGCCAGCACCCGAAAACGATTGCAATGGGACTGGAGCGCGTGCGCGCCGTCGCCGACGCGATGGCGCTGCCCGGGCGCGTGTTGTCCAGGCCGGCGCGACAGGTGACGATCGTAGGCGGCACCAACGGCAAGGGCTCGACCGTCGCCTTCATCGAGGCCATCGCCCGCGCCGCGGGCCTGCGCGTCGGCGCCTACACCTCGCCGCATCTGCTGCGCTACAACGAACGCGTGCGCGTCGACGGCGCGGATGCGGACGATGCCGCGCTGGTCGCGGCGTTCGAAGCGGTCGAAGACGCGCGTGCCGACGTTCCATTGACCTATTTCGAATACGGCACGCTCGCCGCGCTGTGGCTGTTCGCCCGCAGCGATCTCGATCTGGCGGTGCTCGAAGTCGGCCTCGGCGGCCGGCTCGACGCGGTGAACATCGTCGATCCGGATGTCGCCGTGATCACCACGGTCGATCTCGACCACCAGGACTGGCTCGGCGGCGACATCGACACCATCGGTGCGGAGAAGGTCGGCATCGCCCGTGCCTGGAAACCGCTGGTGCTGGGCGACGACGACCCGCCTTCGACCGTGCTCGGACATGCCTACGCCATCGGCGCGTCGGCGGTCCGCATCGGCTGCGATTTCTTCTTCGAGCCCATCGATGCGGAACGCTGGCGCTGGCGCGAGATCGGCTGCGAACTCGAACTGCCGATGCCGCGGCTCGCCGCGCCGGTGCAGTTGCGCAATGCCGCGGTCGCCATCGCCGCACTGCGCGCGCTGCCGATCGATCTGCCGGATGCGGCGTACGCGGCAGGCGTGCGCGAAGCGCAGGTGGCGGCGCGGCTGCAGCGTTTCGAGCGCGAGGGCGTCGAGATCCTGGTCGATGTCGGCCACAACCCGCAGGCCGCGCGCGCGCTGGCGGCCTGGCTGGCGGCAGCGCCGGCGCAGGGCCGGACGTTCGCGGTCTTCGCGGCGCTGACCGACAAGGACGTCGTCGGCGTGGTGGAGGCGCTGGCCGGGCAGGTCGACCGCTGGTGGCTGGCTGGCCTGGCCGACACCGGACCGCGCGGACTGGATGCGGAGGCCTTCGCCGAACGCCTGGCCGGCACTGCCGCGGCAGCCGGCGACCGCTGCGCCACCGTCGCCGGGGCCTTGGCCGCGGCCCGGAGCGAGGCCGCGGCGGGCGACCGGGTCCTGGTGTTCGGCTCGTTCCACACCGCGGCGGCCGCGCTGGCGGCGTTCGCCTCCGACTGAACGATCCGCGGACGGATGCCCGGTCGGGCACGGCCGGTCGCGGCGTATAATCCGCGCGCTTCCTCCTTTTCCGGATGCCGATGGACACTGGACTCAAACAGCGCCTCATCGGCGCGGCCGTGCTGGTCGCGCTTGCGGTGATTTTCCTGCCCATGCTGGTGAAGGGCCCGGCGCCCGACAGCGGCGTCTCCGATGTGCCGCTGAAGATGCCCGACGCGCCCGGCGGCGACACCGAAACCCGCGAACTGCCGCTGGTGATGCCGGGCGAAGTGCCCAAGGGCGGCGCCGTGGGCATGGACGCGACCCCGGTGGATCGACCGGCCACGACCGCGACGCCCGCAGGCGCCCCGGCTGCGACCGATCCGGCCGCAACCGACCCGACGACAGATCCCGACGCGCCCGCGACCGGCGATGCCCCGGCCGCCACTGCGCTCCCGCCGACCGTCGCCGCCGGCGATTACGCCGTCCATTTCGGCGCCTACGCGAGCCAGAAGGGCGCCGACACCGTGGTCGCGCTCGCCAGGGGCGCCGGCCTGCCGGCCTACAGCGAAGCCACCACCGTGAACGGCAAACCGGCCGTGCGGGTGCGCATCGGTCCCTATGCCACACGCGCCGAGGCCGAAATCGTCCGCGTGAAGGCGCTGGAAGTCCGCAGCGACGTGCCCGTGAAGGTGGTGGCGCTCGACGCCGAGCCCGCCCCCGCGCCGACGCCCGCCATGGCCACCGCCGCGGTCGAGCCGCCGAAGCCGGTGCCCGCGAAGCCGGCCGAACCGAAGCCGGAGCCCAGGCCCGAAACCAAACCGCAGCCGAAACCGGCCGACCCCAAGCCGGTGGCCGCGAAGCCCGCGGAGTCCAAGCCCGCGCCGGCACCCGCCAAGCCGCCCGCGCCGAAGCCGGCGGCGCCCGCGCCGTCCGCGCCGTCCGCGCCGTCCGCGACCGCCAAGGTCGGTTTCGCGGTCCAGGTCGGTGCGTTCGGCGACGCCACCGAAGCCGGTGCGATGCGCGAGCGACTGCGTGCCGCCGGGTTCACCGCGTTCACC
The DNA here is from genome assembly GCF_039543145.1 of Lysobacter hankyongensis. NCBI lineage: Bacteria > Pseudomonadati > Pseudomonadota > Gammaproteobacteria > Lysobacterales > Lysobacteraceae > Lysobacter > Lysobacter hankyongensis. The sequence continues at coordinate 146,986 of NZ_BAABJE010000007.1, read as the reverse complement.
GAAACCGTGAACACCGACAAGGGCAAGCTCACCCGCGTCCGCGTCGGCCCGGTGCTCGACCGCGCCGCCGCCGACCAGCTGAAATCGCAGATCCAGGCCAGGACCGGCGTGGACGGCATCGTCCGTCCGCACCCGTAACCGACACGCACCACGACAGACGCATCACGCACCACGCATCGACCGCTCATCAGCGTTCCGGAGTCAACATCATGTGCGGCATTCTCGGCATCGTCGGCACGTCCGACGTCGCGGCAGCGCTCTACGACGGGCTGACCGTGCTCCAGCATCGCGGCCAGGACGCTGCCGGCATCGCCACCGCCAACGGCACCGCGCTGCGCGTGGTGAAGGGCAACGGACTGGTGCGCGACGCCTTCAAACCGGCCGACATGGCGTTGCTGCAGGGACGCGTCGGCATCGGCCATTGCCGTTATCCCACCGCAGGCAGCGAAGGCAGCGATGAAGCGCAGCCGTTCTACGTGAACTCGCCGTTCGGAATCGCGCTGGCGCACAACGGCAACCTGATCAATACCGACACGTTGCGTCGCGAGGTGTTCGAGCAGGACCGCCGCAACGTCAACACCGATTCCGACTCCGAAGTGCTGCTCAACGTGTTCGCGCACGAACTCGACATGCAGCGCGTGCTGACGCCGGACGCGGCGTTCCGCGCGGTCGAGGGCGTCGTGCGCCGCGCCAAGGGCGGCTATGCCGTGGTCACGGTGGTGCTGGGCCTCGGCCTGGTCGCGTTCCGCGATCCGCACGGCATCCGTCCGCTGGTGCTGGGCCGCCGCGATTCCGACGCCGGCACCGAATATGCGATCGCTTCCGAATCGGTGGCGCTGGACGTGCTCGGCTTCGAGCGCGTACGCGACATCGCGCCGGGCGAGGCGATGGTGATCACGCCGCGCGGCGAACTGCACTCGCGCCAGTGCACCGAAGGCGAGCTGCGGCCGTGCATCTTCGAATTCGTCTATTTCGCGCGCCCGGACTCGATGATGGACGAGATCTCGGTGCACAAGGCGCGCATGCGCATGGGCGTGACCCTCGGCGAGAAGATTCTGCGCCTGCGTCCCGAGCACGACATCGACGTGGTGATTCCGATTCCGGACACCTCGCGCGACGCCGCGCTGGAGATCGCGAACGTCCTCGGCGTGAAGTATCGCGAGGGCTTCATCAAGAACCGCTACGTCGGCCGCACCTTCATCATGCCGGGGCAGGGCGAGCGCGCGAAATCCGTGCGCCGCAAGCTCAATCCGATCCCGCTGGAGTTCCGGAATAGAGTCGTGCTGCTGGTCGACGATTCCATCGTCCGCGGCACCACCTCGCAGCAGATCGTGCAGATGGCGCGCGACGCCGGCGCCAAGAAGGTCTATCTCGCTTCCGCCGCGCCGCCGGTGCGCTTCCCGAACGTCTACGGCATCGACATGCCGTCGCCGGAGGAACTCGTCGCGCACGGTCGCACCGAGCAGGAAGTGCAGGAGCTGCTGGGCTGCGACTGGCTGATCTATCAGGATCTCGCCGATCTCGAAGCCGCCGTCGCCGGGCCCAAGTTCCCGGGCCGCCGCTTCGACAGCTCCTGCTTCAACGGCGAATACGTCACCGGCGTCGACCCCGGCTATTTCGAGCGCATCAAGCAACTGCGTTCGGACGAGGCGAAGAAGAAGCGGCGGTTGGCGGGCTGAGGCCGGCGGCGCGCACGACATGGCGACGCTCGAACGCGCGATCGAACTGGCGGCGCGGGCCCACGCCGGCCAGCGCGACAAGGGCGGCCAACCCTACATCCTGCATCCCCTGCGGGTGATGGCGGCGATGACGACCGACGCGGGGCGCATCGCCGCGGTCCTGCACGACATCGTCGAGGACACGTCGATCACGTTCGATGATCTCGTCGCCGAAGGCTTCGCGGACGACATCGTCGACGCCATCCGGGCGTTGACCAAGTTCGAGGGCGAGACGCGCGAACAGGCCGCGAAACGGATCGTGCGCGATCCGATCGCCCGCGCGGTGAAGCTTGCGGACATCGCCGACAACATGGATCTGACACGGATTCCCGCGCCTTCCGAACGCGATCGTGCGCGGCTGCGCGAGTACGCGGTGGCGCGCGAGATTCTGCTCGCCGGTCCGGACGCGGCGTGATGTCGTCGGCTGCGATGACCATGCCCCCGCCCGAGTCCCTGTTCGCTGCCGCCCACGCCTGCCTGCGCGCCGCGATGCCCGAGGACAAGCTCGCGCTGACCTTCGCGACCGCCGACGCATTCGCGCGTGGCGGACTCGCGATCGAGGACGACGCGCCGGCGCCCGAACCGATCCGGATGCCCGGCCGTCCCGAACGTCCGACGCTGGTGCATCCGCGCGACTTGCCGCGGCGCGGCCTCGGCAGCGACGAGGGCCGCGCGGCGTTCATCCATTCGATCGCGCACATCGAGTTCAACGCGATCGATCTGGCCTGGGATGCGGTTTATCGCTTCCGCGGCATGCCGCGAGCGTTCTATGCCGACTGGGCGCAGGTCGCGCACGACGAGGCGCGGCATTTCGCGATGCTGCGCCGACGCCTGAACGATTTTGGCCGCGACTACGGCGATTTCGACGCCCACAACGGGCTGTGGGAAATGGCCGAGAAGACCGCGCACAGCGCGCTGGAACGCATGGCGCTGGTGCCGCGGGTGCTGGAGGCGCGCGGACTGGACGTGACCCCGGCGATGATCGTCAAGCTGCGTCAGCTCGGCGACCACGAGACCGCCGACATTCTCAACGTGATCCTGCGCGAGGAAGTGGGCCATGTCGCCTCGGGATCGCGCTGGTTCCGCTGGCACTGCGAACGCGACGGCGTCGATCCCGAGCCGACGTTCCGTCGATTGCTGGTCGCGTACGGTCGCGGTGTGCTGTACGGCCCGTTCAATCACGACGCGCGCAGCGCCGCGGGTTTCAGCGAAGAAGAATTGCAGGCGCTGGAGCAGGCGGCCGCCGCGGCGCTGGCCTGACGCATTCGACCAGCGGTTCGACCTTGTCTGCGCGCGAGCGCACAATCGTTGCCGGCACTTCCGCCCGCCTCGGAGCCGACCCATGGACCTCGCCGCGATCCGCGACTTTCTAGGCTGGTGCGCGCTCGCAAACTACGCCGTGCTGTTGGTGTGGTTTGCCGCATTCGCGCTCGCGCACGACCGTCTGCATCGTCTGCATGGGCGCTGGTTTTCGCTGAGCCGCGAACGTTTCGACACGCTGCACTACGCGGGCATGGCGTTCTACAAGATCGGCATCCTGCTGTTCAATCTGGTGCCGTTCGCGGTGCTGTCCCTGATGCGCTGACTTGGCCCGCCTTGCGCGGCGCGCACAGCGGTCTTCAGGCCACCGCACGTCCGGTGGTCGAGGCCCGAAACAGCGGTCTCGACGCCGCTCTCCCGAGCAGGCCGGGAGCCGCGGTCGGGCGCGCGGAATCCGGAACGATCAGAGCGGCAGGGCGGACAGCACGGCGGCGCCATCGGCCTGCATCCGCAGCACCGAGCCCTGCGTGTACCAATCCCCCAGCACGATGCGCCGGCAGGCGTGGCCGTTGACGTCGATCTCGTGGATCGCCGGCCGGTGGGTGTGGCCGTGGATCATCGTGCGCAGCCCGTAGCGGGCGAAGGTCTCGTGCACCGCCGTCGGCGAGACATCGGTGACGGTCTCGAACTGCGCGCGGTCGTCGGCCTTCATCGCCTGCTGCCGCTGTTGACTGGCCGCGCGCGCCTGCGCGGCGAAGGCGAGCCGGCCGGCCAGCGGCTGCGCCAGGAAACGCGCGCGCCACGCCGGGTCGCGGGTCTGCGCGCGGAAGGCCTGATAGGCATGATCGTCGGTGCACAGGGTGTCGCCATGCATCAGCAGCACCGGTTCGCCGTCGAGCAGGATCACCGCGTGCTCGGGCAGCAGATGGATGCCCGCGCGCCGCGCGAATGCCTGGCCGACGAGGAAATCGCGGTTGCCGTGCTGGAAGTACACCGGCACGCCGGCGTCGGTGAGCCTGCGCAGCGCGTCGGCGACGAACATGCCGGTCTCCGATGGGTCGTCGTCGCCCACCCACGCTTCGAACAGGTCGCCGAGGATGTACAGCGCCCGGGCGCCGCGGGCCTCGCCGTCGATGAACTCGCCGAACAGGCGGGTGACCTCCGGGCGTTCGGGGTCGAGGTGAAGGTCCGAGATGAAGAGCGTGGTCATGCCGGAATTGTAACGGTGGGCGGTGGGGGCATGCGCAACGGAACGCCGTCATCCCCGCGCATGCGGGGACCCATGTCCGACGATGAGCATGCGTGGGTCCCCCGCATGCGCGGGATGACGGCTTTCGGTCTTGCGAAGGAATCGTTCCGTTTCGCCCGGCCATTTGTGGCCGTGGGGTAAAATCCGCCTTTTCCCGAGCTCCGCGCCCAGACCATGACCATCCGCACCCGCTTCGCCCCCAGCCCGACCGGCTATCTGCACATCGGCGGCGCGCGCACCGCGCTGTACTGCTGGCTGGCCTCGCGCCATGCCGACGGCAAGTTCGTGCTGCGGATCGAGGATACCGATCGCGAGCGCAGCACCCAGGCGGCGATCGACGCGATCCTCGATGCGATGGACTGGCTGGGCCTCGGTTACGACGAAGGCCCGATCTACCAGACCCACCGTCTCGACCGTTATCGCGAAGTCGCCGAGGCGATGGTCGCCGCCGGCACCGCGTATTACGCCTACGAGACGAAGGAAGAACTGCAGGCCGTGCGCGAGGCCGCGCTCGCCGCCAAGGAGAAGCCGCGCTACAACGGTGCGTATCGCGAGGCCAACGCAGGCTATCGCGACGACCCGAACCGGGTCATCCGTTTCAAGAATCCGCTCGACGGCAAGGTTGCGTGGGACGACAAGGTCAAGGGCCGCATCGAGTTCGACAACAGCGAGCTCGACGACCTCGTGATCTTCCGCGCCGATGGCTACCCGACCTACAACTTCGCCGTCGTCGTCGACGATCTCGACATGGGCATCACCGATGTCGTGCGCGGCGACGACCACGTCAACAACACCCCGCGGCAGATCAACATCTACCAAGCGCTCGGCGCACCCGTGCCGAACTTCGCGCACCTGCCGATGATCCTCGACCAGGACGGCGCCAAGCTCTCCAAGCGCAGCGGCGCCGCCGACGTGATGCAGTACCGCGATGCCGGCTATCTGCCGCATGCGCTGCTGAACTATCTGGTACGGCTGGGCTGGTCGCATGGCGACCAGGAAATCTTCAGCATCGAGGAGATGGTCAAGCTGTTCGAGCTGCACGACGTGAACCCGGCCGCCTCGCGCCTGGACATGGCCAAGCTCGGCTGGCTCAACCAGCAGTACCTCAAGAGCGACGATCCGGTCGCGGTCGGCCAGCATCTGGTCTGGCATCTCGAACAGGCTGGCCTCGACCTGTCGAAGGGCCCGGCGCCGGCCGACGTGGTCGTCGCGCTGCGCGATCGCGTGCAGACGCTGAAGGACATGGCCGAGCGCGCGGCGGTGTGGTTCCAGCCGCTGACGACCTACGACGAGGCGGCCGTCGCCAAGCACCTCAAGCCCGAGGCCGCCGCACCGCTGGCCGATGCCCGCGCGCGTCTGGCGCGGTTGTCGTCGTGGACCGCGGACACCGTGAGCGCCGCGCTGCACGAAACCGCCGAAGCGCTGGGGCTGGGCATGGGCAAGGTGGCGCAACCGATGCGGGTGGCGATCACCGGCACCCAGGTCAGCCCGGACATCTCGCATACGGTCCATCTGGCCGGGCAGGCCGAGGCGGTGGCGCGGATCGACGCCGCGCTGGCGAAGATCGACCAGGCGAAAGCCGCGGGCTGAACACGTCATCCTGAACGGGCTGCGGATTCGCTTCGCTTGAGTCCGCCCCGTACCGGCACCATCATCCGCACATGGCCCACGACTGCACCGATCCTTCGCACCACGTCCACGATGCGTCCAGCTTCGTGGCGGCGGTCGAACATGCCTGCCACGAACGTGGCCTGCGGCTCACCCCGATCCGCACCAAGGTGCTGACCCTGATCGCCGCGCAGGGCCGGCCGATCAAGGCCTACGATCTGCTCGACCGCATCCGCACCGACAAACTCGAGGACGAGGACAGCGCGGGCGCCGCCGCGCCGCCGACCGTCTACCGCGCGCTGGATTTCCTGCTCGCCAACGGCTTCATCCACAAGCTCGAATCGGTCAACGCGTTCGTCGCCTGCCACCACCCGAGCACCGCGCAGCATTCGGTGCCGTTCCTCATCTGCGACCGCTGCCACAGCGCGGTGGAACTGGAAGACGAGCGCATCGTCGCGCTGCTCGACGAAAAAGCGCGCGCGCTCGGTTTCGTGCCGCAGGCGCAGACCCTGGAAGTGCACGGGCTCTGCGCGCGCTGCGTGCAGGCCGGCTGAGGCGTCGGAACCTGTCGGTCAGCGCGCCGGCGCCGACGCGGGCACCGGCATCACCCGCGCCTCGCGGATCGGCAGGTTCGCCGCCGCCGCCAGCAGCGCCAGCACGATGTCGGCGTACCACATCCACGTGTAATCGCCGAAGCGCTCCATCGCCAGGCCGCCGAGCCATGCGCCAGCGAATCCGCCGATCTGGTGCGACAGCAGGGTGAGCCCGAACAGCGTGCCCAGATAGCGCGGGCCGAACAGCTTGCCGACCAGACCGGCGGTGGGCGGCACCGTCGCCAGCCAGGTCAGGCCCAGGCCCGCGGCGAACGCGTAGAAGACGATCGGCGTCGGCGGCGAAGCCAGGTAGATCGCGACCATCGCCGCGCGGCTGGCGTACATCAGCGCCAGCAGATGTTTCATGCGATAGCGGCCGCCCAGCCAGCCCGCGGCGAGACTGCCGGCGACGTTGAACAGGCCGATCAGCGCCAGCGACATCGCCGACACACTGTCGGGCAGGCCGCAGAGCGCGATCTCGGTCGGCAGATGGGTCACCAGGAATGCGATGTGGAAGCCGCAGGTGAAGAAGCCGATGTGCAGGCACCAGTAGCTGCGGTCGCGCACGGCGACGGCCAACTGCGCGCGCAGCCCGCTGTCCTTGTCGGCGGCCTGCACGACCGCGGGCGCTTCGCGTCGCCGCAGCGGCCAGGCCAGCGGCAGCGTGGCCAGCGCCGAAACCGCCAGCGCCCACATGGCGGCGGCCCAGCCGAAGGCCGCAATCATCGCCTGCACGAACGGCGCGAACAGGAATTGCCCGAGCGAGCCGCCGGCGTTGATCACGCCAGCCGCCATCGAGCGTTTCTGCAGCGGGACATGACGCGCGGTGGCGCCGATCAGGATCGAAAAGCTGCCCGCGCCCGCGCCGGCCGCGACGAGTACGCCGAGACCGAACATCAGGCCCATCGGCGACGATGCCAGCCACGGCGTGAGCGCGGTGCCGACGACCAGCAGCAGTCCACCGGCGACCAGCACCCGGCCTGGCCCGCGCTGGTCGGCGAGCGCGCCGAACAACGGTTGCACGGCGCCCCAGACGAACTGTCCGACCGCGAGCGCGAGACTGATCTGGGCGATGCCCAGTCCGGTGTCGGCACCGATCGGGCGCACGAACAGGCCCAGCGACTGGCGGATGCCCATCGTGACCAGCAGGGTCGCGGTCGCGGCGATGACCAGCGGCCAGTAACGCGGCATCGCCGTCTGCGGCGTGGTGTCGTTCATGCCGGACACCGAGACGCACGACGGCGGCAGGACTGCGGGATGGGGCGTGACATGCGTGCGGAACCGCGGGGAACAGGGTGGTCATGAACCCACGCCGCGCCCGCGGCCGCAAGCGTCGCCGATGCCGTTGCAGTGTTCCATCGCAGGTCCGCGGCCCGGCGCGCACGAAAAAGTGCACCCGCCGCAGTCGCTGTCCGGGAGAGAGTGGACAGCGGTGCGGCGGGTGCGGGGGCGCCGTGTCGGTCGCGCAGTGTGGCGACCGGATGTGACGATCAGAAGAACACGCTTAGAAGATCAGGCTCAGAAGAACAGGCGGACGCCGGCGCTGAAATTGCGTCCGGGCAGCAGCACGTTGTCCTTGAGGAACGAGGTGTGGACGCGCGCATCGGCATCGCCGAGGTTGCGGCCGTCGAGGAACACTTCCCAACCGTAGTTGTCGGTATCCCAATGCCAGGCGAAGTGCGCGTCGACCAGCGTGTAGCCCGCGGTTTCGCTCTCGCCCGCGGCGACATCGTCCTGGCGCAGCACGCGGGTGGCGCCGAGGCCGGCGCGCCACTGGTCGGCTTCCCAGTTCATGTCCAGACCGAAGCGCGAGGGCGCGATGCGCGGCAGGTCGCGGTCGGTGCCGGACGGCAGGCCGTCGAGTTCGCCGCGGACGTGATCGCCGAACACCCGCAGATCGAGCTTGCCGCGATCGTTGTCGACCAGATGCGCGATCACTTCCGCCTCGATGCCGCGGAAGCGCGCATCGTCCTGCGTCCACACCCGGATCGGCAGCGGATCCTCGCCCGGTTCCGGCGGCGTGAACAGGCCGGTCTCGGCGAGATAGATGAAACCGTCGAAGCGGGTGTGATAGACCGAGGCCTTCGCGTCGAAGCGGTCGCCGTGATAGTGCAGGCCGAGTTCGATCTGGTCCGCGCGCTCCTCGCGCATGGTCGAGTCGCCGATTTCGTACGACGCGGTGGCGACGTGCGGGCCGTCGGCGAACAGCTCTTCTTCCGCCGGCGCGCGTTCGGCGCGGTCGAGGTTGAGGCTGAGGCGCCAGGCATCGCTGAAACGCCACAGCGCACCGGCCGAGAGGCTGACCGGGCTGAAACTGCGACGCGGCAGGCCGGCGGCATCGGTGCGCACGCGGTCGGCGCGCACGCCCAGATCGACCTGGAAGGCGTCCCACTGCCCGTGTTCCATCCAGAACAGGCCGTTCGAGCGGGTCTTGGTGCGCGGCACGAACGCCTCGTCGCCGATCGCTTCGAATGCGCGCTCGGCGGACTGCAGGCCGATCGCGCCGGTCCACGCACCGAAGGCCTTGTGGGTGAGTTCGAGGCGGCCTTCGTCGGCGTCGTTGGTGAACCGCGTGCCGATGTCCGCACCCTCGAACTCGGTGTGTTCGTACGCGGTATGCGCGAAGCCGAGACGCAGTCCGTCGAAGATCCAGAAGTCGCGGTTCACGCCCGCCTTCAGTTCGAAGCGGTTCTGCAGCATGTCCAGCGAGACGCCGGGTTCGCCGGCGGCCGGGTCGCCCGGCTCGCCGGGGTTGCCGTAGCGGTTGTCGTAGCGCGAGAACGAGACACCGAGGAAACCGTCCGCGCCGATGTACGACGCGCCGAGCGCACCGGTGCGCGTTTCGACGAAGCTGTTCGACTGCTCGCCGTCGGGCGTGTCGTAGTCGTCCTGGTCGCGATACACGCCGTCGGCGTGCAGCACCAGCGCGCCGTCGGCGCCGGAGGCATCGACGCGGGCCATCGCGGTGCGGCCCTGATTGACGCTGTCGTAGCGCAGTTCCGCGCGACCGCGGACGGTCTCGTCCAGCGCGCGCTCGGCGATGCGGCCGTCGACGACGTTCACCACGCCGCCAATGGCGCCGCTGCCGTAAAGCAGAGTGGCCGGTCCCTTGAGCACTTCGATCTGGTCGGCAAGGAAGGGTTCGACCGCGGTCGCGTGATCCTGGCTGATGGTCGACACGTCCTGGCTGCCGAGGCCGCCGGACAGCACGCCGACGCGCGGACCGTCGAGGCCGCGGATGATCGGGCGGCCGACGCCGGCCCCGAAGTTGGAGGTCTGCACGCCCGGCACCTTGTCGAGGGTTTCGCCGAGAGTGGCCGACTTGGTCTGGTCCAGACGCTCGCCGTTGAGCACTTCGACCGGCTGGCTGAGTTCTTCGGCGGTCTGCCGCAGCGGGCTGGCGTTGACGACGATGCGGTCGATCTCCTGCGCCTCGTCGTGACGCGGATCTTTGCCGTCGGTGTTCTGGGCGGCGACGAGGCCGGGCAGCGCGAGGGCCAAGGCCACGGTCAGGCCGGTGAACAGGCGGTGGCGGGCGGGCAGGCGACGGACGGCAGTGGAAGGCGGGAAATCGGGCATGAGTTGGGGGTACACTGGTGGACGACGAAGAAATGTTATAATGTTTCAAAACAGTCCGCACCCCCCGGAAGTCATGCGCAAGTCCGCTCCCACCCTGCACAAGGCCGATCGCGTCGGATTCGTCGCGTCGATGCTGTGCGCGGCGCACTGCGCGCTGTTGCCGGTGGTCATCGCGCTGCTGCCGGCGCTCGGGGTCGCCGGTTCGATCAACGAGCACTTCGAGGAAGGTTTCGCCGTCTTCGCCACCGTGCTCGGTCTCGCCGCCCTGATCACCGGCTACCGCCGCCACCGGGCCGTGCATGCGCTGATGTTGCTGGTGCCGGGCCTGCTGATCGTCTGGGTCGGCGTGCTGTACCCCCCGCTGCATCATTCGGTACTGCCGCATGCGGTGGCGATGACGCTCGGCGGTTGTCTGGTGGCGTTGGCGCATCTCGCCAATCTGCGTCTCAACCGCGAATTCGGCCATTCCGGCGCCTGCAACGCGACCTGCGCCCACTGATCTGCTAGGCTTTGCGACCCCGTGCCTCGCGCCCCGCACCCCAGTGGCGGCGTCGGGGCCGTTTTTCGGTCCGTGCAGCGTCCTCCGGCCGCCCGCACGGGCATTCCAGTCCTCAGATCCACATCCATCAGATTCAGGAGTCCGTCATGGGTAAAGGCGACCGCAAGACCGCCAAAGGCAAGCGCTACAACTCCAGCTACGGCAACGCCCGTTCGCACACCGTGAAGACGGTTGCCGGTGCCGCCGTGCCGGCCGCGAAGAAGGCCGCTGCCAAGCCGGCCGCCAAGGCGCCCGCCAAGAAGGCCGTCGCGAAGAAGACCGCCGCCAAGGACTGACCGCACCGGTCCGTCGCTTGATCGAAACCCCGCTCCGGCGGGGTTTCGCGTATCAGGACATCCGCGAGTGCGGTGTCCCGGATTTGCCGGCGTCAGCGTGACGTCGGTTCGCCCGGTCGCGCCGGCACCCTTTCCAGTTGCCCGTCGGCGTAATCGCGCGCGAACGGCAGGTCGCGCCGATGCACGTAGCCGATGAAACAGTCGCAGATCCGGTTCGGGCAGGGTCGCGGCCCGAGCCGCGCGGCGAAGCTGCCGTCGTAAAGATTCCCCAGCGGCGCGTCCACGAAATGACAGCGGCGTACGTCGCCATCGCCGTTCACCGACAGCACCGACTCGCCGGTGGCGCAGGCCGCGCCGAGACTCGGCGGTGGCGCCACGCTGTAGCCGAAATGCGGATCGATGCGCAGCAGGCGCGCGACGTCCGCGTCGTCGTAATAGTCCGCCGTCCGCTGATCGTAGGCGTTGAGCCACATCGGCACGTCGTCGGGCAGCGCCGCGCGCAGGCGTTCGATCTGATCGAACAATTCGCGCATCGCGACCATGCCCACGCTGAAGCGGATGCCGCGCCTGCGCAGTTCCAGACAGCGCGCGACGAACGCTTCCAATGAAACTTCACTCGGATGCCAGGTGCACCACAGCGCGAAACTGCGGGTGTCCACGCGATCGAGCCAGCGCGTGCCGATGCACAGATTGGTCTGGATCGCGACCCGTCGCACCTGCGGCATCCGGCTCAGCGCGATCATCGCTTCGCGATAGTGCCGGCGCACCAGGCCCTCGCCCCACGGCGTGAACAGGATCGACATCGCATCCGTGCGCGTTGCGGCCCAGTCGACGAAGCGCGCGAGATCGGCGGCGTCGCGCTGCAGGGTCGCGCGGCTGTCGCGGGTCTTCGCGAACGGGCAGTAGGCGCAGTCGTAGTTGCAGCTGCTCAGGCGGCCGCGATACAGCAGCGACAGATGTCCGGGCGCCGTGTGCGCATCGGATTCCAGTGCGGCGATGGCGGCACGTGGCGCGTCCATGTCAGCGCGGCGCGTAGGCGGCCATGCGCGCGGCGACATCGGGCGAGATCAGCCACGGCCCGAGGGTGTCCGCACGGGCCATGCCCGATGCGGTGAGCGCGAGCAGCGCATCCGTGCGCGACGCCAGACCCAGCGGCTCGAGCGCGGCGAGCTGCGGCAGATCGTCCAAGGCCTCGGTGCCGAAACGCGCGCGCCATGCCGCGAGATCCAGCCCCGGCCAGACCAGCAGCGACTGGATCGCATAGCGCCGCCGCTGTTCGTCGCCGTCGAGCGCGAAGCCATGATCGACCCGCGCGAAATCCTCCGCGGTCAGCGACAGGTGATGGTCGAGGATCGCGGCGACGCTGCGTCGCGAGACCCCGTACTCGCTGGAGTAATGCAATGCCCGCGTGTACGAACGCGCGCCGCAGCCGATGCCGATCATGCCGTCGTCCTGGCAGCAGTAGGCCGGGCCGGCATCGTTCGCAGGCGCGTGCGCGGCGCGGAACATGCGCATCGAGACCTGCGTGTAGCCCGCGGCGAGCAGGCGATCGCGGCCGGCACGGTACATCTCGGCCCGCGCGTCCAGCGGCTCGGGCTGCAGCGCGAACCGCGGCCGGCCGTCGCGGCTTTCGATCCGCCCCAGTCCGGTGAGCGGGCGCACGTACAGCGGATACAGATAGAGTTCTTCCGGCGCGAACGCGAGCGCGCTGTCGATCGAGGCGAGAAAACTCGCGACGGTCTGGCCTTGGATGCCGTAGATCAGATCGAGGTTGAGCGTCGGGAAGCGCTGCGCGCGGATCGCCGCGATCGCGCGTTCCACTTCATCGCGCTGCTGCGGCCGGACCAGCGTGCGCACTTCGGCGTCGCTGAAACTCTGGATGCCCATGCTGATGCGGTCGATACCCGCGTCGCGGCACAGCGCCATCTTGTCGCCATCGACCGTTTCCGGCGAGACCTCCATGCCGGAGGGCATCGCACGGGCATCCACGTCGCGCCGACGCAGGCTGTCGAACAGCCGCGACAACTGCGCCGTGTCGAGATAGCTCGGCGTGCCGCCGCCGAGCGCGAGCCGCGCGAAGCGATGTTCGCCCAGCGCGTCGATGGCGACCGCGAGCTGGGTGTCGAGCTGACCGAGATAGCGTTCGACGGCTTCCGCCGACGGCCGCGCCAGGGTGAACAGATTGCAGAAGCCGCAGCGGTACGAGCAGAACGGGATGTGCAGATACAGGAACAGCGCGCTGCGGTCCTCCGCGGCCCAGACGTCGCGCAGCGCACGCGGTCCGGGCAGCGCGCGATACGCGGTCTTGTGCGGATACGAATACGAATACGCCTGGTACGGCGGCATCCGCAGCAGCGATTCCAGCGACGGTTGCGCGGGGAGGGCGTTCATGGCGCGAGCAGGAAATGGGCGTAGGGCACGTGCATCACCACGTCGTGGGCGAGGCGATGGCCGCGGTAGCCGTCTTCGCCGTAGGCGGTGCCGTGATCGGAGCAGACCACGACGAAGGTCGGCGCGCGCCGGCGCGCGGCCTCTAACAGCGGCGTCAATGCGCGGTCGACGTATGCCAGCGCGGCACAGTGACTGTCGAGACCGTCTTCGGTCGCGCCCGGCAGGTAGTGCAGATTGGGCTGATGCAGCGCGGAGACGTTGATGAAGGTGAAGCAGCGCCGATCGCGCAGATCGTCCGCCGTCAGGCGCCCGCACGCCAGCGCGACCTGTGCGTCGGTCGAATCGTGCGCGGTCACGCCGAAGGCCGGCCGCCAGTGCGCTTCCGCGAACAGGCCGGGTAGCGCGCGGCCGAGCGGGTTGGCGCGATTGAAGAAGCCGACGCCGCCGATGCACAGCGTGTGATAGCCCTGCGCCGCGAAGCCGTCGACGATGTCGGCATGATCCGGAAACACGAAGGTATTGGCGTCGATGGTCTCGCTGCCCGCGAATGCCAGCGCGAACAGCCGCGGATGCGGCCCCGGGCGCGCGGGCGTGGGCAGGAAGCCTGCGAAGAAGGCCTGATGCGCGGCGTAGGTGAAGGTCGCAGGCGTGTGCCGCCGCTCCCAGCCGCCCGCCGGCAGGTGGCGCGACAACGTCGGCAGACGCCCTTCGTCGAAGCAGCGCTGCGCGGCGTCGAAGCGCAGGGTGTCGAGGGTGATGAACAGCACGTCGTGGCTGCCGACGATGGCGTGCATGTCGAGCACGGGAGACGCGGTATCGCTCATGCCTGCGCCCGCCGCGGTGCGATCTGCGCGACGGCATCGAGCCCGTCCGCGACGCGTTCGCGCGCAACCCAGGCGGCCTGATCGTCGCAGGCGTCCGCGCCCTGCCAGCGTGCGTGCTGCACGAAATCGCCGAACGCGTTCGCTTCCAGCACGACGCAGCGGTCGCGGGTCGGGATCAGGTCGAAGCCGATCGACGCGCTGCCGGAGAACGTGCGCGCGGCGGCACGCACCGTGGTTTCAACCCGATGCATCGTTTCGGCGTCGAGCAGCGTCGCGGGATCTTCGCGGCGATTGCCGAGGTGCAGGTTGGTCATCGGCGTGCCGGCGATGCGCGCGACGCGCTGTCGCGGTTCGCCTGCGAACGCGATCACCCGCAGGTCGAAGTGATGCCGCGGCGACCCCGCGGCGCGCGGCTTCGGCACCCAGGCTTCGGCGTAGCAGCCCTGCGCGGCGAGCGCGTCGATCAGCATGGCGATCCGCGCGCGTTCGCCGTAACGCAGCGGCGCGAGGCGGTTGAACAGCCGGATGCCGCCATGATCGACCACGCATTCGGTCGTGGTCTGCGCGATCTCCCGGCCATCACGATGGCGCCGGTACGCGACCACGCCGGCCGCCGCGGACCCGTAGCGCGCCTTCACGAACACCTGATCGCAGCCATGGAGATCGAGCAGATGCTGCAGATGCGCGTAGCCGTCGACCAAGCCCAGCAGCGGCGGGACATCGACGCCGGCGTTGGCCAGCGTCTGCTGACAGCGCCATTTGTCGCACATGTCCAGGACATCGCCGGGCGGATTCAGCCAGCGCACCGGCACGGCCGCTTCGCAATCGCGTGCGATGCCGTGCAGCAGATCGGCGAAACCCGCGTGCCATGCATGCCGCTGCGCGAGTTCGCCGGCTTCGATGTCGAGCGGTGTCTCAGGATCGAGGCCGAGACAGGCGCGGCCTCGACGGATCAGGGCGACATCCAGTCGCGCATCCGACGACGGTGCATCGAGCTTCACGGCGTACGGAGCCCCGTCGTCGAACGGCGGCATCGGACGCCGTTCCGACAGCGCCGTGCCGTAGTCGAACACGGCCGCGCGACCGAGCCGACGCCGACGCAGCGCGGCCTGCAGCAGTCGTGTCCGGCGATGTCCGGGCGTGCCGAACACCGCCATGCGCGGATCGCGCCTGTTCACCCGGCGACTTCGTTCATGACGTCATTCGGCGACGGCGACGTAGCGTTCCCCGTCGTCCTCGTCCTGCGGGTCGTCCAGCACGACCTTGCAGGGCAGCGCGCGCAGCTTTGCCTGCCACTCGGCACCGATGTAGTGATGGCTGAGGTCCAGCGTTTCCATTCCGCCGAGATACGGCGACTCGCACAGCGCCTGCGCGCCCGCGTCGCCGATCGTGCCCATCGACAGGTCCAGGGTTTTCAGCTTGCCCAGCCACGGCTGCGCCGCCAGGTGTTTCGCGAGATCGTCGCTGTTCTGCGCGTCGCGCAGGCCGAGATATTCCAGCCGGGACGCATCGATGGCGTCGAGCATGCGCGCGTAGGTCCAGACGTCGCCGTCGAAACCGTAATTGTCGTCGCCGAGCCACAGCTCCAGACGACGCAGCGCCGGCAGGGTCGAGCCCGCGATCGCATCCACGATCTGCGCGGGCAGGCCGCCGCATTCGATCGCCAGTTCCTCGAGCGCGGCATGCGAGAACGCTTCCAGCGCCAGCCCGCTGCTGCCGCGGATGCGCAGGGAGCGCAACTGCGGGAAGGCGTCGAGCAGGGCGTTGTAGCCGGTCTGGATGATCCAGGAGATCTCGCAGTCCTCGTAGGTCATGTCGCCGATGAAGAGCGCGCGCAGCGCCGGCAGTTCGGCGCGGCGCTCGATCAGTGCATCGAGGTATGCCTGCGGCGAGGTGTCGTGCGCTTCGCTCCACGCGCCGATGATGAGTGCTTCGATGGCGGCGGCATCGACCTGGGCGAGGAAGGCGTCGAACAGTTCGCGCTGGCTTTCGCTGGAATCGTAATCCTGCGCCAACCGGTAGACGTGGGTGCGCACGCTGTCGCGGTCGGCGATGGTGTCGCCCATGCGGAATTCCACGACGGGTTTGCCGAGATAGCGATCCTGGGTGTTGTTGACGGTCATGGGGGTCCTGGAAAGAAGAATCCGGCGATCGGTGCGTTGGATGCCGGTGAATGAAGAATGCCGGGAAAGGAAGACAGCTTGTCGGATCGGGATCAGTCGCGCTTCGTCGCGGGAGCGGCCTGGCGCTCCGCGGCGTAGGCTTCCACGCGGCGCCACACCCGCAGCGCGTTCTCGCCGAGGATCCTGCGGATGTCGGCGTCGCTGTAGCCGCGCGCCTGCAGTCCGGCGATGAGGTTCGGATAATCGGCCACGGTCCTGAGCCCTTCCGGCAATGCGCCGCTCACGCCGTCGAAATCCGAGCCGATGCCGATGTGATCGATGCCGACCAGCTTCACGCCGTAGTCGATCTGGTCGAGCACCGCGTCGATCTTCACCGGCAGCGGCGGATGGTCGCGGTCCCATTCGGCGTCGAATTCAGCGACCGTCTGCGTGGTGCGGCCGGCGCTGCGCGCGCGTTCGTATTCGGCGTAGGCGACGAAATAGGCTTGGGTCTTCGCGGCCGATGCCGGGTCGACGAAGGCGTTGCCGAACGGGATCTGGATCACGCCGCCCTTCGCGGCGATGGCCTTCGCCAGTTCGTCACTGAGGTTGCGCTCGAAGCCCGGGGTGAAATGACGGAACGCCGAGTGCGTCGCCATCACCGGCGTGCGGCTGAGGTCGACCGCCTGCGCGACCGCGTCGTCGGACAGGTGCGACACGTCGATGATCATGCCCAGCCGGTTCATTTCCGCGACCACCTCGCGGCCGAAGGGGCTCAGGCCCTTCCATTTCTTTTCGGCGGCGTAGGACGAATCGGCGATGCGGTTGTTGGCGCTGTGGGCGAGGGTGATGTAGCGCACGCCGCGGCCGTGGAAATACTTGAGCTTCGCCAGATCGCCGCCGATCGGCGCACCGTTCTCCATGCCCAGCGGCAGCAGCACGAGACCGAGCAGCCGCAGCGCTTCGACATCGCGCGGCGTGCGCAGCAGCGCGAACTTGTCGGGATTCTCGTTCGCCAGTTTCTCGACCGCGTCGATCATGCGGTTGGCGATCTCGTAGGCCTTGCCGTCGTCGTCCTGCCCGGGCGAGGTGTAGATCGACATGAACGCCACGTCGAGGCCGCCGGCGCGCGCTTTCGGGAAATCGAACTCGCGCGGCTGCGCGACCGACAGATCGCGCCATTCCTTCATCAGTTCGGTCGGTGCGTCGATATGGGTGTCGACGATGACCGCGTCCCGCGCGAGCTTGCGTGCGGCCGGCGTGCTGTCGGCGGCATGGGTCGTACCGGCGAACAGGAGCACGGTGAGCAAGGAACCGGCGAACGGTGTGTGAATCATGGGGCGCATGGCGGGCTTCCTGGTGCGTCAGTCCTGTCGGCCGACAGGATACCCGGCCACGAACACGCTGCGGGCCAGGTCGCCGCCCAGCCAGTAGCACAGCTCTGCCGGACGCCGGATGGCCCAGTGGACGAAGTCCGCGCGCAGGCCCGCCCGCAGTCGGCCGCGGTCGTGCAGCCCCAGCGCCCGCGCCGCATGCACGGTGGCGCCGCGCAGCGCTTCCTCGGGGGTCAGCCGGAAATGGGTGCAGGCCAGCGACATCGCCAGCGGCAGCGACAGCAGCGGCGCGGTGCCGGGGTTGCAGTCGGTGGCGACGGCCATCGCCACGCCGTGCGCGCGGAAAGCCTCGATTGGCGGCCGCTGCGTCTCGCGCAGGCAATGGAAGGCGCCCGGCAGCAGCACCGCGACGGTGCCGGCGGCGGCCATCGCGCGCACCGCCGCGTCGTCGGTGTACTCGACATGGTCCGCGGACAGCCCGCCGAATCCTGCGGTCAGCGCGGCGCCGCCGAGATCGCTGAGCTGGTCGGCGTGCAGCTTCACCGGCAGATCCAGTGCGCGTGCGGCTTCGAACACCCGGCGCGTCTGTTCAGGGGTGAAACCGATCCGCTCGCAGAACGCATCGACGGCATCGACCAGGCCTTCGGCGCGCAGCCGCGGCAGCCAGTCGACGACGGCGTCGATGTAGTCGTCGGCACGACCGGAAAATTCGGGCGGCAGCGCATGCGCGCCGAGATAGGTCGTGCGCACATCGATGCCCAGCGCTTCGCCCACGCGCCGCGCGACCCGCAGCATCTTGCGTTCGTTGTCGAAGTCCAGGCCGTAACCGGACTTGATTTCCAGGGTGGTCGCGCCGTCGCGCAGCAGCGCCCGCGCGCGCGGCAGCGATTCTGCCAGCAGCGTGTCTTCGTCCGCCGCGCGCACCGCGCGGACGGTCGACACGATGCCGCCGCCGGCGCGGGCGATGTCCTCGTAGCTCGCCCCTTCGAGGCGCCGTTCGAATTCGTGGGCGCGATCGCCGGCGAACACCAGATGGGTGTGGCAGTCGATCAGGCCGGGCGTGATCCAGCCGCCGCCGGCGTCGATCACCGCATCCGTTCGCGCTTCCGCATCGCCGGGCAGCGCCGCGCGCGGACCGACGAAGGTCAGCACGCCGTCCTTCCAGCCCAGCGCGCCGTCTTCGATCGCGCCGTAACCGTCGCCGTCGAGGGTGGCGAGCGATGCGTTGAGGAGCAGGCCGTCCCAGGTCGTGCTCATTGAGGTCGTGCTCATCGGATGGCTCCCGCCGTGCGCAGCGTGTCCGCATCGAACCCGAGCGCCGCGCAGATCGCATCGGTGTGTTCGCCGAGATGCGGCGGGCGCTGCGGTTCGGCGGGCGGCGAGGCCGACATCCGCAAGGGGCTCGCGATCATCGGAATGCCGTCTGCTTCGATGCGCAGGCCGCGCGCGGTCGCGAGTGTGCCGAACACCGCCTCGCGCACCGTGTTCACCGGGGCCGCGGGAATGCCGGCGCTCTCGAATCGCGCCAGCCACGCGGCGACGCCGTCGACGGCGAAGCAGGCCTCGAGCTTCGGGATCAGCCAGCCGCGATGTTCGACCCGCGCCGCGTTGGTGGCGCAGCGCGGATCGTCGCGCCATTCGGGTCGTTCGATCAGCGCGCACAGCCGCGCCCACAGCGCGTCGCTGCCGCAGGCCAGCGCGAACGCACCGTCGGCGGCGTCGAAGGTCTGGTAGGGCACGATGCTGGCGTGCGCGTTGCCGTAGCGGCGCGCATCGTGGCCGGTGAACAGCACGCTGGCGGCGACGTTGGCCAGCGCCTGCACCTGCACGTCGAACAGACTCAGTTCGATCGATTGCCCCTCGCCGGTGCGCGCGCGCTGGTGCAGCGCGGCGAGAATGGCGATGGTGGCGTTCAGGCCGGTGGTGAGATCGACCGTGGCCACGCCGACCTTGCTCGCGGCGCCGTCGGCGGGGCCGGTGATCGACATCAGCCCGGATTCCGCCTGCACCGCGAAGTCGTAGCCCGGTCGCTGCGCGCCGGGACCGCTGCGGCCATAGCCGGAGATCGCGCAGTGGATCAGTCGCGGATTCAGCGCGCGCAGCGCGGGGTAGTCGAGGCCCAGCGATTCGGCGACGCCGCTGCGGAAGTTCTCGATCAGCACGTCGGCGTCGCGGATCAGGGCTTCCAGCAACGGCCGCGCCTGCGGGTGGCGCAGGTCCATCGCGATCGCGCGCTTGCCGCGGTTGCAGCTGGTGAAGTACGCGGACAGGCCGTCTTCGCCGTGGCCGATGAAGGGCGGGCCATAGCCGCGGGTGTCGTCGCCTTCCAGCGGTTCCAGCTTGATCACCTCGGCGCCGAGGTCGGCGAGGGTCATGCCGCACCACGGCCCGGCGAGCACCCGCGAGAGTTCGATGACCTTGATTCCCGCCAGTGCGGCCATGGATGGATCGCCGGATGAAGTGGAGAGAGTTTAACGGCCGGTCCGGGGGAATGGCGCCGGGGCGATCTGCGACAATGCGCGCATGCGCACACCGATCACGTCCGTTGACGGCCGCTGGGTCCTGCCCGGCGTCGCCAATCTGCATTCCCACGCGTTCCAGCGCGCGATGGCCGGCCTCGCGGAGCGGATGACGCATCCCTCCGATTCGTTCTGGACCTGGCGCGAAACCATGTACCGCATGGCCGCGCGGTTCGATCCCGATGCGCTGCACGCGGTCGCCGCGCAGCTGTACGCGGAGATGCTCGAAGCCGGCTACACCACGGTGTGCGAATTCCACTACCTGCATCACGCGCCGGACGGTCGTCCCTACGACGATCCGGCGGCGATGTCGCGGGCGCTGATCGCCGCGGCGCGCGAGACCGGCATCCGCCTGACCCTGCTGCCGGTGCTGTACATGACCGGCGGCTTCGACGGGCGCCCGCTCAACGACCGCCAGCGCCGCTTCGGACATGCCGTCGATGCCTGGCTGCGGCTGTTCGAGACCCTGCATCGCGAACAGGACGACATGCTGCGCGTCGGCTGCGCCCTGCACAGCCTGCGCGCGGTGCCGCCGGAGGCGATGACGACGGCGCTGGCCGCGCTGCCGCGGGACGCGCGCATCCACATCCACATCGCCGAGCAGATCGGCGAAGTGCAGGACAGCCTCGCGATCCGCGGCGACCGCCCGGTGCGCTGGTTGCTCGACCACGCCGAGGTCGATGCGCGCTGGACGCTGGTCCACGCGACCCATCTGGAGGTCGACGAGATCGTCGGCATCGCCGACCGCGGCGCCACGGTCGCGATCTGCCCGACCACCGAAGCGAATCTCGGCGACGGCCTGTTCCCGCTGCGCGACCATCTCGATGCCGGTGGCGCCTGGGGCATCGGTTCGGATTCGCACATCTCGGTCTCGCCGGTGGAAGAACTGCGCTGGCTCGAATACGGACAGCGGCTGGCCACGAAGCACCGCAACATCGTCGCGACCGAAGCGATGCCCAGCGTCGGCGACGCGCTGCTGCGCGGCGTGCAGGCGAGCGCGGAAGCCTCGACCGGGTTCGCATCGGCGACGACCGCGGGCGATGCGGTCGTCCTCGACGGCGATGCGCCGCAACTGGTCGGCGCGACCCCCGAGGACATCGCCGACCGCTGGATCTTCAGCGGCAACCGGCCGCTGGTGCGGACGGTGACGGTGAACGGTCGCGAGGTCGTCGCCGACGGCCGCCACCGCGACCGCGACGCCATCGCCGCGCGGTATGCGGCAGCGATGCGCGGGCTGCTGGCCGGCTGATCCGGCCGCGACACCGTTTCATCCGCCGGAGGCGGGGGTTCGTCGCATGGCCCGGCAGGCCGCGACGCGGCAGGGCAGGCTGGTCCCATCCCGCCCACCCCGTTCCGCAGTGGAGATCGTCATGGCCATGTTGCTCAGTCCTTCCTTCGTCTTCGCCGGTGCGTTGCTGCTCAGCGGCGCCGCCCACGCGATGTCCGATGCCGAACTGCAGGCGGTGGTCGGGCAGCGTCTGCACGGCGACCGCACCGGCGCCTGCTTCGCGACCGCGGTGATCGACGGCGACCGCGTCAGCCGCGCCTACGTCTGCGCCGATGGCGGTGCAGACATGGGCGTCTCCGCGCGCCGGATCGGCCCCGCGACCGCCTTCGAGATCGGTTCGGTCAGCAAGCCGATGATGGCGGCCCTGCTCGCCGGGCTGATCCGCGAGGGCAAGGCCTCGCTCGACGATCCACTGTCGGCGTACCTGCCCGAAGGCACCCGGGTGCCGACCTTCGAGGGCAAGCCCATCCTGCTGCGCCACATCGTCACCCACACGTCCGGCCTGCCGGCGATTCCCGCTGGCATGCAGCATGCAGACCCGGCCAATCCCTATGCGCGCCTGACCGAGCGCGGTCTGCTGGATGCGCTGTCCAAGACGACGCTGTCGCGCGCGCCCGGCGCGCAGTTCGAATACTCCAATTTCGCGGCGATGCTGCTGTCGTACGCGGTGGCGCGTCGCGCCGGCGAGGATTTCGAAACCCTGATCGACGAACGCCTGTTCGCGCCGCTGGGCATGACCCGCAGTTACATCGGACGCAAACCCGACGGCGCGACGGTCGCGACCGGGCACACGCCGGACGGCAAGCCGACGTCGCCCTGGGATTTCCCGACCGATTTCGCCGGCGTCGGCGGCGTGCGCGCGACGCTCGACGACATGGTGCGCTACGTCCAGGCGCAGGCCGGCACCGCGCCGAAGCCGCTGGACGCCGACTTCGCGCTGACCCATGTCGCGATACCGAACGATGCGAAGACCCCGATGGCGATGCACTGGATGATCGCGCAGCTCAACGGCCGCAGCTTCCTCGCGCACGAGGGCGGCACCGGCGGGTTCTCGTCGTTCGTCGCCTTCGATCCGAAGCAAAAGTTCGGCGTGGTGATCCTCTCCGATACCGCGCTGCATGGCGTCGGCGGTCTGGGCAGTCTCGGCCTGCACCTGCTCGACGCCCGCGTGCCGCTGGGCAAACCGCTGAAGCCGGAAGCCGATGCCGGCCCCGCGCCGATGCTGTCCGCCGATGACCTCAAGGCCTACGTCGGCGAGTACCCGCTGGTGCCGGGCTTCGCGCTGACGGTGCGCGCCGAGGGCGCCACGCTGACCGCGCAGGCCACGGGGCAGGGCGCGTTTCCGCTTGCGCCCAAGGCCAAGGACGTGTTCGCGTTCGCCGACGCCGGCATCGTGATCCGGTTCCGTCGCGATGCGGCTGGTAAAGTCGTCGCGCTCGCCCTCGAACAGGGCGGTCAGATCCTGCAGGGCATGCGCAAATGATCCCGTCGTCCACCGTCTCCGATCGCACGCCGTACGCGCTGGACCAGCCGCTGCCCGCCGAGGTCGTCGTTGCACGCGGCGCGTGGCTCGGTTACCGGCGCTATCCGGTGTTCGGCTGGCGCTGGCTGCGCGGCCGCAGCCTGATCTTCGCCGTCGCGATCGGCGCGTGGGCGCTGTTGACCGGATGGGGCATGGGCATGATGGCGTCGGACATGCGCCTCGGCCTGTTGTCCGGCCTGCATTTCTTCGGCGGTTTCATCCTGATGTCCTGTGTCGGCCCGCTGTTCGCCACGCTGGTGCGGCATCGCGGCTGGCCGCTGCGGCGCGAGCGCATCGGCGTGGTGCTGGCGGTGCTGGCCGGCATCGTGGTCGCCTATTTCGCCGACACCTGGGCGTCCGGCTATCTCGAACAGGCGGTCGCGAAGACGCACGGGATCACAGCGAAGGTGAAGCCGCCGGAATTCTCGCCGTTCGTGAAGGCGATCGTGGCCACGGTCAATGTCGCGTTCGCGGTGCTGATCTACGGCGCGCTCGGCGGCGGGCTCGCGCTGCGCGCGTACTTCCGCGAACTCGGTCGTTGGCAGGACAGTCGGCAGGCCGCGGCGCTGGCCGCGCTGCAGGCCGAGAAGCAGCGCTCCGAGCTGCGTCTGGGCGTGCTGCAGGCGCAGGTCGAACCGCATTTCCTGTTCAACACGCTCGCCTCGGTGCGCGCGCTGGTGCGCCAGGATCCCGGGCAGGCCGAGGCCACGCTGGACGCGCTGGTGGATTATCTGCGCGCCAGCATTCCGCGCCTGCGCGATGCCGAAGCCACGCTCGATTCCACGTTGCCCGATTCCAGCCTGCTCGATTCCACGCTCGGCCAACAGCTCGATCTGTGCGCGAGCTATCTCGAACTGATGCGCCTGCGCACCGCGGGCCGCCTGTCGCACGCGATCGAAGTCGATCCCGCGCTGCGCGACGTGCCGTTTCCGCCGCTGCTGCTGATCAGTCTGGTCGAGAACGCGGTCAAGCACGGGATCGAACCGCGGCCCGGCCCGGGCAGGATCACGCTCAGCGCCGAACGCGACGGCGACGCGCTGCGGGTGCGCGTGATCGACGACGGCATGGGCCTGCAGCCCGGCATCGGCGGCGGGCTCGGGCTCGCCAACGTGCGCGCGCAACTGCAGACGCGCTACGGCGATCGCGCCGAGTTCGCGCTGCACAGCCGCCCGCCGAAGGGCGCCTGCGCGGAGCTGCGCATTCCGCTGGCCGGTGACGCGCGATGACGACGGCGCCCACCGCGATCATCGCCGAGGACGAAGCGCCGCTGCGTCGCGCGCTGCGCGCGCTGCTGGCGGAGGCCTGGCCGGAATTGCGCGTCGTCGCCGAATGTGAGGACGGCATCGCCGCGATGGAGGCCATCGCCGCGCATCGCCCGGACCTGTGTTTTCTCGACATCCGCATGCCCGGCGTGAGCGGCCTCGACGTGGCGCGCGCCGCAGTCGCGGCGAAGTCGCTGGTCGTGTTCACCACCGCCTACGACAAATACGCGGTGCGCGCGTTCGAGACCGGTGCGGTCGACTATCTGCTGAAGCCGGTGCAGCCGGAGCGCCTGCAGCGCGCGGTCGAACGCCTCCGTGCACGACTTCGCGATGCCTCGACCGACGACGATGCTGCACGCGTCGACACGCTGGAAGCAGCGCTGCGCCCCGCCGGCGCGCGGTTGATCCGCTGGATCAGCGCGGCGGTGGGCGACAGCGTGCGCATGATCGGCATCGAGGACGTGCTGTTCTTCCAGGCGCAGGACAAATACGTGCGCGTGGTCACCGCCGACGGCGAGGCGATCATCCGCACGCCGATCAAGGAACTGCTGGCGGGACTCGATCCAGACGCCTTCTGGCAGGTGCATCGCGGCACGCTGGTGCGGGTATCCGCGATCGATCGCCTGCGCCGCGACGAATTCGGCAAATCGATGCTGCATCTGCGCGGTCACGACGAAGCCTTGCCGGTGAGCGCGGCGTTCCTGCACCGGTTCCGCGGGATGTGAACGCGTCAGAAGAACACGGTAGAGCGGTCTTCACGCCGCTGTCCTGAAAAAAAATGAAGCAGCGGGATCAAGCCTGAGGTGTCCCCACTTTTTCCTTCAATAGATCATCGGGTTACGATGATTCTGGATACGACTGTCATCCCGAGCCGCAGGCGAGGGACCTGTTTGTGATCGATCGAATCCAACTCGCCACGAAGGCTGACGGAACGATCTGCCGCACGGCCTTGGTTTCGCTCGCTGCCGCGAGCGAGTCACTTTTCTTTGCTTGTGCCACTGCGCCGCGCAGCGGCGCGAACGGCGAAGCCGGCCCGAAGGGCGAGCGCGCAGCGCGAGTCAAGAAAAGTAACCCAAAGAAAGCACACCCCGTCGGTCGCGCCCGGCGCGTTGCGCCGGGTCCACGGGTTTCGCGGGGTTTTTCGACAGGACATCCGTGTCCTGTCGAAAAACGCGCGGCGTCCTGCCGCGCGCCCGATGGGCCTGATCCGCGAAACCCGTCGCGGCCAGGGGCCCCGGTAAATCAAGACCAGAACCGGATCACGAATACTTTCGGAACTGAGAAATCACTGTGTTTCATGGAAAATTTGTGGAGATATCTCAGGCTCAAGCCCGCTCTACCGCTGGATGCAGCGTGCTTTTGCTTTGTTGGCGCGTATGAGGCTACCGCAGCGCCGCTTCGGTGGAGGCCAGGCTGCCGTCGTTCGGTGCCGGCTGCACGCGCAGCAGGCGCGCGAGCAGCGGATAGATGTCGACGTTGTCGAATGCTGGCAGCACCACGCCGCGTTTGAACGACGGTCCGCTCGCGACGAACACCGCGCGCATCGTCGGATCTTCCGGCGCGAAGCCGTGTTCGCCCTTCACCGGCTGCGACTGCGGCGCGTTGGCGCGGGTCTGCACGCGCCAGCCGGCATCGACCTGACAGACGATCGGCGGAACCCGCGCATGCGTGCCGTAGTGCCATGCCTTCGGCAGTTCGGCCTTGCGCCAGCAGGCGTAGACATCGTGGCGACCGAGGAAGGCGCGCTCGACGTCCGCGTCGCGTCCGGGTTTCGGCACGATGCCGACCAGCGTGCCCCACGCGCGCAGCGTGTAGGCGGAGGCGTCCAGCCGGTCGTCGAGCAGGCGCAGATGATCGCGCGGCACATCGGCCATGCCGTGGTCCGACAGCACGATCAGATCGGTGCCCGCGACCATGCCGCGCGCGCGCAGCCCGTCGCGCAGTTTCGCCAGCGCCGCGTCCACGCCGCGCAGCGCGGCCAGCGACTGCGGCGCGGTCGCACCGTATTCGTGCGCGGTCACGTCGTACTGGTCGAAATACAGCGTCAGCAGCTGCGGCCGTTCGCCGACCGGCAGGTCCAGCCATTGCAGGATCTGATCCACCCGCGCACTCGCGGTCACAGTCTTGTCGAACGGGCGGGCATGGCGCGGACGTTCGCCGGCGATCCGCGCCTCCGAGCCGGGCCAGAACATCGTCGCCGCGATACCGCCCTGTTTCTGCAGCGTGGCCCAGATCGGTTCGCCGCCCCACCAGCGTCCGTCCTTCGCGCCGTCTTCCTTCGAGATGAAGCGGCCAAGTTGTTCGTCCAGCATGTTGTTGTGGACGATGCCGTGATGGTCCGGGCGCAGGCCGGTGACGAGGGTGTAGTGATTGGGGAAGGTCAGCGTCGGGTAGCTGGAATTCAGCCACTCGGCGCGCGCGCCTTCCGCGGCGATCGCGTCCAGCGTCGGCAGGGTGCCGTCGCCCAGCATCGAGGCGGGCAGACCGTCGATCGAGACCAGCACCACGCGATGGCCGGCATCGATGGGCGCGGGCCGCGCCGTCGGGCCGCCGGTGCAGGCGGCGATCGGCAGCGAGAGGACAAGAACGGCAATCCATGCCGGGAAGACGGTGTGCAGGCGGCGTGGCATCATCCGGCCATGATAAACGCGGTCGATGTCGCCGCGGTTTCGACGGTTCTTCGACTTTCGACCACTGTTCCGGAGTCCGCATGCCTCGCCTGGCCCCGCTGATGTGTTTCGCCGTGTCGTCGGTCTTCTGCCTGTCCGCATCGGCCCAAGGACCGCAGGCGCCGCAGACGCCGAACGCCGCGCATTCACCCGCCGAGTGCGAGGTCTGGACGAGGGAGCTGAGCTTCGCCCGCACGGTGGCCGACCACGATCCCGCCGCGTTCGCCGATCATGTCGCGGAGGGCGCGGTGTTCGGCGCCGGTCGCGCGCGCCAGACCCGCGGCCGCGAGGCCATCGTCGCGCGCTGGGGCGGCATCATCGAAGGCAGGCACGTGACCATCGAGTGGTATCCGGTCCGGACCACGATCGGCGGCCTCGACAGCATCGCCTGGTCGGAAGGCCCGTCGCTGCTGATCGAGAATCCCGGTACCCCCGACGCGAAGTATTCGCTCGGCGGTTACCGCTCGGTCTGGCACCGCGACGCCGACGGGGTCTGGCGTGTCCTCTTCGACGACGGCAGCGACAGCGCGCCGGCCACACCGGAGCAGGTCCAGGCCTTCCGCGCCGGCCGTCGCGAGGCCTGCCCGGCGGGCTGACGCCGCAGTGAACGTGGCGCCCCCTTCGGACAGGTGCGTTCATGCAGGCCGCGCCGGCCCGGCGTAAGGTGACACCCATCCCGAGGACAACGGAGCCGCCGCCATGACCCGCTTCCTGCTCGCCGCATTGCTCGCCGCTTCCTGCGGAATCGCCGCCGCCCAGACCGTCACCGTCAGCAAGGACACCGGCGAAACCGAAACCATGCAGACCACTGCGGCCGAGACCACTCCGGATGCGACCGTACCGGCCCGGACGGAAGAACCGGCCCGCACCTGTCTGCGCAGCACCGGTTCGCGCATCGTTGCCAGCCGCAATGTCCGCGCCGAGAAAGACCGCAAGCCGCAGGGCTGCGCCGTCGCCGCGGGTCGCGTCTACACCGCCGAAGATCTCGACCGCAGCGGCCACATCAATCTCGCCGATGCCCTGCGCAGCCTCGACACGTCGATCCGCTGACGCGCATTCGCACCGTTCCCCAAGCCCGGCCTCGCGCCGGGCTTTTTCGTGGGCGCGCGCATGCGCGCCAGACGCGACGCCTCAGCCGAACAGATCGCCGCTGCCGCCTGCCGGCAACGCGCCTTCGAGTCGCAGCAGCGCTTCCTTGATCGGCAGGCCGCCGCCGAACCCGGTGAGGCTGCCGTCGGCGCCGATCACGCGATGGCAGGGCAGCACGATCGGCAGCGGGTTGCGGCCGTTGGCCGCGCCGACCGCGCGCATCGCATCGGGTTTGTCGATCGCGCGCGCGAGTGCGCCGTAACTCCAGGTCGCGCCGAACGGAATCGTCGCCAGCGCGTTCCAGACCCGCAATTGGAATTCGGTGCCGCGCGGCGCCAGCGGCAGGTCGAAATCGCGTCGTGTGCCGTCGAAATATTCGCTCAGTTGTCGCGATGTCATTGCGAGGATCTCCGCCGCCATGCCTTCCGCGCCGGGCACCCAGCCGGCGCGATCCACCGGATGCCGGTTGCTCGGGAATTCGATGTGGCGCAGGCCCTCGGCATCGGCGGCCAGCACCAGCGTGCCGATCGGCGTGTCGAGCGTGTCCATGTAAAGGATGTCCATGTGCTGCATGCTCATGCGGCGTCGTTCACGGCGATGGGGCTCACGGCGAGGTCCGCGGGAAGATGCCACAGATGCAGTACCGCGTACGCGCGCCACGGCCGCCACGCCTGCGAGCGCGCTTCGGTCGCGCGTTCGCTCAGCCGCGTCGCGCCCTGCGCCACGCCCAGTCGCTGCTGCAGCACCAGATCGCCGGCCGGGAAGGCGTCGGGCATCGCCATGCCGCGCATCGCGATGTACTGCGCCGTCCACGGGCCGATGCCCGGCAACGCGACCGCGCGTTCGACGAAATCCTCCAGCCGCTGCCCGCCCGCGAACGACAGCCGGCCTTCGGCGACCGCGGCGGACACCGTGCGGATCGTCGCCGCCCGCGTCTTCGGCAGGCCGATCTCTTCCAGCGTCGCGTCGCGCAGCGTGTCGGGCGACGGAAACGCGCGATCCAGTCCGTTCGGCGCATCGGCCGGCATGCGCAATGGCGTTCCCCAGCGTTCGACGATGCGCCGCGCGAACGTGGTCGCGCCGGCCACGCTGATCTGCTGGCCCAGCACCGCACGCACCGCGAGTTCGAAACCATCCCAGCCGCAGGGCACGCGCAGGCCGGGATGGCGGTCCAGCGCGCGCGCGAGCAGCGGATCCTGCGCCAGCGTGGCGTGGATCGCGCGCGGATCCGCATCGAGATCGAACATCCGGCGCACGCGCCGCACGACATCCGGGATCATGTGTGGCGCGACGCCGCCGATCTCCAGCGACAGTTCCGGTCTGTCGTCGATCGCGCGCACGCGGATCCAGCCGGCGCTGCCGTCCGCATTGGCAATCGCGCGCTCGTAGCGATCCGCACCGACATGCTCGATGCCCGGGATCGCACGCTTCGCGATGAACGCCCGCAGCAGCGGGAAATCCAGCGGCGGCCGATACCCCAACCGCAACCGCAGCGTGCCCAGTGGCATCGCGTCGGCGGACTTCGATCGACGGATCGCGCCCGGCGCCATTCCGCAGCCCTCGCGGAACGCCGCGTTGAAACGGCGGATGCTGTTGTAACCCGCCGCGAGCGCGACATCGGTCACCGGCAGCGCGGTTTCGGTGAGCAGCTGTTTCGCCAGCAGCAGGCGTCGCGTCGCGTGCACCGCATGCGGCGTCGCGCCCACCTGGGCGACGAACACGCGCTGCAGCTGCCGCGCGCTCAAGCCCACGCGCGCCGCCAGCGCATCCACGCTGTCGTCCTGCAGCGCGCCTTCCGCGATCATCGCCAGCGCGCGCCGCACGCTGTCCTCGCGCACCTGCGCGAAGGCCTCCGGCGACAGCTCCGGCCGGCAGCGCAGGCACGGCCGATACCCCGCCGCCGTCGCCGACGCCGCATTGGGATGGAAGCCGATGTTCTCCCGCTTCGGCGCCGGCGCCGGGCACACCGGCCGGCAATAGATCCCGGTGCTGCGCACCGCGATGAAGAACACCCCGTCGAACCGGTGATCCTTCGCCGCCATGGCGCGAAGGCAGACCTCGCGCGGCGGCAGGGCGTGGTGGTGGTCGGGGGCGGTGGTCATGGGGGGCATCGTAGACCACCCGCGCGGGGGTGGCTGGCCGTTTTCGGACACGGCTGCCATGACCGGAATGGTTTCGTAGGGCGGGCCCTGGGCCCGCCGAAATCGGAGCGGGCGAAACTTGGGATGCGGCGATGGCGAAGGACCTGCGGGTCGCGTACGCGATGGTGGCGAGGCAGTGTGTGTTGATGCTGTCATTTCGGACAGGTTGCACGGTGTTGAGTTTTTTTGCGACGGTGGTGTTGTAAATCAGGGCAATGCATTTGCTGCGCAGATTGGTGGTTTTTGCAGTTTTCTTGTTTTCTTTGGGATTTTTCGTGATTGGCGGTTTATGGGGGCGGTATAGGTGTCATGCCATGGTTTTTCGGTCTGCCATAGTTAGACATATTAGTTATTACCAATCATGAATTCTCATAAGGAGATTTATGCTTTCTCGAAAAATGTTATTTATTAGTCACTCGTCCGCAGACTCTGAAATAGTTGAAGCTCTCATAAATTTCCTTGAAAAATCATTCAAAGGAGAAAATAGGCCTGATATTCGATGCACATCAGTTGAAGGCTACAAGCTATCGCTGGGTGATACGCCAAAGGCCAAGCTTCCTTCTGAGATTAACTCGTCGCTAGTGATTTGTCTGCTTACACCTAGAAGTTTGCAAAGCCCTTGGGTGCTATTCGAGCTGGGTGCAGCATGGGGCCTTTCGAGTCGCGTTGTCCCTCTTCTGTATGAGGTTAAACACGATCAACTCCCAGCTGCGCTAAGCGGAGATATAGCTGGCTACTTGGGTTCTCGTGGAGATATCCTGAGTCTTGTTGACCAAATCAGCTCGGCTACCGGCTGGGAAAAAGAGGCCGCAAGTCGAATCGACAGCGCGCTCAATGTCTTTATGAGGGTTGTGGATGGGGCAGACTCAACGCCTGCTGAGCGGCTATTTCAAAGACGCCAACTTCAGAAAGAACTTCCTTTCGATGAAATTTACCGAAGAGTAAAAAAAGAGATTTTTGTCTGGGGCTGGTCAGGCGTAAATGCCAACAACCAGAGAACTCGCAATATGATTAGTCAACTAACCAGCTCCGGCAAAAAAGTTAATTTTTTGGTTCTGAGCCCATCAAAGGCGAAAGCCGCTTCAAAACACTTGGCTCTTGGGCCTGTCTGTTCATGGACCGAAGATGGTGTTGGAACTGATATCGCTGCGGGAATGAGATTTCTTGTTGAGCTAAGGGAGTCTTTGCCAAGCTCTGGACGATTCAATTTTGAGTGCCGTGAAACCTCGTGGCTGATGACTTGGAGTGGTATTGCAATTGATCCAAAGGATAATTACGGGTTGCTGCAAATCGAGAGCTACCTCTATTGTTTCGCCGATCACGTCGGGACTAGTAATCATCTAGATTACCGTCCTAACTTGCTACTAACTCGTTCATCATTACACTACGAGCCGTTTTGGTATTCGCTAGAAAGAATGTGGAGTGAAGCCTCTCCTTTCCATGCAAACGAGGCCTAAAGATTCGTGTTTAGATTTCCCGCGCGCGTACCGTTATTCGATTATTTGAAGGCGCGTTTTTGACATCCTCCTAGAGTTAAGGCCGTAAGGTGCATTCGTAGGGTGCATAAGCGAAGCGTCATGCACCAGCTTCGGTTTGCGGAGACGGTTGATCATCATGGCGCATGACGTCTTCGGCTTATGCGCCCTACGCCAGCCGGAATCGAAGCAAGAGCTCGGGCCTGAAGGCCCTCCTACGAGAGCGAGGGCCGCTCCATGGCGGGCCGCGGTGCGCAACGGCTTTCACGAATTGATGCAAGAGTTCGTTGTTGCAGGGCTTAAGATCTGATCAGGTACTGCCTCCAGGAGCCTCGAATGCATCCCATCGCCTTCCTGCCTGTCGTCGGCGTAGCCCTGTATCTGCTGCTGCGCCTGTTGCTCCGCAAGCGAGGCAAGAAAGCGAAAGCAGAAGTCTTCAGCCACGAAGACGAACTGATTCGTCTCTGTCATGGGGACAAGGAAAAGGCCGATCGCCTGATCGGGTTGGAGCGCAAGCGAGCGCCGAGCGTTTCGCGTGCCGAGGCGGCAAGAAGGGCGTCTGATTCGATTCGGCGGGACATGAACTAGGGCCGCACTCGGGGTTCCGGAGAGTCATGCAGCCGTTCTGCCAGGTGCGCGCTTTGTGCTTGCCTGGGACAACGAGGCTTCAGCCGGCGATCTTCAATCTCGCGTGTACATCGTGGATTTCACGATAGCTGGGAATGCGCGGTGGTCGCTGCATGTTGATATGGGCGGCGCGCATGAGCGCAGCACACCGCCGTGGAGAGACCATGCCAATCCCGGTTCCGAGACCGGGGCACACGAGCGTTTCAATTGCGATATCCTTCGCCTGCATGCGTGAGATTTCCAGCAGTATCGCGCGGAAAGCGTGATATGGATTAAGCGTGTGCGCGATGTTTTCCGGAATTCGCATGGTCGGTGCCGCGATCAGCCAGGGCCAGGAGACATGGCCTGTACGGACGGAAATTGCTGCGCCGACCGGAAGCTCGCCGTGGTGTTGGTCGACAATCGCTTTCTGCACGGCGGTTTCGACGTGGAAGCCGAGTTCATTTCGAATGGCGAGGTCGAGACCGCCGTCCATGATGCCGAAACTGTTTGCAGGACTGACCATGGCATCCGCAGGCAGGGAAAAGAAATCTCCCTGCACGATATGCACGCCTTCGATATCACGAAACGCTTCCCTCCAGGCATGGACGAGTGGTTCCGACAAATCGATCAGGGTGAGACGTTTGAGCATGTGCGATGCATGGAGCGGATTATTTGCAGGTTCGTCATCATAACGTCGCGCATTCCGTATTGGACTATTGCGGCGTGCGCAAGCGGTGGTCGAGGCAAAAAGCTCGGGCCTGAAGTCCCTTCTACGAGAGCGGGTTCGCTCGCCGACCCGCATGAAGTTCAAGGGGCGCTGCGGTCGTTGTCCCGGGTCCGCGCAATGCGCGGACCCGGGCTACGGAACTTACCCGGGCGACGAAGCATCCACCGCCAAGCCTTCGAGCAATCGCCGCAATGCCCGCGCGTGCAGTGCGCGGAATTCCTTGGCATCGCAGTTGAACCTTCCGGCGCGATAGAGCGCGATGAGACCATGCGAGTGCGCCCACAGCGTCAGCGCGACTTCCCAGGGGTCGTCCTGTTTCAGCGCGCCGGTGGTTTGGGCGTCGGCCACCGCGTCGGCGACTTCGTTGAGGGTGGGCGAGCGGCGGGCGCGGAAGTCGTCGGGGTAGCGGCGGGCGTCGTCGCGGCGGGTGGAGAAGGCGTGGTCGAAGAGGTGCGGGTAGGCGAGGGCGTAGTCGAGGTAGATCTCCTGCAGCGCGACGATGCGGGTCATCACGTCGGGGCCGGTGTTGCGGGCGTGCCAGTGGTGGGCGATCTCCTGGAAGCTGTCGTCGCAGATCCGTTTCAGCAGGGCGTCGCGGTTGGGGAAGTGGCGGTAGATCGCCATCGGCGTGATGCCGACTTCCTGCGCGATGCGGCGCATGGTCATGGCCGCCGCGCCCTCGCGTTCGAACACGACGCGGGCGGCGTGGAGGATGCGGTCGGCGGTGGCGGGCTGCGTCATGTGTACAGCGTACACAATTCGCAGGCGGCCGCCACGAAATCAAGCACTTGCGATGACGCTGACCATCGAAGCCGGCGCTTCTGCTGGTGGGGGCGGGAAACGCGGCGCGATAATTTCCGGATCGCCACCCGCGCCGCGCGCAAGGACCTCCGCCATGACTCCGTCGATCCCGTTCGGTTCCAACCGCCACGATCCGTCCCGCACGATCCGCGCCCCGCGCGGCGCGGAGAAGACCTGCAAGTCGTGGCTGACCGAAGCCGCGTACCGGATGATCCAGAACAACCTCGACGCCGAGGTCGCGGAGCGCCCGGAAGATCTGGTGGTCTACGGCGGCATCGGCCGCGCCGCGCGCGACTGGGCCTGCTACGACGCCATTCTCGAATCGCTGCGCAACCTCGAAGACCACGAAACCCTGCTGATCCAGTCGGGCAAGCCGGTCGGTGTCTTCCCCACGCATCCGGACGCGCCGCGCGTGCTGATCGCCAACTCCAATCTCGTGCCGCACTGGGCGACGTGGGAACACTTCCACGAACTGGATAAGAAGGGCCTGATGATGTACGGCCAGATGACCGCCGGCAGCTGGATCTACATCGGCAGCCAGGGCATCGTGCAGGGCACCTACGAAACCTTCGTCGAAATGGGGCGCCAGCATTACGACGGCGACCTCACCGGCAAGTGGATCCTCACCGCCGGCCTCGGTGGCATGGGCGGCGCGCAGCCGCTGGCCGCGTCGCTCGCCGGCGCGTGTTCGCTGAACATCGAATGCCAGCAGTCGCGCATCGACATGCGCCTGCGCACGCGCTACGTCGACGAACAGGCGACCGACCTCGACGACGCCCTCGCGCGGATCGAGACATACTGCGCGGCCGGCGAAGCAAAATCGATCGCGCTGCTCGGCAACGCCGCCGAAATCCTGCCCGAGCTCGTGCGCCGCGGCGTGCGTCCGGACGCGGTGACCGACCAGACCTCCGCCCACGATCCGCTGCACGGCTACCTGCCCGCGGGCTGGACGCTGGAGCAGTGGTTCGACAAGCAGAAGACCGCGCCGGAGGAAGTCGTCGAAGCTGCCAAGCACTCGATGCGCATCCACGTCGAGGCCATGCTGCATTTCGAAGACATGGGTATCCCCACCTTCGATTACGGCAACAACATCCGGCAGATGGCGTTCGAGGTCGGCTGCAGGGACGCCTTCGATTTCCCCGGCTTCGTCCCGGCGTACGTGCGTCCGCTGTTCTGCCGCGGCGTCGGCCCGTTCCGCTGGGTCGCGCTCAGCGGCGATCCCGAAGACATCGCGAAGACCGACGCCAAGGTCAAGGAACTCATCCCCGACGACGCGCACCTGCATCGCTGGCTCGACATGGCGAAGGAACGCATCAGCTTCCAGGGCCTGCCGGCGCGCATCTGCTGGGTCGGCCTCGGCCTGCGCCACAAGCTCGGCCTCGCCTTCAACGAAATGGTGCGCAATGGCGAACTCAAGGCGCCGATCGTGATCGGTCGCGATCACCTCGACAGCGGCAGCGTCGCTTCGCCCAACCGCGAAACCGAAGCGATGCAGGACGGCAGCGATGCGGTCAGCGACTGGCCGCTGCTCAACGCGATGTTGAACGTCGCCGGCGGCGCGACCTGGGTCAGCCTGCACCACGGCGGCGGCGTCGGCATGGGTTTCTCCCAGCACAGCGGCGTGGTCATCGTCTGCGACGGTTCGGCCGAAGCCGACAAGCGCATCGCCCGCGTGCTCTGGAACGACCCGGGCACCGGCGTCATGCGCCACGCGGATGCGGGATATGAAATCGCGAAGGCGTGCGCGAAGGAACAGGGGCTGAAGTTGCCGATGCTTTGAGTCGGTTGGGCCGTTGGCCCAGCGTTTTTCGAGATGTGGAAGGGTCGATGACCCGGTCTCACGTCTGGCGCGGTTGATGTCGTGCGCCGCGGGGTGGAGAGCGAAGCGGGTTCCGACATCTGTCGCTTGTGTATTTTGTATCGGTAGATTCAACTCGGGTGCCAGGCACCGAAGAGAGTGATTTCATGCTTCAAATCGTCAATCTCATCATCGGAATATCTCTGGCGTTCTCGCAGGCGCCCCTTTCGCGGCAGGAGTTCGAAGCCCGGCACAACGAACTTGGCGAGCCGGCGAGGTTTTTCATCGAAAGCTGCATTGCCCATACCGTCATGGCAGACGATCTCGCGGTCAGTCTCGACGGCGACAAGAGATACCTCCGATACGACGAAAAAGTTTCGAGACCGTTTCTCCGTGGATTGCCGGGGATGGCCTGGGGAAGACAAGGCTTGGACAGCCGTTATGCGATCGCATTGACCGAGTCCGGAGTTTGCACGCTGCACGCGCAGAATTCGGATCGCGAAACATCGATGAAGGAACTCAAGGCGTTGATCGATCTGCTGTATCCAGGCAACGATGCAAAGCCCGTGACGGATGAGCGCGCTGTTCCGAACAACGAATTCGTCGCTTCCGAGGGGTGGGCTGTATACGACGCCCGATCGAACCGCACCTATTGGTTTACCGTGATCGTTCCGAAGAAGGATGGCGCCAATTTCGGTGCGGCCTACACTGTGCTGGTGACCCGATAGCCGTGCTCTTGCTGGGTGGGTCTTGCGCCCGCAATGCGGGTTCAGACAATACGGATCGAAGAAGTCATGGAAGTCGATGAACGCCTGATCGCTGAACTCGAATCAATACTGACCACGGATTTTTCCGATCCCGTGATCCGGGAGGCACGACACGACGGTGTCTACGCGGCGCTGGCAGCGCTCGACGCGCATCTGAATGAGATCAAGGTCCGTGCCAACGGGTACCCGCAGGCGCCGATCGACGGCGCGGTCTGGTTCGCCGGTCGGCGAATGATCGATCTCACCGGGCGACTGACCCTGCATTTCCGTGCCGCCGGTTGGCTGCGGAAGGAATTCCTCGCCAGTTGGCTGTGGGGCAAGGCGACGCTGGCGGTCTGCGCGCATTGCCACCACATGGTCGGTCCCGCGATGTTGGCCTGCGCCGATTGCCACGAACGTCTCGGCGAGCCGGTCGAAGCCATCGACCGATATGAAGCGGTGATCGACGATTTCATGTGGCTGCTCGATGAGTGGGAGCCGGAAACCACCGCTCCGGTCGGCGACGATCGGGTCGCGATCGAATGCCTCCAATGCGCGGTGGAGCGCCTCCTTGTGTTGGATTCGGCCCGATCGGACGCGGAGGCCATGCGCATCGTGCTTACGCGCATCGATCGGCTGTTCGCCCTTCCGGTGACGCATCCCGGGTAAGGCCAAAGGCCGCCCCAGGAAATCCGGACGACATGCAGCACGCCACTCGGATGCGCTTCACTTGCTCGGGTTACGGGTTTGCGGGAAGAGCGCGGGAAACCTGTCGCGCCTTGACCAGCCTTCGGCTGTTGAAAGCCCGCGCTCTTACAGGGGGCATGCCCGCTTCTCTGGATATTCGGTGGGCTCATGCATACTGCAGGCGCCGCCATCCTTCGGAATACGAACTGCATGATCGATCCCCGCACGCTGCGACTGTCCGACCTGCACGGCGTCGCGCGCCTCGGGGTCGATGCGACGGCGGGTATGACCGATCTGGTGGAGGCGATGCATGCCGCGATCGCGCGTCCCGATCTGGGTCTCCGCGGTGCGGCATCGGTGCGCACCACCGGGATCACCAGGCTCGTGTATCGGAGCATCCGCGGCGTGACCGGATGGACCGGTGCCGGGCTCGATGCGGTGCTCGCCCGGCGGGGCGTCGAACACGAACGCACCTCCGCGGAGCGAGAGGCGGTGATCGCGGCGCTCAACGGTGTGCTGGGCGATCATCTCGCGGCCACCGCCAATCCTCTGGCCATCCCCATGCGCCTGCACCATGCGGGCAGACCGCTGGTGCTGCGCAGCGAGGCGCTGTCGCGGGCCATCCCGGATGCCGGCCCCAGGCTGCTCGTGCTCGTGCATGGCCTGTGCATGAACGATCTGCAGTGGGAGTACGGGGGCCACGATCACGGCGCGATGCTCGCCGAAGCGCTGGGCTATACGCCGCTGTACCTGCACTACAACACCGGGCTTCCGATTGCGGAAAACGGCCGCGATTTCGCCGATCTGATGGAAACGCTGCGGACGCAATGGCCGACGCCGATCGACGAGATCGCGATCATCGGCCACAGCATGGGGGGACTGCTCGCGCGCAGCGCCTGCCAGTATGCCGCGGACGCCGACCATCCCTGGCTGGCATCGCTGCGCGATCTGGTCTGCATGGGCTCGCCGCATCACGGCGCGCCGCTGGAGCGCGGCGGTCGCTGGATCGATCTCGTCCTCGGCGCGACGCCGTTCGCATCGCCGCTGGCGCGCGTGGGCAAACTCCGCAGCGCCGGCATCACCGATCTGCGCCACGGCGCCACGCGTCCGCCGCGCAGTCGTCGTCGCGTCGCGCCGTTGCCGCGCGGCGTGCGCTGCTACGCCATGGCCGCGACCACCGGCCTTCGACGCGGCGATCTCAAGGATCGCTGGATCGGCGATGGCCTGGTGCCGGTCGAAAGCGCGCTCGGCCATCACCCCGACCCCGAGCGGGCCATCGGTTTCGCGAAGCGCCGGCAATGGATCGGTTACGGGATGCACCATCTGGACCTGCTCGGGCATCCGGATGTCGCTGATCGGTTGCTGTGTTGGTTGACGCCGCGGGAGTGATCCTGTTGCAATGCTTGCGCATCGAATTTGGTGCGAGGCCACTTGCGATGCTACGGTGCGCGTGGGCGCGGAGTCGCCTTCGCGCCCGGCGTTTCCGGTACCGGTAGCGCCCATTCATTACAAGGAGATCGTCATGCGCAAAGCGACATTGGTTGTGGGTGGTGCTCTGGTGCTCCTCGCGATCGCGACGGGTTTCGCATGGGCCCGCGCGCCGGAAGAGTCGGGCGGGCCCATCTGCGGAGTCTGGGAGCCACTCGCCGGCGGAACAACGTATCGTCGACTGTGCATCGAAGGTTCGCTGTACTGGTACGAGTACCGCTGACCCGTGCCCGCCGACCGCATGCATCATGCGGTCGGCGCCTGTCACGATAGAGGAGCGCCGCAAACGGTGATCGCATGTGCAGCGCGCACGATGAACCGCAGCAGCCGAAGCGATGGCCGCGCACTTGATCTTCCCGCGTTGGCCTCTGTGTCCGGGCAATCGCGCCCGGCGTCGACATGGAGAGTGGTCATGGCCCTGCGCAAAGTGAAGTCGCGTCTCGATTTCGTTCTTCAGATCACCAATTACTTCAACGGCCACTGGGAAGATCCCGAATGGGGGCGCCGTCCAGCCAATCAGGTGTTGATCGCGCTGGCGATCCGCGATCTCGCCAGCGGCGTCGGCGATGCGGCGCTGCAGAAGCAGATCCTGGACGCGGCCGACAAGGCCATCGCGAAGAATGCGGCGGCGGTGAAGTAATCCGTTCGAGATCGCGGGCCATTCCCGGCGATGCCAGTCGCCGGTGTGGTTCCCGCGACATTGCCGCAAGGTCGGCGCAGGCCGCGCCGGGTTTCGAATGCACCTTGCTGCGACGCGTCGGGCATGCAGCGCCGATGGCCCACGGCTATGCTGCGGTCTCCGTCGGCCTCTGATGTCCGCATGCGCGCTCCCGCTGTTCCACCGTCGCCGGTGCGATTGATCGTTCTCGTCGCGCTGGCGATGCTGGCCTTCGCCGGCAATTCGCTGTTGTGCCGGCTGGCGCTGCGCGATACCGCGATCGATGCGGCGAGTTTCACGACGCTGCGGCTGGTCTCGGGTGCGCTGGCGCTCTGGCTGATCGTGCGTCTTCGAGGTCGTGCGGCTGCGGGCGGCGATTGGCGATCGGCCTTCGCACTGTTCGTCTATGCCGCTGGATTTTCGTTCGCCTACCTCGCGCTGGAGGCCGGCACCGGCGCATTGCTCCTGTTCGGTGCCGTGCAGACGACGATGATTGGCCACGGCTTGGTGCGCGGCGAAGGTCTGCGCGGCCCGCAGTGGCTCGGTCTCGCGCTGGCGATGGGCGGTCTGGTCGGCCTGCTGCTGCCGGGCGTGTCGACGCCCCCGCCGGCTGGCGCCGCGCTGATGCTGTGCGCGGGCGCGGCTTGGGGCGTCTATTCGTTGCGCGGCCGCGGCGCCGGCGATCCCACCGCGGTCACCGCCGGCAATTTCCTGCGTGCGGTGCCGTTCGCGCTGGCGCTCAGCGCGCTGTGTGTCGCGCGCGCCTCGATGGATGCCGTCGGGGTCGCGTATGCGCTGGCGTCCGGCATGCTGACCTCGGGGATCGGTTATGCGATCTGGTATGCGGCGCTGCCGTCGCTGCGCGCGGCCAGCGCGGCCACGATCCAGCTGAGCGTCCCGGCGCTGGCGGCCTTCGGCGGCGCGCTGCTGCTCGGCGAGACGCCGGGCCTCCGGCTGCTGCTCGCAAGTGGTGCGATCCTCGGCGGGATCGCGATGGTGATCCTGCCCGGCGCGCGGACCGCGCAGCGCAGCCGCTGAGCCGTTGCGGCGCTTGCATCCGCTGGCGCGGGTTCGCCGTATCCCCCCTGTCGCGGCCGGGCGCCCCTTCACCGTCTCCTTGACCCTGGCGATCGCCCGGTCCAGTCTGCGACCCGATCCACGCGTTTTTCGGAGGTCCCATGTGGTTCAAGCGCTTCTGCATCACCCTGCCGGTGTTCTTCGCCATCGACATGCTGTGGTTGGGCGTGCTCGCGCGCGGGTTCTATCGCGAGCAGATCGGCAGCCTGCTCAAGGCCGACGTGAACTGGATGGCGGCGATCCTGTTCTATCTGATCTTCATCGGCGGTCTGGTGTATTTCGTCATCGCGCCGGCGCTGGAAAAGCGTTCGCTGCGCCATGCCGCGATCGCGGGCGCGGCGTTCGGATTCGTCACCTACGCCACCTTCGATCTGACCAGTCTGGCCATGATCCGCGATTGGCCGGTGTTGGTGACGGTGGTCGACATGGCTTGGGGCACGGTGCTGTCGGCGTCGGTGTCGATCGTGTCGTTCTCCATCGCCCGCAGACTCGGAGTTTGACGCGATGAATTTTGCCGGCCTTTCCGAAGCCTGGGTGCCGTGGTCGGCGATGCTGCTGATGGCGATCGCGGTGTGGGCATTGAGCGTCCGCCTGCGCGACGTGAGCATCGTCGACAGCCTGTGGTCGATCTTCTTCA
This sequence comes from Lysobacter hankyongensis, assembly GCF_039543145.1. Taxonomy (NCBI): domain Bacteria; kingdom Pseudomonadati; phylum Pseudomonadota; class Gammaproteobacteria; order Lysobacterales; family Lysobacteraceae; genus Lysobacter; species Lysobacter hankyongensis. Next base: position 106,301 of record NZ_BAABJE010000007.1, on the reverse strand, counting down.
TCGTCTTCACCGCGCTGTTCGCGTGGCGGATGCGCAGCGATGCGGTCGCGTCGTACGCGCTGATCGCGCTGGTCGTGCTGTGGGGCGTACGGTTGTCGGCGTACATCACGATACGCAACCACGGCAACGGCGAGGACCGGCGCTATCAGGCCATCCGCGCGCGAAACCAGCCGAATTTCGAGTTCAAGAGCCTGTATCTGGTCTTCATCCTGCAGGCGGTGCTGGCGGCGGTGATCGTGCTGCCGGTCGTGCCGATCCTCAACGAGGCGCAGGCCGCGAATGCAGTGACCTACACCGGTTTCGCGATCGCCGTCTTCGGCGCGCTGTTCGAGACCGTGGCCGATGCGCAGATGGCGCGATTCAAACGGGATCGGGCCAAGGCCTCATCGGCCGCACAGGACACGGTCATGGATCGCGGCCTGTGGCGCTACAGCCGGCATCCGAACTATTTCGGCGAAGCCACGTTCTGGTGGGGCCTCTGGCTCGCGTCGGCCAGCATGGGCGGCGCATGGACGGTGTTTTCGCCGCTGCTGATGACCTGGCTGTTGACCCGCGTCTCCGGCGTGCCGCTGCTGGAAGCCGATCTGCGCCAGCGCAGCCAGGCCTATCGCGATTACCTGGAAAAGACGCCCCGATTCTTTCCGGGGCGTCCGAAGCGCTGACATCATCGATTTCCGTAGCCCGGGTAGAGGCCGCAGGCCGAAACCCGGGGCTTTTCTCGGCGTCTTTACCGCATTCGGATCGATATAAACGGACAAGCCCATCCGGGCACATCCCTTTTCGTCAGATCGAGAGCCCCGGGTTTCGGCCTGCGGCCTCTACCCGGGCTACGGGTTGCGGCGGGCGAGGGGTTTTCCGATGCCGGATCGAGTGATCGTCCGATGCCTTTCGCGACGCGATCTGCCGATGCTTCGATCATGGTCAACTATCGACGCAATCGAATGCCCGGAGGCACCTATTTCTTCACGGTCACGCTCGCGAACCGTTCGTCCTCATTGTTGACCGATCATGTCGATCTGCTCGGGCGCGCCATGCGTGAGGTGCGGACGCGACATCCGTTCGAAACGGTGGCGATCGTCGTATTGCCGGATCATTTGCATGCGATCTGGCGTTTGCCGAAAGCCGATGCGGCGTATTCGATGCGCTGGCGGATGATCAAGGCGCTGTTCACACGACAACTCGTGGATGCAGGCGTCTGGATACCGCAACGCACCAAGGGCGAGCGACGTGTCTGGGCGCGGCGTTTCTGGGAGCACACGATCCGGGATGAATCCGACATGCGGCATCACGTCGACTACATCCATTTCAACCCGGTCAAGCATGGTTGGGTGGAACGGGCGATCGATTGGCCGTATTCATCATTGCACCGCCGGGTCGGGGAAGGCATTGCAGGAGCGGTGGCTCCTGCAATGCGGGACGCTGCACATCAAGGCTCAACGCCGCGCTGAAGCCGCGTTGGAGTTGGTGACGGTTCCGTTCGTGGTGTTCTTGATCCAGTAGTAGTACGTCGTTCCCGTGGCGGCGGTGGTGTCGCTGAAGCTGCGGATGGCGGCGCCGATGGTGCCGATGCGCGTGCGGCCGCTGGGGTCGGCGTCGGTGTCGCGATACACCTCCTGCGCCGCGGTGGTGAGGTTCGAGGTGGTCCAGGTCAGACCGATGTCGGTGCCGGTGGCGCGGGCCGTGAGGTCGATCGACGCGGCGACGCCGGTGCACTGCGGCGCGGTGGTGGCCAGGTTGGTTCTCGCGCCCGCGGTGGCGAACACGACGCATTTCACCTGTGCGGCCGCAGCGATGCCCAGGGTGTAGGGCAGGGCTTCCGGGTACGCGCGCGTGGTCTGCCAGTTGGTGGCGTTGACGGTGCCGCTGCTGCCGGAGGTCCAGGTGATGCCGGCGCCGACATAGTTGCTGCGCAGGTCCCAGTAGCCGATCTGCGAACTGTCGCGCGAGGTGACCGGGTTGGCGACGTTCTCGAAGTAGTTCGCTTCGATCAGCGAGACACCGCCCATGCGCACGTTGATGCCGGACGTGGACACATTGCCGAAGTAGTTGTTCGCCATGTGGCTCAGGCCGAAGCGCTGCAGCGGCAGTCGCGACTGCACGTTCTCGAAGCGGTTGCGGTAATAGGTGGTGCGCGCGCTGTTGTGTTCGGTCGCGCTGTCGCTGTGGCCGTTGAGCGAGACCTTCTGGTAGTTGTAGATATGGTTGTACGACACGGTCACGCGGTTGGCGCCGCGCTTGATGTCGATGCCGCCGTCGAAACTGGCGTCGCCGGCGCCCGGGCAACTGGTGAGCGAGGCGAAGATGGTGTTGTGGTCGATCCAGATCCGCGAGGGGATGCGTCCGGTGCCGCGACCTTCGACGGTGATCGAGTCGGCGCCTTCGCCGCCCGGCAGCAGGCCGATCGTCATGTTGCGCACGATCACGTTCTGCGAGTTGCCGACGATGAAGATCCCGAAGTTGGCGGACGAGCCGTTGGCGCCGAGGATCGTGATGTCGCTCTTGTCCTTGATCTCGACCACGTTCGCCGGCTTCTGCCACTGCGCGCAGACGTCGGTGATGCTGGCGAAGTTGAAGGTGCCGGTGTAGTTGAGTACCAGGCCGCCGCTGCCGCTGTAAGCGGCGATCGCGGTGCGCATCTGTTCGGGCGTGCTCACGTTCACCGGCGTGCGGCTGCCGCCGCCGGTGGCGCCTGCGGCATAGCCCATGGCCTGGGCGTGCACATCGGCGTTGAAGGCGAGCGCGAGCGAGAGCGAGGCGGCAGCGAGCGTGAACGCCCGGGCCGGCAATCTGCGACTGATGTTCATGGGAGTCCTTGTGGGATGGGTGGGTCCTGTTCCGCAGCCGCGTCCGACGTCGCTCCGGCGTTGTCCCCGCCGGCTGTCGTTGCGACGCGCCCATTCGATGGATGAATGTCACCGGTGTCAATTTGCGCTGCAGCATGGGCGCGGCGGCGACGCCTCAACCTGAGGATTGCCGAAAGCGATGACGGCATTTCCCCTTGGGTGGATTCTATTCCGATTTTAATCAATGATTTATTTGAATCCTTCGGTGCTCACGGGCACGCTCGGCCGCCGATGGAATGTGATCGGCATCGCTGCGAATACCGCGACCAAGGCATGAAAATGTCCGTGAAAACCGTCCGCAATCGATTTCCATGATGCGAATGAATGTCTCCAGGGACATTCATTGAATTCGGCCGCCATCCGCCGGGCCAGGCCGGGGCTTGGGCACCGGTCCGCGAACCGCCTGCTGCGCAAACGAACACGCCCGGCATGCGCCGGGCGTGTTCGCGGTCGAGGACGACGGGACTCAGGCGGTCATGGTCGGCGCCCGGCGCGTGTCCTGATCGGGCGTGGCCAATTGCGGGGCCTGTGCGTCGAGCGCGTTGTTGGCCGCGACCTGCACCGGCGTGGCGCGGGCTTCGTTCTCGCTCACCCGGGCGTGGGTGGGGCCTTGGACATCGGTGCGGCCGTCGAAGACGAACAGATTGCGATCCGGTTGGCCGTTGGCATCGTTCACCGGCTTGCCGATCTCGATGCTGGTGACGCCGGTCAGATTGGCGCGCGCCGCCGCAGCGTAGAGATTCGCGGCCAAGGCATCGCCTTCCAGGCCCTTGGCGTTCATCGCGGTGACCACCTGGCCATACATCGGGTCCTGGCGCATGCGATCGACGTTGGGGTCGGCTGCGTTGGGGGTCGCGTTCGCCAGCCGCGTTTCCGGCTGGCCGGGCGTCGGCGTCGGCGCGGCCTGACTGACCGAGGTGTCGGTGGAGACGACGCCGGGCGTGTTGATCTGCGGTGCCAGCGGGCCGGACGGCGCGAGGCCGTGCTGACCGCGCACCACGCGATCGCTCCATTCGAGATTGCCGCTGCGGTCGACCACGACCAGCTTGCCCTGGTTGAGGGCCTGCTCGACGAGATTGGCGAGCTGTTCCGGCGAGGCGTTGCGATTGGCGGCCCCGATCGAGCGACCGATCTCGTTGTTGTAGAGATCCATCGCTTCGCGGTTCGCGGGATTGTTCGGCCCGCCCTCGTGCGCGGTCGCGAACGCGCGCGTCCAGTTCTCGCCGTACTCCTTCGTCATCAACGCGTTCCAGTAGGCATGACGGAACGCGTCGCGATGACCGTCGTTGCCCTGCCATTCGCGTTCGCGGCCTTCGGGAATGTTCCCGGGCCGCGGATTGTCGGGGAAACGGCGCTCGCCTTCGGCGAAGGCGCGGTCCTTGATGTCGCTCATCCTGCTCAGCCCGACGAGACCGCGGTCGAAGGTCATCTGGTCGAGCAGTTCGCCTTCGGTCTTCGTCATGCGGACCGAACTGGTGAAGGGGATGTCGATCGCACCGAACGCGCGCGGGTGGTAATCGATCATCTGGTCGTTGGCGACCTGGTACTGGGTGCGGATGTTGTTCAGATCGGGCCGGGGATCTGCCATGGGAGGCTCCTTGTGCAGCCGTGCGTCAGTGCGTAGTGCTTATCGACGGGCCCAGCGATGGGAAGCGAGCTTCCCGTCCTGGTACTGGATTTCGTAGAACTCTTCATCGATGCCGTAGGCGGCGACGCCGAGCTCGTAGACATCGGTCGCGGTGTCGGCATCGGTGGAGTCGGGCTCGCCGAGAAGACGGATCACGTCGTCGCGCGACATGCCCGCATGCAGGGCCTTCTCCAGGGGGGCGACCATCCGGCCGCGCGTATTGTCCTTGGCGGAGGCGCCGCGCTGGGATTTCCAGGCGCTCGAATCGAAGTCGGAAGTGTTTTGCATTGCGCAGGCCGATAGGGAAACGGTGAGGGACAGCGCGAGCAGCACTGTCAGGGATGGTCTGGAAAACGGAATGGCGCGGAGTGCGCGGCCAAGGGGCGCTCGGACGGGCGGTGCCGGCGAGGCGTGTGCCGCGTGGGCGAGGGTGCCATCGGAGGGAATGGGCACGACCAACTCCTTTGGATCGAGGGAGGCGTCGGGCCGGAGCCCATGCGTGCGGCGAACGTAGCACAGCACGCGATCCGCTGGATGAACCGGCGAGGCTACAGCCGGTTCACGCGGAATTTCCGGCCCTTGATCTTGCCCGCGCGCAGACGTGCGAGTGCGTGTTCGGCCTGGGCCCTGGCGATGGCGACGTAGGCGCGGGTGGCGAATACATCGATCTTGCCGATCGCATCCGCCTTCAGGCCCGCGTCGCCGGTGAGCGCGCCGACGATGTCGCCCGGACGCAGTTTGTCGCTGCGGCCGGCATCGATGCGCAGGGTCGCCATCGCCGCGGCCGGTACGTTCGCGGGTTTGCCCGACAGCGGTTGCAACCGTTCCCAGCGCAGCGGCTTGCCCTGGCGCGCTTCGATCAGGGCCGCGCGCGGCAGTTCGCGCGGCGTGCACAGGCTGAGCGCGAGTCCCGCGCGGCCGGCGCGGCCGGTGCGTCCGATACGATGCAGATAGGTGTCGGCATCGGTGGGCAGTTCGTAATTCACGACCGCGCCGAGATCCTCGACGTCGAGGCCGCGCGCGGCGACGTCGCTGGCGACCAGCACGGTGCAACTGCGGTTCGCGAACCGCAGCAGCACTTCGTCGCGATCGCGTTGTTCCATGTCGCCGTGCAGCGCCAGCGCGGAAAAGCCGTAGTGCGCCAGCGAGCCGACGACTTCCTCGGTGTCCTTGCGCATGTTGCAGAACACCACGCAGGATTCCGGTCGATAGCGCAGCAGCAGCGCCGCCAGCAGCGGCGCGCGCCGCGCGGGTTCGATCTCGAAGAACAGTTGTTCGATCGTCGCCGGCTCGACGCCGCCGTCGACGGTGATTTCGACCGCATCGCGCAGCATCGCGGTGCCCAGCGCGCGGATCGCTTCGGGGAACGTGGCCGAGAACAGCAGACTCTGCCGGTCCTTCGGCGTGCGTTTGACGATGTCGCGGATCGCGTCCTCGAAGCCCATGTCGAGCATGCGGTCGGCTTCGTCCAGCACCAGGGTGCGCACGCCGGCCAGCGACAGCGCCTGCTGCTGCACGAGTTCGAGAATCCGGCCCGGGGTGCCGACGACGACATGCGGCGCGTGCGTCAGCGAGGCCAACTGCGGGCCCAGCGGGATGCCGCCGCAGAGGATCGAGATCTTCAGGTTGGCGATACCGGTGGCGAGTCTGCGCAACTGCTTGCCGACCTGGTCGGCGAGTTCGCGCGTGGGACACAGCACCAATGCCTGCGTGCGGCCTGCCGTGGCGTCCAGCCGATGCAGCAGGCCCAGCCCGAAGGCCGCGGTCTTGCCGCTGCCGGTCGGGGCCTGGGCGATCACGTCGCGGCCATCGAGCATCGCCGGCAGCGCACGCGCCTGGATCGGCGTCATCGCGGCGTAACCGAGGGCGTCGATGCCCTGCAGCAGCGCGGGCGAGAGCGGCAGCGAGGTGAAGGCCGTGGCGGCGACTGCGGGCGCCGCCGCAGACTCCGGCGCGGTGTCTGCCATGAGGTCCGGCGTGATGTCGGACTCGTTTTCCGGGGGCGATGCGATCATCCGGCCATCATCGCAGACGTGCGCGTCCCGGGCCATCGCCATGACGCACTGCGGCAAGGCTTGCCGCCGGTTTGCGCCGATAATGCCGCGCGCCCCGGCGAAGGCTGGCGGCACGGAAGCGTCGGGTGGGGGCTCGAAGCGACATGGCACGGACACATTGCGCCGGGATACTTGCGCGTCCATCGATCGCCTCAAGGAGAGAACATGAAACGCCCCGTCCTCGCGATATTCGTCGCCTGCCTGCTGATGTTCGCGGGCCAGGCCTCGGCGCAGGCCTATCTGCGCGTGGTGTCCTGGAACATGCTGCATGCCGGCTGGAGCGGCCAGCAGGACTGGAACGGCTACGCCCGCCAGATCTGGAACAACTACGGCAGCGCGGCCGGCGCCGCCAATGGCGTCGATCTCGTCTTCGGCCAGGAAGTGATGTACGCCGAATCCGCCGCCAGCGTCGCGTCGGCCCTGACCGCGGTCAGCGGCTTCACCTGGGACTATCGCGTCACCGAAGCCATCGGCCGCAGCAGCTACAAGGAACGCTATGCGGTGTTTTTCCGCACCGACCGCGTGCAACTGCTCTCGTCCACGGTGTGGACCGATACCGGCGACAAGTTCGAGCGCGAGCCGCAGATCGTGAAGGTGCGTCATATCCAGACCGGTGCCGATTACACCTTCATCAACTGGCATACCGTGTTCGGCACCACCGCCGAGCGCCAGGCCGAGATCCAGCAGATCGCGTCCGTGTTCAACGCGATCCAGAACGGCAGCAGCAGCGATCAGGATGTGATCCTGGTGGGCGATCACAACCGCGAAGCCACGTCGCCGTGGTGGACGACGTTGACCGCGGTGTCGCCGGCCGTCAGCTGGCGCGTCAACGAGCTGACCTCGATCAACGCCAGCTGCGCGTTCGCCAGCCGCTACGACCATTTCTGGATGCAGAACAACCACGTGACCGAATACTCGACGTCGGGTCGCGACTATATCGCCGACATGTGCGCGTTCCGCAACGGGCTGTCGGATCACGCGCCGATCTACATCTCGTTCTATTCGACCGCCGATACCGACTGATGTCGTTGGATCGTCCGCGACGATGACAGGCCGGCATCGTTCCGCGCTGTGGCTGGGCGCCTGCCTCGCGGTGGGCGCCCTCATCGTTTCCGGCCTCTGGTGGCGGGAGTCGCGGGAGCGCGCGTCTCCGGATCGATCCCGCGACGGCGCGATGCACGGCGATCGCCGCGATGGCGCTACGCAGGCCTTCGATTTCGGAACGCATCTGTTGCCCGATGCCGGCGTGTCCGCGGATGCGGATTCGGTGCGGATCGGGTTGGCGGTGGTGACGCCCGACGCGCGTGAGGCCTATCGGGCGTGGCTCCGCGGCGGCCGCGAAGGCGCCGGCCCGGAGCGACTCGAAGATCTCGCCACGGTCGTGCGCTGGATCGATGCGCCCGCGACGCGTGCCGCCGATGGCATCGTCGTCGTCGGTCCGGTCGCCTTGCCCGCGGCGGACCGCTACGTGCTGCAGGCGCATGCCGGCGATGGGCTGCGTTTCTACGAGGCTGCGTTCGCGCGCGACAGCGCGCCGGCCGAAGTCCGCGCGCGCGTCGCCGCGGGTCTGCGCGTACGCGCGCCGCGCGGCATCGCGGGCGCGGCGGTGTTGTTCCGTCGCGTCGACGGTGCCGATGGTGCCGCGTGGCAACCGCTGATGCGCCGCGAAGCGCCGACCCTGCTCGACGCCTACGACGAGCGCGCCCTGCCGGTACGCGCCGAAACCGCATTCGCGCCGTTGCCGCCCGGTCCGCTCGACGTGATCGCGGTGGTGAACGGCGTCGAGACCGAGCGTCGGCGGGTGACATTGTCCGCAGGACGTTACGCAGAACTCGATCTCGATGCGGAAGCCTCCGAACTCGGCGCCGCGCTCGCGACGACGCTGCGCCTGCGCCTGGTCGAGCGCGGCAGCGGCGCACCGGTGCGCGAAGCGACGGTGCTCTGGGCCTCGCCGCGCGGCGAGCGCGCGCTGCGGCCCGATACCCGCGGCGTGGTGCGCATCGAGGGCATCGATCCGCTGGAACCGCTGGCGCTGCAGGTGCTGTTCCCGGCGCCGAAATCGCCGTCCTTCTTGGTCGAAGCATTGCCGATCTGGCCCGAGCGCATCGCGCTCGCGCTCGATCTGCGCGATGCCGCGGTCGTCTCCGGCGCGATCGACAGGACCGTCGAACTGAAGCCTCTGCGCTGGCTGATCGTCGAGACTCCGGGTCTCGAAATTCCGCGCCGTCCGCGCATGAGCGATCCCTTTCCGGTGTTCGTGCTGCAGCGTCGCGAGGATGGCGTCTGGCGCGAATCGCAGGCCGATGTCTTCCACCCGGTGCCGGGCGGCATCGCCGTCTCGCTGGATCGCCCGGGCACCGTGCGAGTGTCGGCGCTGTTGTCGCCGTGGCAGGTGGCCGCCAGCGATGCGGTGGAAGCGAGCGAAGGGGTTGCGCGCCAGCGCACGCGGATCGCGACCGGCGGCGGGCGCACGGTCGGGTTGCGTCTGTCCACGGCCGGGCGACCGCTGGCGTTCGCACCGGTGCATGTGGTGTCGCCCCTGCGCGGCGTGCCGCCGAAAACGCTGACGACCGACGGCGACGGGCGTGTGGTGCTCGCGAACGTCACGGTCCCGGCGATCCGCGTCGAAGTGCCGGGCTTCGCCCAGACCGAAGTGCGCCTGGGCGCCGCGGAGATCGCGGTATCGCTGCGGCGCGAGGGCGATTGAACCGTGTCGCGTCGAGCGGTGTCGCGTCGCGGCATCGAGTCGGCCGCATCGCGATCGGCATCGCGGACAATCGCAATGTCGGCAATCGAACACGTCCCGGATGCGTAAGCGGCGGATTTCCCCTTATGCTTCGACCATGAGCATTGCCGATGCCGACAACCCGGATTTCGACGGGCATGCCTTCGACGATGGCGGATGGGATGATCGCGGCCTGGACGATGCCGACCTGCGCAATCCGTTCTGGTCCGCGCTGCGCAGTCGGCACGCCGGCATCGCGCAGGTCGTGGGCGAGGTCGCGCGCTATCCCGCCGATCATGCGCCGTTCCTCGGCGTGGCCCACGCAGGCGTCGCGGTCGCGGATGCGTTCGAGGCGCTGATCGCGCCGGGCGAAAGCGTCTATCTGCTCGGTGTGGCGCCGCAGGCACCCGAAGGCTGGACGCTCGAATGGCTCGGCGATCTCGCGCAGATGATGTGCACCGTGCCGCTGCCGGTGGCGGACGGGCCGGACGTCTCCCCGCTGGGCGACGCGGATCGCGACGCCGTACTCGCGCTCACCGCGCTGGTGTATCCGCATTATTTCCGCGCACGCACGATGTCGATGGGCCGCTACTTCGGTATCCATCGCGACGGCCGGCTCGCGGCGATGGCGGGCGAACGTCTCGGCACCGATCGTTTCCAGGAAGTCAGTGCGATCTGCACCCATCCGGAGTTCAACGGACTGGGTTACGCCAGACGCATCACCGCGCTGCTGACCAACGACATCCTCGCCGCCGGCCGCATCCCTTACCTGCATGTCAGTCAGGCCAACACGCGCGCGAAAACGATGTACGAACGCATGGGCTATCGCCTGCGCCGCACGATTCCGTTCTGGTCGTTGCGGCGGACCTGACGCGCCGCAGCGACGAAATTTTCGACCAACCGCATTTCGAAACAACCAGGGAGACGCATCGATGGGCGCATGGGGCACGGGCATTTTCGACAACGACACCGCCTGCGATTGGGCATATGAACTGGAAGGCCAGCGCGATCTGGGCGTGATCGAACGCACGCTGGACACGGTGCTGGAGAACGGCGAAGCGTATCTCGATGCCGGCGAGGGCGAGGAAGCGCTCGCCGCGGCCGAAGCGCTCGCGCGGCTGCAGGGGCATTGGGGCGTGCGCAACAGTTATACCGAGCGGATGGATGCCTGGGTCGAGGCCGCGGGGCTGACGCCGCCGGTGGCGCTGGTGGGCAAGGCGCATGCGGCCATCGACCGCATTCTCGCCGCGGATTCCGAGCTGGCGGAACTCTGGGCCGACTCGGACGAGTTCGACGCATGGAAGGCCGCGGTGGCGGAACTGCGCGGCAGGCTGCGCGCGGACTGAGTCGCGTTATTCCAGCTCGCGATGGTACGTCGCGACCTCGCGCCAGCCGTGGTCGCGGGCGTGCGCGGCGAAGGTTTCGGCCAGATACACCGAGCGGTGCTTGCCGCCGGTGCAGCCGAAGGCGACGGTGATGTAACTGCGGGTATCCGCCTGGATTCGGGGCATCCAGGTATCGAGGAACGACGAGACCTGGGCGACGTATTCGCCCACTTCAGGCTGCGCATCGAGGTATTCGCGCACTTCGCGGTCGCGGCCCGACAGCGGGCGCAGGCGCGCGTCCCAGTGCGGGTTGGGCAGGCAGCGGGCGTCGAACACGAAATCGGCGTCGCTGGGCACGCCGCGGCGATAGGCGAAGGATTCGAACAGCAGCGACACCGGGCGTTCCGAGGTCAGGTCCAGTTCGGCGATCACGCGACGCCGCATCTGGTGCACGTTGGTGTCGCTGGTGTCGATCAGGATGTCCGCCATCGCCCGCAGCGGCTTGAGCATGCGCCGTTCCAGCGCGATCGCTTCGTTCAGCGTCAGCCCGAGATGGCTGAGCGGATGCCGGCGGCGGGTTTCCGCGTAGCGCTTGAGCAGCACGCCGTCGCTGGCGTCGAAGAACACCAGCTTCGGGTCCATCCCCAGCGCACCCGCCTGCGACAGCAGGGTCGGCAGGTTCGACAGATCGGTGTTGCGGCTGCGCACATCGATGCCGACCGCGAGTTTCGGCGGCAGATCGCTCTTGCCGATGGCGCCGCGCACGAACTCCGGCAGCAGCTCCGCGGGGAGGTTGTCGACGCAGTAGAAATCCAGGTCTTCGAAGGTGTGCAGGGCGATCGACTTGCCGCTGCCGGACATGCCGCTGACGACGATCAGCCGCGGACTGGGCGCGGCGCCCTCGCGCTCTGCGCTCATGCCGCGCGCCTCATTCCGCGCGCTCCAGGAAGTGCGAGTGGCGGGCCATGAACGCCGCCGCCGGGTCCACGCCCTTGATCCGCAGGATGTGCGCGCGCGCCGCGGCTTCGGTCAGCACCGCCAGGTTGCGGCCGGCCATCACCGGCAGGGTGATCATCGGCACGTCGAGATCGAGCAGCCGGCGCGAGCCGAGGTCGCCGATAAGCCGTTCCATGCCCGAGGTTTGCGGCTCGACCTGCGGCTTTTTCAGATGCACGATCAGCCGCAGATATTTGTTCCGCTTCACCGCCGTGTCGCCGAACATCTGGCGCACGTTGAGGATGCCGAGGCCGCGCACTTCCAGCAGGTCCTGCAGCAGGTCGGGGCACGCACCGTCGAGCACGTCGGGCGCGATCTGGGTGAATTCGGGCGCGTCGTCGGCGACCAGCCGATGACCGCGGGTGACCAGTTCCAACGCCAGCTCGCTCTTGCCGGCGCCGGATTCGCCGGTGATCAGCACGCCGATGGAATAGATCTCCATGAACACGCCGTGCACGGTCAGCCGCGGCGCGAGCTTGCGCGCGAGGTGGTATTGCAGATGATTGAACAATTCGTGCCCACGCCGCGGCGAACACCACAGCGGCGTGTCCGATTCTTCGGCGGCGGCGCGCAGGTCTTCCGGGCAGGGCTGGCTCTTGCTGATCACCATCGCCAGCGGGCGGAACTGGATGATCTTTTCGATGGTTTCCCAGCGCTGGCGCGCGTCGAGCGCGTCCAGCCAAGCCAGCTCCTCGGTGCCGAGGATCTGGACCTTGTTCGGATAGATGATGTTGAGATAGCCGGCCAGCGACGGCCGGCGGGCGACCGTCTCCACCGCTTCGAGCACGCGGTGTTCGCCGCGTTGGCCGGCCATCCAGCGCAGTCCGAGACGTTCTTCCTGCTGATCGAACAGGTCGCGGGCGCTGATGCTGGCATTCATGAAGGTGGGTCGCGAAGGGGAGTGTCGGGCCCGACGTCGCGCCGTTGCGCAGCGTGTCGTCGGGCCGGCGGAAATGGCGAGGGTCAACCCTCGGCGCGGGTGAGACTTTCGCCGCGGTGGTGGTCGACCATTTTTTCCTTGTGCTTCAACAGCAGCCGATCGAGTTTGTCGGCGAGCAGGTCGATCGCGGCGTACATGTCCTGGCCGGCGGCGTCGGCGTGCAGGGTGCGGCCGGAGATGTGCACGGTGGCTTCGGCGCAGTGATCGGGTCGGTTGATGCTGAGCTGGGCGCGGACGACGTCCATCGGGTGTTCGAAATGCCGGCCGAGGCGAGCGAGTTTGGTTTCGACGTAATCGCGCAGGGCGGGCGTGACTTCGAGCTGGTGGCCGTGGGTTTCGATACGCATCGACGGTGTCCTCTGAATGCCGGGCCTGGGTCGCACGTCGCGCCGTCGGGCCCGGCCCGTCGGCGGTGCGGTGCCGGTGCCGGCGCGTTCGACGCCGACTCCGTGATCGAAGACATCGGGTCGACTCCTCCTCCGCACAAGGGTGGTGCCGTCCGCAGCGTCTCCCTGTCGACAGGTTACCCCAGCACGCGGGGGACGCAAGTGCGAAAGTCGGTCGTGGCGCAGCGGCCGATGACGACGTCGTTCAGGCCATGCGCACGCGTTCGTGCGAAGCTGGAATGTTCATCGCTTCCCGGTATTTCGCGACCGTACGCCGCGCCACCGGTACGCCCGAGGCCTTCAGCGTATCGGCCAGTTTCGCGTCCGACAGCGGCTTGCGCGGATTCTCGGCGTCGATGAGGCGTTTGATCATCGACTGGATCGCGGTGCTGGACGCTTCGCCGCCGCCTTCGGTGCCGATGCCCGACGCGAAGAAGCTGCGCAGCGGCAACGTGCCGCGCGGCGTGAGCGCGTATTTGCGCGCGATCGCGCGCGAGACGGTGGATTCGTGCAGGCCGACTTCCGCGGCGACTTCGCGCAGCGTGAGCGGACGCAACGCCTGCTCGCCGAATTCGAGATAACCCGATTGCTGGCGGATCAGGCAACGCACCACCTTCAGCAGGGTCTCGCCGCGCGCTTCGAGATGTTTCAGCAGCCAGCGCGCTTCCTGCAGGCGGCCGCGCAGATACGCGGCATCGCTGCCGTTGGCGTGCTGGATCATGCCTTCGTAACCGCGATGGATGGTCAGCCGGGTGTGGCTGCCGGCCAGGCCCGCGCGCCACATGCCGTTGTGACGCCAGATGACGCAATCCGGGGTGATGTAGGTATCGGCACCCATGCCGCCCAGTTGCGAACCCGGTCTCGGGTCCAGCGAGCGCACCAGATGCAGCCCGGTCGCCGCGGTTTCCACCGAAAGTCCCAGCTCGGCCGCCAGCCCGTCCACACCCAGCTTCGGCAGCCGCTCCAGAACCTCGTTCACGATCCGCAGCGCTTCGGCCTTGCCGGGCGTGTCTTTGGACAGCGCTTCCAGTTGCAGGAACAGACATTCGCGCAGATCGCGGGCGCCCACGCCCAGCGGATCGAAGCGCTGGATCTGGTGGAGCACGGTGCCGATTTCGGCGGTACCGACGTTGATGTCCGGGCGCAGGGCCTCGGCGATGTTGTCCAGGCTTTCGCGCAGATAGCCGTCGTCGTCGATGGCGTCGATCAGCGTGGCGCCGATGCGCTGGTCGCGCGGCGAGAGCCGGGTGAGGTGCAACTGCCAGGACAGATGGTCGTGCAGCGATTCGGCATGGACCAGACGATCCATCGGATCGAGGCCGTCTTCGTCGCCCGTGCCGCCGCCGCCGCTGGTGCTCCAGCTGTCCGGTGGTTCCCAGCCGTCGTCATCGCCGCCGTGCTCGCGCTCGGGCGCCTCTTCCGGTGCGGCGGCTTCCGGCACCGCGGGCGCCTCGGGCATGCCCTCGGGCGCTTCGCCCACGGATTCGTCCCAGTCGAGCAGCGGGTTGCTTTCGACGGCGATGGTGATTTCGTTCTCGAGCTCCAGCGACGACAGCTGCAGCAAGTGTAGCGCCTGGCGCAATTGCGGCGTCAGGACCAGCTGTTGACCCAGCGATGTCTGCAGGCGTGGCTTCATGTCCGTATGTTAGAGCTTGTGGGCGGCGCGTGAACCCCCCTTGGCCCGATCCTTGCGTGCGGGGGCGTCCGCTGAAGTATCCCGGTGAATGGTTCCGGAGCGATGTGCCGCGGCGATCGATTTCCGTGACCACGGTCGAACAACCGCATCCCGCCGGCCCTGGTGGCGTTACAACCGGAAGGATTCGCCGAGATAGACGCGACGCACTTCGGGATTCGCCAGCAGCGCCTCGGGGGCGCCCTGGGCCAGCACCGCGCCCTCGCTGAGGATGTAGGCGCGATCGCAGATGCCGAGGGTTTCGCGGACGTTGTGATCGGTAATCAGCACGCCGATGCCGCGGTTCTTCAGATGGCGGACGATGCGCTGGATCTCGCCGACCGAGATCGGATCGACACCGGCGAAGGGCTCGTCCAGCAGGATCATCCGCGGTTTCGCGGCCAGCGCGCGCGCGATCTCGACGCGACGACGCTCGCCGCCCGAAAGGCTGGCGCCGATCTGTTCGGCGACGTGGCCCACCTGCAGTTCTTCCAGCAGGGCCGCCAGTTCGCGCTCGCGGCCGTCGTGGTCCAGGTCCCGGCGCAGTTCCAGCACCAGCCGCAGATTGTCGGCGACGCTCAGCTTGCGGAAGACCGAGGGTTCCTGCGGCAGGTAACCGACGCCGCGCTTGGCGCGCGCGTACATCGGCTCGCCGGTGATGTCGTGGCCGTCGAGCACGATGCGCCCGGCATCGGCCGGCACCAGGCCGACGATCATGTAGAAACAGGTGGTTTTGCCGGCGCCGTTGGGACCGAGCAGACCGACGACTTCGCCGGCGTTGAGGGTCAGGCCGAAGTCGCGCACGACCTCGCGCGACTTGTAGCGCTTGCGCAGCCCTTCGGCGACCAGCATCAGGGTTTTTCCGCGGCGGGCGGCGTGCGCGAGGCCTTGGGCTGGATGGTCATCCGGACCCGGCCGCTGTCGCCGCCGCTCTCGACGCGACCGCTCTTGAGGTTGTAGGTGAGGCGCTGGCCGCTGGTGCTGCCGCGCGGCGTGGTCACCGTGTAATTGCCGGTGAGCACGATCACGTCGGCGGTCATGTCGTAATCGATGCGGTCGGCTTTGGCGGTCATCGGCGAGCCGTCGTCCATCTGCTGCTTCAGCACGGCCTGGTTGCCGGTCAGCACCGCGCGGACGACGTCGCCGCCGCGCTGATGGATGTCGGCGCGGCTGGCGCGGATGTCCAGCGAACCCTGGGTGATGGTGACGTTCCCGGTGAGGACGTTCACGCTGTTGCCGTCGAGGGTGCCCTCCTGGCGGTCCGATTCGATGTTCATCGGCTGGCTGCGGTCCGCGTCGCGCGCGACGGCGATGCCGGCGAACGCCAGCGCGAGGACGGCGGCGGCGAGCGGCAGCGCGCGGCGGGCGGTGGTGTCAGCGATTGGGCGCATAGCGGGATTGGACCTCGGAGCGGAACACGTAGCGTTTCGTGGTCGTGGACACCGCAAAACCGCGTCCACGGAGTATAGAGCCGGGTTGGACGATGGTCACGACATCGTCGGTGGCGGCGCGGTTCTGGCGCGGAAACACGCTCAGGCGGCCGGTATTCATCGTGATCGGCCGCAGGTCGTCGGGCGGGCTGTTGGCCTTGACCTCGCCGCTGAGCCGGATCTCTTTCTGGTCGGCGCTGACCCAGCCCGTCTTCGAGCGGATTTCCCAGTACTTGCCGTCGCCGTTCGGCACCAGGAACAGCGGCGTGGTCAGCGACATCGTCTCGTCGCCCGGGCGGCGTTCCAGCGTCGGCGCGCGCAGCGTGAACGATTCCTTGCCCTCGGCGTTGAGCGCGATCAGCTCGAAGTCGCGCAGCACGTAGTCCGGGCGATCGTTGGCGGCCGCCACGCGCGGCGGCGGTTGCCGGTGTTTCCACACCGCCCAGCCGCTCGCGGCGGCGCCGACGATCAGCAGCAGAATGACGATGCCGCGCCAGCTCATGCGCGCTCACCGCTCGATGCGGGCGACAGCGGGGTGTCGATCCGGCTCTGCGCCATCAGCAGCAGGTCGCACAACTCCCGCGCGGCGCCGGCGCCGGCGTCGGCGCGGGTCCGCCAGCGGGCGGCATCGCGGGTGGTCGCATGCGCGTTCGCGGGCGCGATCGACAGCCCCACGGCGCGCATCGCAGCGAGATCCGGCAGGTCGTCGCCCATGAAGCTGACGGCGTCCAGGCCGATGCCCAGTTCGCCGCAGAGTTCGCGCACGCAGGCCAGCTTGTCCTTCGCGCCGATGTGCACGCGCAACTTCAGTTCGTTGGCGCGATGCACCGCGGCCGCGCTGCGGCGGGCGGTGATCAGCGCGACCTCGATGCCGGCCTCGCGCAGCAGCACCAGGCCCTGGCCGTCGTGGACGTGAAACGCCTTCAGTTCGCGGCCTTCGCTGTCGAGAAACAGGCGGCCATCGGTGAGCGTGCCGTCGACGTCGAAACAGGCGAGACGGATGCCGGCGGCACGGGCGCGCAGATCATCGTCGAACGCGGCGCGTTGTACGAGCGAGGCGGTTTCGACCGATGACGTCATCAGACGACCCGCGCCCGCAGCAGATCGTGGATGTTCAGCGCGCCGACCACGCGGCGTTCGCCGTCGATCACCAGCAGGGCGTTGATCTTGTGGGTTTCCATCAGTTGCGCGGCTTCGGCCGCGAGCGCATCGGCGTCGATGGTGATCGGCGTGCGGGTCATGAGCCTGTCGATGCGGGTGTCGCGCACGTCGGTGGCGGGATCGGCCAGCGAACGACGCAGATCGCCGTCGGTGTAGAGCCCGAGCAGACGGCCGTCGTCGTCGACGACCGCGGTCATGCCCAGGCGTTTGCGGCTCATTTCCAGCAGGGCGTCGCCGAGCGTGGCGTCGGCGCCGACCCGCGGGATGTCGTCGCCGGCATGCATCACGTCGGCGATGTGCAGCAGCAGGCGCCGGCCGAGCGCGCCGGCCGGATGAGAGCGCGCGAAATCGTCGGAAGTGAAACCGCGGGCTTCGAGCAGCGCCACCGCGAGCGCATCGCCCATCGCCAGTGAGGCGGTGGTGCTGGCGGTCGGCGCGAGGGCCAGCGGACAGGCTTCGGCGGGCACGCTCACGTCCAGATGCAGGTCGGCCTCGCGCGCCATCGTCGACTGCGGGCGGCCGGTCATCGCGATCAACAGATTGCCCTGGCGCTTCAGTACCGGCAGCAGGGTCAGGATTTCGTCGGATTCGCCCGAGTAGGACAGGGCCAGGACCACGTCGCGGTCGGTGATCATGCCCAGATCGCCGTGGCCGGCTTCGCCCGGATGGACGTAGAAGGCGGGCGTGCCGGTGGAGGCGAGGGTGGCGGCGATCTTGCGCGCGACGTGGCCGGACTTGCCCATGCCCATGCAGACCACGCGTCCGGCGCAGGCCAGCATCGCCCGGCACGCGGCGGCGAAATGGCCGTCGATCCGTGCCGCGACCGCGGCCAGGCCTTCGCGCTCGATCTCGAAGACGCGCCGGCCGCTGTCGGCCAGCGTGGTGTCCGGAACGTCGCCGGAGGCCGGCTTGGAGTAGGGCAGAGTGGCGTTCGCCATTGGGGAGCCGGCGGCTTTCCGTTACGCTAGTCGGCCAATTCTACGCACCCGCATTCAGCTTTGCCCGCACCGGCGATGAATGCGGGAACCCGGCGCGTTCCAGGTTCCGCCTCCGGCGCGCCGCGGAATCCCCTTCGTCCCTCCGACACGGCATCGACATGACCCCCGAGACCATCCGCCAGCTCATCGAACAGGGCCTTCCCGACGCCCAGGCCCATGTCCAGGGCGACGACGGGGTGCATTTCGAGGCCGTGGTGGTCTGCGCGGCCTTCCAGGGCAAGCTCCCGCTGGCCCGCCACCGGATGGTCTACGCCACCCTCGGCGACCTCATGGGCGGTGCGATCCACGCCCTCGCGCTGAAGACGCTGACCCCCGAAGAAGCCCGGATGTAAGCCGGCGGCGGCCGCCGGCCGTCGCTTTCCGGGGACGCATGCATGCGCCCCCATTCCCGCAACACTCCAGATCACACGACGACCCCATGCAGAAAATCGTAGTCACCGGCGGCGTGCCGCTCGAAGGCGAAGTCCGTATCTCCGGCGCGAAGAACGCGGTGCTGCCGATCCTGTGCGCGACGCTGCTCGCCGACGGTCCGGTGGACATCGGCAACGTGCCGCACCTCCACGACGTGGTGACCACGATCAAGCTGCTGCGCGAACTCGGCGCGCAGGTCGAACACGACATCGACAACGGCCACGTGCGCGTCGATGCGCGCAGCGTCAACAGCCACGTCGCGCCGTACGAACTGGTGAAGACCATGCGCGCCTCGGTGCTGGTGCTCGGCCCGCTGCTCGCGCGTTACGGCGCTGCCGAAGTGTCCCTGCCGGGCGGCTGCGCCATCGGCTCGCGTCCGGTCGACCAGCACATCAAGGGCATGCAGGCGCTGGGCGCCGAGGTCTCGGTCGAACACGGCTTCATCAAGGCCAAGGCCGATCGCCTCAAGGGCGGCCGCGTGGTGTTCGACATGGTCAGCGTCGGCGCGACCGAGAACGTGCTGATGGCGGCGGCGCTCGCCGACGGCGTCAGCGTGCTCGAGAACGCGGCGATGGAACCCGAGATCGTCGACCTCGCCGATTGCCTGATCGCGATGGGCGCGAAGATCGAAGGCGCCGGCAGCAACCGCATTACCGTGCACGGCGTCGAGCGCCTGCACGGCGGCAGCCACGACGTGGTCGCCGACCGCATCGAGACCGGCACCTTCCTGGTCGCCGCGGCGATGACCGGCGGCCGCATCGTCGCCCGCGCCGCGCGTCCGGAAACACTCGACGCGGTGATCGACAAACTCACCGAGGCCGGCGCCGAGATTGCCGTCGACGCCGACAGCATCACCCTGGACATGCGCGGCAAGCGGCCGAAGGCGGTGAACATCGCGACGGCGCCGCACCCGGGCTTCCCGACCGACATGCAGGCGCAGTTCATGGCCCTGAACTGCGTCGCCGACGGGGTTGCGGTGATCACCGAAACGATCTTCGAAAACCGCTTCATGCACGTGCAGGAACTGCAGCGGCTCGGCGCGGACATCCGCATCGAAGGCCACACCGCGATCGTCCGTGGCCAGCCGCAGCTCAGCGGCGCACCGGTGATGGCGACCGACCTGCGCGCCTCGGCGTCGCTGATCCTCGCCGGTCTCGTCGCCGACGGCGACACCATCATCGACCGCATCTACCATCTCGACCGCGGCTACGAGCGCATCGAGGCCAAGCTCTCGGCGCTGGGCGCGAAGATCAAGCGGATCGATTGATGTGCCCCCGGTACAGCGGCCTTGAGGCCGCCGTACCTTTCGCGAGGAACAGCGGCCTGGTTTTCAACAGTCGAATGACTGGTCAGGCCGCTCTACTGCACGATGTCTTCCCGTTCCGTCGATCGCGCGATCGCGATCAACGCATCGACACGATCCGCAGATCGATATCGTCCTTGCCGTCCTTGCGCTGCAGGATGCGCGCCGGCAGCGCGAGGCCTTCGACCACCCACACCAGCATCTGTTTGTTGCCGTTGCTGCTGACGAGTTTGGTCGCCTGCTGCGGCTTGCCGCCGATGGTGATGGATTCCTTGCCTGCGATGGTGAATTGCATCGGCTTGGCGCGGCCTTCGTCGACCATGCGGTAGCGCAGCGGCTTGCCGGCGAGCGTGTCGCGGACGAGGGCGAGGTTCAGCAGCAGACCGTCGACGTCGCCCGCCTGCAGCGGCACGGGGCCGGCGCGCTCGGGTTTCACGTCGCCGCTCCAACGCGCGACGCCCGCGGCCCAGTCGTACACCGCGCTGCGGCGAATCTTCTTGATCAGCAGCAGCGAAGCGTCGGTGCCGCTGAGCGGGCGCCACTGGCCGTTGCGGTCTTCGAAGACGGTGACCTGGGTCAGCTGCGCGACCTGATTGCTGACCTTCAGCGTGTATTTCCACTGATCGCCGCCCTGCGGCTCCACGGTCATGCGGCCCTTGGCCGAAAGACCCATGTAACTGGCTTCGTAGTCGGCCGCGAACGGCTCCAGCGCGTGCGCCGGCAGCGCGATCGCGGCGGCGGCGAGCGTCGTGGCGACCAGCAGGCTGCGGGCGGTGGACGTAAGGCGGGCGGGCATCATGATGTTTCCTTGGAAATAGAGCCGGCGGTTGCCGGTCTCGGGACGGGCGTGTCGCATCATTCGTATCCGACGAGGCGCAGATCGACGGCATCCTCGCCGTCCTCGCGCTGAAGGATGCGGATCGGCGTGGGGACGCCTTCCGCGACCCATACGATGGTGTCGTCGTTGCCGCCGTTGGTACGCGTCACCTTCAGCGCCGAATAACTCAATTCGCCCACCGCGACCGGTTCCGGCGCGGCGGCCGCCTGGTAGACGTGTTCGCGAACCCGGCCGCCTTCGACGAAACGATAGCGCAGAACCGCGTCGGGACGGGCGTCGCGCACGATCGCGAGATTGATCAGCAGGCCGCTCATGTCGCCGGCCTGCAGGGCAACCGGTGCGCGATGACGTTGCTTGAGGTCGCCACGCCACTGCGCGCTGGCATGGGCCCAGTCGTAGACGCCGGTGGATGTGCGGCCCAGCAGCATGCCCTTGCGCACGGTGCTCTGGCTCAGCGGGCGGTAGCTGCGGTCGTCGAGCGCATCGAAGACGGTGCTTTGCTGCACGTTCAGACCCAGCACCCCGGCCATGCCCCTGCGACCTTCGATGCCCAGGTCCACCCGCCATTGCGGCGAGCGCAGTTGGACCAGTCGGAGGGTGGCGTCGCCGGCGGGTTTGGCGTGATAGCGGGCTTCGTAGCGGGCGACGAACGGCGCCAGCGTCGGTGCGGCAGACATGGATGCGGCCTGTGCCTGCGCGGTGTCCCCGGCTGTGGCCGACGGCGTCTGCGCCCCGGCCGGAGGCGGGAGGCAGATCAGGAACAGGGCGAGGGCGGCGAGTGGGCGCATGACGGCCGGGATCATGCAAGCCGCCGGTTGGCTCCGAGCTGAAGCGGGGCGGTGAGCGGCGCTCCGTTCAGGAAGATGCCGCCGTCGCGCAGGCGCAGCCGGTCTTCCGCCAGCAGTCGGACGGTCTCGACCAGCAGCGGATGTTCGATCGCGCGGACCCGTGCGGCGAGCGCAGCCTCGTCGTCGCCGACCAGCACCGGCACCCGCGCCTGGGCGATGACCGGACCGCCATCGAGATCGGCGGTGACCGCGTGCACGCTGGCGCCATGTTCGCGTGCGCCGGCGTCCAGCGCCTGACGATGGGTATGCAGGCCCTTGAACGCCGGCAGCAGCGATGGATGCAGATTGATCATGCGACCCGGGCGCGCGTCGACTTCCGCTGCCGCGATCAGTCGCATGTAGCCGGCGCAGACGATCAGGTCGGCGCCGGCCGCGTCGACATCGGCGAAGAATGCGGCGTCGAAGGCCTCGCGGCTCGCGAAATCCTTCGGCGAGCGAGCGACGGCGGGAATGCCGGCATCGCGCGCGCGCTGCAGCGCCGCGCAATTCGGCTTGTCGGAGAACACCGCGACGATCCTCGCCGGAAGCGCGTCGCCGGCGATCGCATCGATCAGCGCCTGCAGGTTGGTGCCGGCGCCGGAGGCGAGCACGGCGATGCCGAATGCCGCCACGTCAGGCGTCCGCGAACAGCGCTTTCACCGGCGGTTTGGTCAGCGAGATCAGCGTGAACACGCCGAGCACGGTGCCGAAGGGCATCATCATGCATTCAAGCGCGGCGACCACCAGACACAGCGTGTGGCGGCGGCGCTGGCGCAGGCAGCGCCCGGCGTAGGCGATGAAACCGGCGAAGGTCAGGCCCAGACCGATGAACAGCGCGGCGAAGCCGATGAAGAACCAGCCGGCGATGGCGGCATTGGGATCGCTCGCTTCCATTTTGCCGCTGACCATCGCGATCCCGATCACCAGGTGGATCACCGGAAACAGCGAGAACAGCGCGGTAATGCCGGCGACGATGTAGTGGAAGATCGACAGCAGCCGCAGGTGTTCGAGATCCTGCGCGGTGGTGTCGACGCTCGATGCGGGCGTGTGCGTCTGCGTATCGATGGATGGGTCCATGTGCGGGTCCATGTGGATCTCAGCCGATCCGAACGCGTTCGCCGTCACCGGTGGGGACGACGTCGCCGATCCGCCAGTGCGACAGCGCGAGGCGGTCGAGTTCGGCGCCGATGGCGGCGGTCGCGGCCTGCGGCACGATCAGCACGAAGCCGATGCCGCAATTGAAGGTGCGCCACATCTCTTCGCGCGGCACGTTGCCTTCGCGCTGCAGCCATTCGAACACCGGCGGCAGCGGCCACGACGAGGCATCGATGTCCAGGCCGAGGCCGTCGGGCACCACGCGAATGATGTTCTCGGTCAGGCCGCCGCCGGTGATGTGCGCCATCGCATGGATGTCGCCGCCGTGCGCGCCCGCCAGCAGTTCGAGGATCGGCTTCACGTACAGCCGGGTCGGCGCCATCAGCGCATCGACCAGCCTGACGCCGCCGAGGTCGTGATCGGCGGGCCGGCCGGCGCGGTCGTAGATCCTGCGGATCAGCGAATAGCCGTTCGAATGCGGGCCGCTGGACGCGATGCCGATCAGCGCGTCGCCCGCGCGCACCTTCGCACCGTCGAGGATCTTCGATTTCTCCACACCGGCGACGCAGAAGCCGGCGAGATCGTATTCGCCCGGCGGGTACATGTCGGGCATTTCCGCGGTTTCGCCGCCGATCAGTGCGCAGCCGGACAGCTCGCAGCCCCTGGCGATGCCGCCGACCACCGCGACCGTGGTGTCCACGTCGAGCTTGCCGGTGGCGAAATAATCGAGGAAGAACAGCGGTTCGGCGCCCTGCACCAGCACGTCGTTGACGCACATCGCGACCAGGTCGATGCCGATGGTGTCGTGGCGGTTCAGCTGCTGCGCCAGTTTGAGCTTGGTCCCGACGCCGTCGGTGCCCGAGACCAGCACCGGTTCGCGGTACTTGGCGGAGAGGTCGAACATCGCGCCGAAACCGCCGAGGCCGCCCATCACCTCGGGGCGGAAGCTGCGCTTCACCAGCGGTTTGATGCGCTCGACGACCTCGTTGCCCGCGTCGATGTCGACGCCTGCATCGCGGTAGGTCATGGCGGCGGGCGAGGTGTCGGGCGGGGTCTGGGTCACGGCAAGGGCTGCTGGCGCGGAGAGGCGGAATTGTAGCCCGGCGCGGCGGTCGCCCGGGCCGGTCGCGGGCGGATGCGGGCGCTTTCGCTTACCCGGGCAGGGCCGTTGTGGCACCATTTCCGGCGATGGCCAATGTCCGGGACGTGAAAATGCGGCAGTCGAGTGGAGCGTGGATGCGGTGGTCGGGCGGATTGCGCCGGGCGTTCGGCCTGTGCGCGGGCTTGGGCCTGGCGTTCGCGCTGGCGATGCCCGTGGCCCACGCCCAGCGCGTGGAGGGCGACCGTGCGGCCGCCAGCGGCATCTACGAGGCCGAGGTTCCGGTGAACAGCCAGACCGACACCGAGCGCAACAACGGTTTCGCCCGCGGGTTGGCGCAGGTGATGGCCAAGATCAGCGGCGACCGCACCGCCACCGGGCGCCCGGGTGTCGGCCAGGAACTGCGCCGCGCCAAGGATTACGTGGCCGGCTACGACTATCGCCAGGATCAGGGCGTGTCCGCCACCGGCGCGCCGACCTTCAAGACCATGCTGGTCGTGCGTTTCGATCAGGCCAAGGTCGACAGCGTCATCGGCGCGCTGGGTCTGCCGATCTGGCCGCAGCCGCGGCCCAAGCCCGTGCTGTGGCTGGCGATCGACGACGGCAAGGGGCCACGTCTGGTCGGCGTGGGCCAGAGCAATGCCGCCCGCGCGGTGCTCGATCGGGCGATCGAGCGCGGCTACCGTCTCGGCCTGCCGGCCGGCAACGCCGCCGAACAGGCCGCGGTCGGTGCGATCTGGCGCAGCGATACCGGCGCCGTCGCCCGCGCCTCGGCGCGCTACAGCCCGCCGATGCAGCTCATCGGCAAGCTCTACCGCAAGGGCACCGGCTGGAAAGCCGACTGGATCTTCGTCGACGCCGGTCGCGTGCTGTCGAAATGGTCGACCGAGCATTCCGACGCTCGCGCCGCGATGGCCGGCGGCGCCGACGGCGGCGCGGACGCGCTGATCCGTCGCTATGCCCGCCGCGGCGGTGGTGCCGGCGCGCCCGGCAACTATCGCGTGCTGATCACCGGCATCGACAGCGCCGACGATTACATCCGCCTGATGACCCACCTGCAGGAGATCTCTGTGGTGCGCAAGGTGCGCCCGGTCCACGCCGGCCCCGATGGCCTGCTGCTGGAACTGGAACTGATCAGCGGTCTGCCCGGGTTCCGCAAGATGATCGACGGTCGCGGCGTGCTGGTCGGCAGCGCCGCCGCGGCGTCGGACGGCACGACGCCCCCGGCCGAGAGCGAAACGCCGCTCGTGCCCACGTTCGACATGCGCTGAGGCCGAAATGGATATCCGACCCGAACCATCCGGCGGTCCCGACAACTCCGGGGCCGTCGAGGACATCGCGCTGTTCTTCCGTCGTCTGCAGTGGGCGCTGTTGCTGCTGGGCGTGGGCGCGCTGATCTGGCTGCTGACGCCGGTCCTCACGCCGTTCGCCGCCTCGCTGCTGCTGGCGTGGCTGGGCGACCCGGTGGTCTGCCGCCTGCAGAAGCGCGGCATGTCGCGCAACGGCGCGGTCGCGCTGGTGTTCACGCTGATGGTGCTGGTCGTAGTGGTGCTGGTGCTGATCCTGGTGCCGGTGATCCAGGAACAGGTCGTCGTGCTCGTGAGCAGCGTGCCGAACTATCTGGACTGGCTGTCGAAGACCGGATTGCCGTGGCTGCAGGCGAAGACCGGTCTGGACATCGTGGCCTGGCTGGATCAGGACGCGCTGATCGACATGCTCAAGCGCAACTGGAAAGGGGCCAGCGGCATCGCCACCCAGGTGCTCGGCGTGGTCACCCAGTCCGGTTTCACGGTGCTCGGCTGGTTCGCCAACATCGTTCTGATCCCGTTCCTCACCTTCTTCTTCCTGCGCGACTGGGGTCTGCTGGTGCAGCGCGTCGCCGGCTTGGTGCCGCGCGCGCGCGCTGCGGTCGTGGCGCAGCTGGCGAAGGAATCCGACGCCGTCCTCGGCAGCTTCCTGCGCGGCCAGTTCCTGGTGATGCTGGCGATGGGCGTGTTCTACGCCGTCGGCCTGTGGGGCGTGGGCCTGGAAGTCGGCATCCTGATCGGCGTGCTCGCCGGCCTGCTCACCTTCATTCCCTACATCGGCCCGACCACGGTGCTGGTCGGCGGCGTCATCGCCGCGCTGGTGCAGTTCGGCGACTGGCAGCATCTGGTCGGCGTGCTCGCGGTGTGGGGCCTCGGCCAGGTGCTGGAGAGCTACGTGCTGACGCCGAAACTGGTGGGCGACCGTGTCGGCCTCAGCCCGGTGACGGTGGTGTTCGCGGTGATGACCGGCGGCACGCTGTTCGGTTTCCTCGGCATGCTGCTGGCGCTGCCCGTGGCGTCGGTGGCGAACGTGCTGATCCGCCACGTGCACACGCAATACACCGCAAGTCGTTTCTATCTCGGCGACGACGTGGCGACGGCGAAGATCGAGATCGCCGAAGTGCATCACGGGCGCCAGCCCGTGGCGACCGATGCAGCCAGGCCGGCGGAGCCGACGGACCCGGCGTGAACGCGAGCACACCCGCCACGGCCGCGGTGCAGTTGCCGCTGGCGCTGCGGTTTCCGCCCGACCAGCGGTTCGAGACCTTCGCTTCGGCGCCGGCCGGCGCGCTCGCGCAGTTGCGCGCGCTGGCGCAGGGCGACGCCGCGGATTGCGTGTATGTCACCGGCCCCGCCGCGACCGGCAAGAGCCATCTGCTGCTGGCGGCCTGTGCGGAAGCCGAGGCGGCGGGTCGTCGCACCGCCTATCTGCCCTTGGCCGCCGCCGCTGGCCGCCTGCGCGACGCGCTGGATGCCTTCGAACATGCCGATCTGCTGGCCCTCGATGGCCTGGAAGCGGTGGCCGGCGATCGCGAGGACGAGATCGCCCTGTTCGATGCTCACAACCGCGCCCGCGATGCAGGCCGCACGCTGCTCTACGCCGCGCGGGTCGCGCCCGATGCGCTCGAACTCGTGTTGCCGGACCTGCGCTCGCGGCTGTCGCAATGCGCGCGGATCGCGCTGGAAGCGCTCGACGACGCGGGCCGCGCCGAAGTCCTCCGCCTGCGCGCGCTGCGCCGCGGCCTGCAGCTCGACGATGCCGCCATCGATTGGTTGCTCAAGCGCGTGGATCGCGATCTGGTCAGCCTCACCGGTCTGCTCGATCGCCTCGACCGCGAATCGCTGGCCGCGCAGCGTCGACTGACGGTGCCGTTCCTGAGGCGGATCGTCGGGCCGGCGTGAATGCGGCCGCCGCGCGGCGGCCGCCTGGGGATGCGGTTACGGCGTGAACCAGCCGGTCGAGATGTCCCAGAAGTACACGTTGAAACCGGGGCTGAGGCCGCAGTTCGCCGCGCCCGGGGTGGGGCAGAGCACCACGAAGCCGAGGCCCGTGCCCCGCGTGTCGACATCGCCCGGCAACTGCCCGTGGTAGCGCCAGTCCGTGGTCTGCCCGGTGGCGGTGTTGGTCGCACGATAGGCGACGCCGTTGCGCGAGGCGTGCGCTTCGATCTGGTAGATCACGTCGTTGCGGAAGAAGCCGGGATCTGCCGACGCGCCCAACGATTCGATCTGCTGTTGCACGCCCGGAACGTTGAGCGCGTAACGCTCGCCGAGGATGCCGCCCAGGTAGCGGTGAACGATGAAGCCGCGCGCATCGTAGGACTCGCTGCCGGGAATCGACAGATTGCGGAATTTCGCGCGCATCGCCACCGCGAGGTGATCCTCGTTCGGTGTGCCGAACCAGTTGCGCGTGTACAGCTTGAACGTCAGCCACTGCACCTGATCGGGGTTGCCGCTGTAGTTCCGGGTGCAGTTCTGCAAATGCCCGGGCGCATGATTGCGATTGCCCTCGGGATTGCGTCCGAGCACCACCGGCGCGGAGGCGCCCCGGTAATACACGGTACGGGTGACGTCGCTGCCGTTGCCGGCGCTGGAGAACACGACGTACTGCGGTGTCGTGCAGTCGTTGAGTTCGGAGATGTCGGCATGCGCGGTGCCGGTGGCCGCGAGCGCGAGGCCGGCGGCGAAGGCGACGGCGACGATCGCCCGCAACCAGCGGGTCGGTGCGTGGGCGTGACGTGGGTGCTGCATGGGGGGCTCCCGGGCCAGGACTTGATGGCGACATGTCTTCAAGCGCAGAAGAGCCGCGATCAGGATCACGGCTGCGAGCTTGCGGCGCGGCCTGCTGCCGGTCTGCGATGTCGGAAGCGTAAAGTCTCGCGGACGCCTCGTCGCTGCGCCGCGTCGGTCAGTCGAACGGATAGACGCTGCCGATGAAGGCGATATCGCCCGGCGAGAGCATGGTGTTCCGGCGCGTGGCGAACCCATTTTCGGTCCACTCCGCGGGGAATCCGTACATCATGATCGACGTTTCGTCGAACGCGCCGAAGTTCGTCTCGCTGCGCGCGTAGCGCTGGAAGAAATTGCGGTCGGTCTTCTCCCGCGACCAGCGCATCGGTGGGCCGGCGTAAAACGCGTAGATGGGTTCCTTGCGCCAAGGAATGCCGTTTTCGGGGTGTTGATGCTCGTGGATGCAGCCCAGCACGTGGCCGAACTCGTGCAGCACCGCGCGATGGTATTCCTCGTCCTTGGTTTCCGGGGTCAGCCCGGCCAGCGTCATCGTGGCTTTCGAGCGCGAGACGCCGAGCGCATCGGTACCGATGTGGGACGAGTTGCCGGGGCCGCGGAACGAGATCCGGATCTCGGCGCGGTCGTGGTCGCCGAAGTCGAATTTGAGGTTGGCGTGCCGCAGCCAGATCCGGGCGATGTCGGCCACCCGCGCCTGCACCGTTGTGTCGCCATCCAGAAACGCGATCTTCAGCGTGCGGCCCGGCTTCCAGCGCTTCCCGGTCAATACCGCCATCCGCGTGCGAAGCCCGCCGCCAGCCGCGGCGGCATAGTCACGGACCGGGCGGGGCGGTCGATTTCCCGCGAATTCCCGGATCGCGTTGCGGACGCTGTATTTCGCGCGGCTGCGTGGGAGGTCGAGATCGATGCAGACGTGGCACATCTTCGATTCCTCCGAACGGTCATGGCCCGGGATTGCGGGTTCAGCTGCCGAGACTGCGATCCAGTTCCGCCAACCGCTCCGGCGTTCCCACATCCGTCCAACGTCCACGATGATGTTCGCCGGTCACGCTGGCGCGACCCATCGCGGCGCGCAGCAGCGGGGCGAGTTTGAAGCGCGGCGGTTTCTCGCGCGCGCCGGGTGCGTCGCCGATGATCCGCCGCCAGTCGTCGAACAGATTCGGGCGGTACACGCCGATGCCGGCGAAGGTCAGCCGCGTGCCGGTGTCGCCGTCGACGATCTCGTCCGCGGCGGGCGTCGCGCTCAACACCTGTCCGTCGCGCATCAGGCTGAAATCGCCGCGTGCGTTGTGATCGGGATTGTCGACCAGCACCAGATGCGCGTCGCTGGCGGGCTCACGCGGCAGCGCGGCGAAGTCGTGGTCGGTCCAGATGTCGCCGTTGATGGCGAGGAAGGGCTCTTCGCTGATGCGCTCGCGGCCCAGCAGCGGCAGTGCGTGCCACATGCCGCCGCCCGTCTCCAGCGGCGTCGGGCCTTCATAGGTGTAGTCGATATGCACGCCGAACCGCGAACCGTCCCCAAGCATTTCCGGGAATCGCTGCGCGAGCCAACTGGTGTTGATCACCACGTCGCGGATGCCCGCGGCGGCGAGTTTTTCCAGATGCCACACGATCAGCGGCTTGCCGCCCACCGCCAGCAACGGCTTGGGCGTGCTGTCGGTAAGCGGCTGCATCCGTTCGCCCAGGCCCGCGGCGAAAATCAAGGCTTTCATGGCGCCGCATCCCCCTGTGAGCGTCCCCGCCACTGTGCCATGGAGACCCGCGTCGGGACTGTGCCGTTCGGCACGTCGTCGCGTTCAGGCACGCAGTGCGGGGCGGACGTGGCGGTCGAGCAGGGTGCCGAGCGGCGACAGATCGGGATATTTCCGCACCATGGCGTCGAGATAGGCGAGAAAGCGCGGCGCATCGGCGATGTATTTCGGCTTGCCGTCGCGATGGTGCAGGCGGGCGAAGATGCCCATGACCTTGAGGTGACGCTGCACGCCGATCCAGTCGGCGTCGCGGCGGAAGCGCGCCAGCGGCGGCACCGGCAGCCCGGCGGCCAGCGCACGGGCGTGATAGCGGTCCAGCCACGCATCGACGCGATCCTGCGGCCAGCTCAGGAACGCGTCCTTGAACAGGCTCAGCGCGTCGTAGGCGATCGGGCCGCGCACCGCATCCTGGAAATCGAGTACCGCCGGGCCCTCGTCGGCGGGCATCAGATTGCGCGGCATGAAATCGCGGTGCACCAGCACCTGCGGCTGCGCCAGCGCGGCATCGATCAGCCGGCGGTAGACGAGTTCCAGGGCTTCCAGATCGCCGCAGTCCAGGGTGATGCCGAGGTGACGGCCTAGGAACCATTCGTCGAACAGTTTCAGCTCGCGCGCCAGCAACGCCTCGTCGTAGCCGGGCAGATCCGCCGGCGGTGCGATCCGCTGCAGCGCCAGCAACTGGGTTACCGCGTCGTCGAACAGCGCGTCGGCGTTGTCGGCGTCGATGACGTGCAGATAGGTGTCGCGGCCGAGATCCTCCAGCAGCAGGAAGCCGGCGTCGGCGTCTTCGGCCAGCACCCGCGGCACGCGCACGCCGCCGGCTTCGAGCAGGGCGCGGATGCGCAGCCACGGACGCACGTCTTCCTTGTCCGGCGGCGAGTCCATCACGATCACGCTGCCCGCGACGGCCGCATCGGCGGCGCTGTCGCCGCGCCAATAGCTGCGGAAGCCGGCGTCCATCGAGGCGCGTTCCAGCGTCAGCCCGGCATCGCCGGTCGCGGTGCGGACCCAGGCATCGCGGGCGGCGGCGCGGTCGTCGGTCGAGAGGGCATCGTGGGCTGAAGCGGGGTCTGTGCGCATGCGGGACGGCGGCGGTTCGGCGAAGCCGACAGGGTAAACTGCGGGCCACGTTTTCGGGAGCGCGCCATGATCGAACTGCAGCCGGTGTTGTTGTCGGGCGGGTCCGGAACCCGGCTGTGGCCGCTGTCGCGCGAGGCCTATCCGAAGCAGTTCCTGGCGCTGGCTGGCGACGACACCATGCTGCAGGCCACCTGGCGCCGGGTCGAAGCCATCGCCACGCGCGCGCCGCTGGTGGTGGCGAACGAGGCGCATCGCTTTCTCGTCGCCGAGCAGTTGCGGGTGATCGGTGCGCCGACGCCGCGGATCGTGCTGGAGCCGGTCGGCCGCAACACCGCGCCGGCCATCGCTGCCGCCGCGCTGATCGCGCGCGCCGATCCGCAGCACGCGCAGGACGATCCGCTGCTGCTGGTGCTGCCCTCGGACCACGTCGTCCGCGATCCCGAAGCCTTCCGCAGGGCGGTACTCGCCGCGGTGCCCGCCGCCGATGCCGGTGCGCTGGTGACGTTCGGCATCGTGCCGCAGTCGCCGGAGACCGGTTTCGGCTACATCCAGGCGGACGCGGCGCAGGCCGGCACGGGCGACGGCGTGCGTCGCGTGCTGCGTTTCGTCGAAAAGCCCGACGCCGCCACCGCGCAGCGGTATCTCGACGAAGGCGGCTATTTCTGGAACAGCGGCATGTTCCTGTTCCGCGCCTCGCGCTTTCTCGCCGAACTTGCGAACTATCGCCCCGACATCCTCGACGCCGCGCGCGCCGCCTGCGAGCACCTCGATCCGGACGGAGAGTTCCTGCGTCTCGACAAGGCCGCGTTCTCGGTGTCGCCGTCGGAATCCATCGACTACGCGGTGATGGAGAAGACCGACGCCGCGATGGTGCTGCCGGTGGACATCGGCTGGAACGATGTCGGTTCATGGTCGGCGCTGTGGGACGTCAGCGAGCAGGACGGCGACGGCAACGCGCACCACGGCGACGTGATCGCGATCGACACCCGCAACAGCTACGCCTACGCGCGGCGACTGGTGGCGCTGGTCGGCGTCGACGATCTGGTGGTGGTCGAAACCGACGACGCCGTGCTGGTCGCCGCGAAGGACAAGGTGCAGGACGTGAAGCAGGTCGTCGCCAGGTTGAAGGCCGACCAGCGCTCGCAGGCCGCGCTGCATCGCGAAGTGCAGCGCCCCTGGGGCAGTTACGATTCCGTCGACATGGGCGCGCGCTTCCAGGTCAAGCGCATCAAGGTCAAGCCCGGCGCATCGCTGTCGCTGCAGTCGCACGCGCACCGCGCCGAACACTGGATCGTGGTCAGCGGCATCGCCCGCGTCACCCGCAATCTCGACGTGTTCGAGCTGGTCGCGAACCAGTCCACATACATTCCCATCGGCGCCAAGCACCGACTTGAAAACCCCGGCACCGAAATGCTGGAGCTGATCGAAGTGCAGTCCGGCGATTACTTGGGCGAGGACGACATCGTGCGCTATGAGGATGTGTATGGACGGGGCTGATCGTTTCGTGTTCTGTCCATTCCGGGGCGCACTGCGGATGCGATCGTGGCGCATCCGGTTCGTGCGGTCGCTGCTGATCGTGTCGCTCGCTCTCGGCGCGATGGTGCATGCGCAGGCGATACCGCCGCCGCCACCGCCTCCACCGAGTCCGGACGCGGGCGACATGCGCGTCTCGCTCCTGTGGCGGCCCTCGCTGGAACCGGTCCAGGCGGCATTCAAGGCATCGGGGTTGCGGGTCGCGGAGCCGGTGCTGCTGATCGCCTACGACGCCGACGGGCGTCCGACCAATATCGATGTCGTGAAGTCTTCGCGACATCGCGATCTCGATCGCGCCATCGTCGAGTGGGCCAAGCAGGTCCGCCTCGCGACCACATCGGCGGGCAGTGGACGGATCCCTTTCAGCTTCATCGACGAGACGTTGACGGAGGATGTCGCGCCGATCCCGGAGATCAGGGTTGCGGAGCTGGCGTTCAAGCCGCCGCTCAAGGCCGTGCTGCAGAGTTTCGCGTCCACCGATTTCTCCGAAGCATTCGCGGAAGTGCATGTCGACTACGCCGCCGACGGCGGCGTCACCGATGTGCGACTGGTCGATTCGAGCGGAAGCGCTTCGCTCGACAAGGCCGTCGTCGCCTGGTCGAAGCGCATCAAGCTGAAGCCGGGTACGGCCGGCATGGGGCGCTTGCCGTTCGTGTTCAGGAAGCCCTGAGGGCTGTCCGCATCGTGATCGGTTCCGGTATGACAGTGCGTGCAGCGTCGCGATGAATCTCGCCCTCTTCGACTTCGACGGCACCATCACGGATCGCGAGATGCTGCCGGCGTTCGTGCGTTTCGCGGTACCGCCGTCGCGACTGCGGCTGTGGTCGTGGCTGCTGGCGCCGTGGGTGATCGGCTATCGGCTCGGCTGGGTCTCGGGCGTGTCGATCCGCCGGAAGATCGCGTGGTTCGGCTTTCGCGGGATGTCCGCGGCCGATTGCCGCGCCGCCGGCGAGCGCTTCGCACGCGAGGCCCTGCCGGCGGTATTGCGTCCGCAGGCGATGGCGCGGATCGCGTGGCATCGTGCGCGCGGCGATACCGTGGTCGTGGTGTCCGGTGCGTACGATGTCTACCTGCAACCCTGGTGTCGCGAACACGGGCTCGGGCTGATCTGCTCGTCGCTGGAAACCGTCGACGGCAGACTCACCGGCCGTTACGCTGGCGCGCAGTGCGTGGGCGCGGAAAAGGCCCGGCGCGTCCGCGAGCAGTACGTGTTGTCGGATTTCGGTGCGGTCCACGCCTACGGCGACACGCCGGAAGACGCCGAACTGCTGGCGCTGGCCGACGAGAGCTGGTTCCGGGTCTGGCCCGAGACCTGACGCGGCGCCGTTTGCGGTCATGATCCTTTTCGCCTTCCCGATCCGCTGATCAGGGTGGCTCCGCGTCTGTCGGGGCCGCCGCCGACGACAGTCCGCGGCAACCGCGACGAGGAATCGAATCGATGCGATTGGCGAAACACCTGTGGAAGGCGGCGCTCTGCGCGGGTCTGGCGGCGAGCGCGCCGCATGCGGCGATGGCGGAGGACAGCATCGTCGCCACGACCTGCGCGCTGCCGGCCGGGCAAACGATGTGCACGCTCAATATCCGCTGGCAATCGTCCAGCAAGGAGGCGATGGTCTACGTGGTCGACCCGATGACCGGCGACGCCAGGCTGTGGGCGGCGAACGGCACCAGCGGCGATCAGGACTGGCCCTATGCCGTGCAGTGGCCCGGGCAGGAATTCGAAGTGCGGGTGAATGGCATCGCCACGGCGCGCACCCGGGTCTGGGGCAAGCGCATGCAGAAGGCCGCGCTGGCGGGCGGCATGAACTACTTCTACTACGACATCGATTACGCCCAGAACCCCGAAGGCCAATGGGTGCCGTATACCGCGATGGAAGGGCTCGGGCATTTCGTGCTCGGCGAGACCGTCATGAACCAGTTGATCGAGATGCACGAGGCCGGTGCGCGCACGCTGCGGATCCCGGTGTGGTTCCTCGACGAGGGGCGGATGGGAACGCCGCCGAACGACTATGCCTGCGGCCCCGATCCCGCACCGTCCGATCCCGTTTCGAAACGCGGCGCGTCCGGCGGGCTCGAAGCCGCCTGCAGGACGAATCTCGCCAAGCTGCTCAATTACGCGCAGCAGATCGGTTACGAGCACGTGATCGTCGGCCTGTTTCCGCAGTGGCGCAACGATCCGTGGTCGTGCGAACTCAGCGAACCCAAGCGCTGGCAGGCACTGGCCGACCAGAACTATCGCGTGATCGCCGAC
This sequence comes from Lysobacter hankyongensis, assembly GCF_039543145.1. Taxonomy (NCBI): domain Bacteria; kingdom Pseudomonadati; phylum Pseudomonadota; class Gammaproteobacteria; order Lysobacterales; family Lysobacteraceae; genus Lysobacter; species Lysobacter hankyongensis. Next base: position 71,901 of record NZ_BAABJE010000007.1, on the reverse strand, counting down.
CTGCGCGCGATCGCGCGCGCCTCCGGCCTGAAATACATGATCGATCTCGGCAACGAAGGCATTCCGCAGACCGGACGCCCCGCCTGCCACTTCGACTATGTGCGTGCGACCTGGAACCGCTATGCCGCGGAGTTCGGCACCCTGGATACCGTCGGCTTCTCGATCGCCGTCGACAGCACCTGGACGGCGCAGCATCGCTACGGCCAGATCGCATCGCTGTACGGCAGCCGCACGCCGACCGCGATCGACGTGCACGTCTACGGCGACGGCAGCAACGGCAACACCGACGCGGCGATCTTCAGCGCGCTGCTCGCGCAGCAGTCGGCGTTGCCGGCGAAGTACCGCGCGCTGCCGTGGATCGTGGGCGAGGCCTTCTTCAACGACGCGGCCGCGGCCCAGGCGTTCGCGAACGGCGCGGCCTCGAAGGAGATCCTGTTCGTCAATCACTGGCCGCTCGCGCGCAGCCCTCGGCGCATGGTGCCGCCGGCGTCGTTCCCGCTGTTCGACGCCTATCGCCAGCGCGGGTTCTGAGCGTCGCCCGTCGACGCCATCGCTCTCGTATCATTGTCGCGAACATGTGCGTATCCCGCATCGTTTCGGCCTTGAACGCACGACCATTCACCGGGAGTCCGTCACTTGAAGATTTCGCTCATCGTGGTTTTGGCATCGATGCTGTGCCTGTCCATCGCGCAGGCGCAGGGCGCCCCGCCTCCGGCCGAAGTCGCCGCCCCCGCGGCGGTGGACACCTCCAGGCCTCATATTCCGGGACTGGTCTCGTATCCGTCCCTGCGCAAGGTCCAGCGGGCGATGGACGCGACCAACCTCGCGACCCTGCAGCTGACGGTGGAAGTGCAGTGGGACGACGAGGGCCGGGTGCAGCAGGCGCGCGTGCTGGAGCGGACCGGCAGCGGCGGCGTCGAGAAGGCGGCGCTCGCCTGGGCGCGTGGCCTGCGCTTCGAGCCGGGCACCTCCGGCAAGGGCCTGATTCCCTTCCGGTTGCGCAACGACCGGAAGGGCGGCGGGAACATGCCGTATTTCCCGGGACCCGGCGCAGGCCCCTGAGTGCCGACACCGGCGTATGGCGGTCTTCGGCGCGCGCCGGTCGTCGGAGGATGTCGCATCGCGCGTCGCACTGGCGGCCCGATGCGCGATGATCGGCGTTGCGGACTTCCGCATCCTCATCCGCCCGATGGAGGCAGCATGCGCAGCGTATCCCCGGCAATGACGATTCTGGTTGCGGCGTTCGCGCTGCCTGTCTCCGCCGCATCCCCACCCGCCGCACGGGGGCCGTCGTTTTCCTGCGCCAAGGTCGCGCCGGGCAGCATCGAGGCGATGGTCTGCACCGATGCCGCGCTGTCGGCGCTGGATCGCACGTTGGCCGATGTCTACGCGCGGGCCTCGAAGAAAGCCGCGAAGGAACGCCCGTCGACCTTGCGGGCTGAGCAGTCGGGCTGGGTCAAGGGCCGCAACGACTGCTGGAAAAGCGAGGGCAAGCCCGCCTGCGTGCGCGACGCCTACGTCCGCCGCATCGCCGAACTGCAGGCGCGCTACCGGCTGGTGCCGGTCGTGGCGAGCGTGCGTTATGTCTGCGACGGACAGCCTGCGAATGAAGTGCTCGCGACCTATTTCGAGACCGAGCCGGCGACGCTCATCGCCGAACGCGGCGACAGCGTGTCGCTGATGTATGTCGAGCCCGTCGCCAGCGGAGCGAAATACGTCGGTCGCAACGAGTGGTTATGGGAGCACCACGGCGAGGCGACCGTGGTCTGGGGCTATGGCGCGCCCGAAATGCGCTGCGTGCCGGCGCGCTGATGCCGGCATCCACCGCGCCGTTTCGTTCCGCCTGTTTCTTGTTCCACCTGTTTTCGTTCTGTCTGTCCGCCCTGGGGAGATTCCGATGCGTCGAAGCATGAAGTGGCTGTTGTCCGGATGCCTGCTCGTGCTGCTGTTCGGGGCAGGCGTGTCCGTGCTGACCTGGCGCTTCGTGTCCTCGAACAAGGACGCCTGGCTGAGTCGGGGCACCGAAGCCGTGGCCGAAGGCGAGCGGGCGGGCCGCGATCTCGACGATCGTGTCTGCGTCGATGCCTCGATCGCGCGGCTGAAGGAGGACGGATCGTTCGGCACGGGCCTCGGCGCGCGCCTGTGGTTGAGCGGCTGTCTCCGTGCCAGTCGTCGCGCAGATGGCTTCTGCGACAAGGTGCCGCCGCCGGGCGAGATCGTGAAGACGATCGAATGGAGCGCCAGCGCCTGCCTGCGGCATGGCCGCGGCAACGATTCCGGCTGCAACGGTTTGATGCAGGAAACCCAGAAGCACTGTGCCGAGGCGGACGTCGCGTCGTCGCCGTAGCGAATGCGGAACTCCGCGCCGCGGAACCGCGGCGCGGAGGTTTCAGGGCCGGCGGTTCGGCATCAGCCCAGCGAGGCCAGCCACTCGTCGTCGGAGCCTTCGTTCACGCCTTCGAACAGGAAGGTGGAGAGATAGCGTTCGCCGGTGTCGGGCAGCATCGTCAGCAGCACCGAACCTTCCGGCGCGGATTCCGCGGCCTTCAGCGCGGCGGCGGCGGTCGCGCCGGCCGAGATGCCGACGAAGAGGCCTTCCTCGGCGGCGAGTCGCCGCGAGGTGTCGCGGGCGACGACGTCGTCGATCAGGATGATCTCGTCGGCGATGGTGCGGTTGAGCACGCCCGGCAGGAAGTCCGGGGTCCAGCCTTGGATCTTGTGCGGCTTCCACTCCTGCCCGGACAGCAGCGCGGCGCCGGCAGGTTCGGTGGTGACGATGCGGATGTCCGGACGCGCGAGTTTCAGCACTTCGCCGGCGCCGGTGATGGTGCCGCCGGTGCCCCAGCCGCTGACGAAGTAGTCGAGCCGCTTGCCGGCGAAATCGCGCAGGATTTCCGGACCCGTGGTGCTGCGGTGATAGGCGGGATTGGCCTCGTTCTCGAACTGGCTGGCGAGGAACCAGCCGTGCTTCTCGGACAGTTCACGGGCCTTGCGCACCATGCCGCTGCCGCGCTCGGCGGCGGGGGTGAGGATGACCTTGGCGCCGTAGGCGCGCATCAGCTTGCGGCGTTCGACCGAGAAGGTTTCGGTCATCACCGCGACGAATTTGTAGCCGCGCGCCGCGGCCACCATCGCCAGCGCCACGCCGGTGTTGCCGGAGGTCGCTTCGACGATGGTGTCGCCGGGCTTGAGCAGGCCTTTCTTCTCGGCGTCGAGCACGATGGCGATGGCGAGACGGTCCTTGACCGAGCCGCCGGGGTTGAAGGCTTCGACCTTGGCGTACAGCGTCACATGCTTCGGCGCGATGCGTTGCAGGCGGACGATCGGCGTGCCGCCGATGGTGTCGAGGATGTTGTCGTAAAGAGCCATGAGCGGATTCCTGTGGTCTGGCGGATTTCGGGAAGTGGACGGCGTTCGATGATCGCGACGCTCATCGACATCGGAAGATGGCGGCGGGCTGCGCGGTCATGCGGCCTCCGCCAGCGCCGCGGCGGCGTCAGGAACGTCTGCGGCGCGCGCTTCCGCGACCAGCGGCGCGTCGCCGAACCAGTGCAATCGTGCGGCCAGCGCGGCGACTTCGCCGACGAACAGCAGCGCGGGCGAACGGATGTCGTGGCGACGCGCGCATTCCGGCAGGTCGTCCAGCGTGCCGACGACCACGCGCTGTCCTGCGCGGGAGCCGTTCTCGACCAGGGCGCAGGGCGTGGACGCGGCGCGGCCGTGCGCCAGCAGGCGCGCGCGCACGCGCTCCAGTCCGGACACGCCCATGTAGAACGCGAGCGTCTGCTTTTCGCGCGCGAATCCGGCCCAGTCCAGGCCGTCGTCTTCCTGCTTGCCATGCGCGGTGACGAATCGCACCGACTGCGCGTGATCACGGTGGGTCAGCGGAATGCCGGCATACGCGGCGCAGGCCAGCGCCGCGGTGATGCCCGGCACCACTTCGAAATCGATGTCGTGCGCGCGCAGGAATTCGAGTTCCTCGCCGCCGCGGCCGAAGATGAAACCGTCGCCGCCTTTCAGCCGCACCACGCGCCTGCCGGCACGCGCGTGTTCCAGCATCAGCGCGTGGATGCCTTCCTGCGGCACGTGATGGTGGCCGGCCTCCTTGCCCACTTCGATGCGTTCGGCGTCGCGGCGCGCGAGTTCGAGCACGTCCGCGCTCACCAGACGATCGTGCAGGATCACGTCGGCCTCGTTGAGCAGGCGCAGACCCCGCAGCGTGAGCAGCCCGGCATCGCCGGGACCGGCGCCGACCAGCGCCACCCGCCCGCGCGCGTTCAGGTCGGCCGATGCCTCCAGCAGGGCCAGCAGCCGCTGTTCGCCGGCCGCGGCGTCGCCGCGACGCAGCAGGCTCTGCACATCGCTGCGCAGCACCGCATCGAAGAAACGCCGGCGCACGCCGGTATCGGGGATGCGCATGCGGATCCGGTGGCGATGTCGCACCAGCAGATCGCCGAGCGCGCCCAGCGATTCGTCGAGATCGGTTTCGAGTTTCTCGCGCAGGTGCCGCGCCAGCATCGGCGCGCCGCCGCCGCTGGAGATGGCGATCTGCAGCGGGCCGCGCTCGATCCGCGCCGGCACCTGGAAACTGCAAAGGGGCGCGTCGTCGACCACGTTCGCCCAGATCCGGCGCGCTTCGGCGGCGGTGGCCACGGCGCGATTGGCGTCGGGATCGTCGGTCGCGGCGATCGCCAGCCAGACATCGTCGAGCCAGGCCGGTTCGAAGCGGCCGGTAAGCAGTTCGATCCGACCTTCGGCGGCCCAGGCGGCCACTTCGGGGGAGAATTCCGGTGCGCCGACCCGCACCCGGGCGCCGGTGGGCAGCAGTGCGGCGATCTTGCGTCGGGCCACGGCGCCACCGCCGACCACCAGAACCGGTCGGCCGCGGAGGTCGAGAAAGGCGGGGAACAGGGGCGACGTGCCGGCGTCCTCCGTCCGCGTCGCGTCTTCCCGGGCCGGGTCGGCCGGGTGCGGTGTGTTCGCGTGGGGCTGGGCTTCGGGCATGGCCGATCCGCCGGGAAGAGGGGCTTTCCAACGTAGTTCCGGGACGGAAACGCAGGAAATGATCGCGGGGCTTGGTTATATGCTTATCTGGAATAAGGCGCCACACTCATATCCAATCGTTATCTGTTATTCATATCGCTTGATGCGAATGAAGAGATTTTCGGGCGCCGTCCGGATTCATCGAGCCCCGCATCCCGCCACGCTCTCCGCCATGAGCCCGCCACTGCCATGACCCTGGTCCAGCTCCGCTACTTCGTCGCGATCGCCGATGCCGGCTTCAACATCACTTCGGCGGCGGAGCACGTCCACGCCACCCAGCCGGGGCTGTCGAAGCAGCTCAAGCAACTGGAGGATGAGCTCGGCTTCCTGCTGTTCGTGCGCAAGGGCCGCAGTCTGGAAGGGCTGACGCCCGCCGGCACCCAGGTGCTCGCGCACGCGCGCAAGCTGCTCAGCGAGGCGGCGAACATCCGCGCGTTCGCCGCCAACCAGCGCCGCGACGGCCAGGGTCAGCTGCTGATCGCCACCACCCACACCCAGGCCCGCTTCGTGCTGCCGCCGGTGATTTCGCAGGTGCATCAGGCGTACCCGCAGTTGAGCATCCATCTGCAGCCCAGCGCCGATGGCGACGTGCTCACCCAGCTCGCCCGCGGCGAGGCCGATCTCGCGCTGATCAGCACCGCGGGTGCCGCGCCGTCCGACGGCATCGCCATTCCGCTGTTCCGTTGGCGCCGCGTGGTGCTGTTGCCGCGTGCGCATCCGCTGGCGCAGAGCGGTGCGCGGCCGACGCTGGCGGATCTCGCCGCCTATCCGCTGGTGAGCTACGAATCCTCGATCCGTCCGGATTCCTCGCTGCGCCGCGCCTTCGCCGGGCGCGGATTGGAGCCGCAACTGGCGATGACCGCGCGCGACGCCGATCTGATCAAGACCTATGTCCGCGCCGGAATCGGCGTGGGACTGCTCGCGGAGATGGCGGTGAGCGCGATCCAGGACAACGACCTGGTCGCGCTGCCCGCGCCGGACGCCATTCCGGAATGCACCGCCTGGGCGGTGCTGCCGCGCGAGCGCGTGCTCCGCGATTACACCGTGGAGTTGCTGGTGTCTCTCGCGCCGCAGCTCGATCGTCACGATCTGCGGCGGATTCTGGCCGGCAATCAGACCGCGGAATGGCCGGCGCCCCCGAGTTGGGCGGAGTTGAGCCAGGCGATCACGAACTGAAGCATCACGGCGACGCGTCGTCCACGCGCTCGTCGCGCACCAGGAATGCGGTCGCCGCGAAGCCGCGCAGCAACCTGCCGGAGAGCATCGTTTCGACCGCCATGAAACCGTACACGGAACGACCGGTGACCGCGCGCACCGGATGGCCGTCGGGCAGGTCCGCGATCACGTTCGCATCCGGTGGGGTGCTGCGTCGCGGCCGGCTGCGCAGTCGCAGCGCGCTGCCGCGCGTTTCGACGCGAAGGAACGGGCCGGTGGCGGGCGGTGCGGCCGGCGATGGCGCGAGGGCTTCGTCGATCGACACGGTCTTCGACAGCCGCAGGAACGCGAAGACCGATTCGCCGTAATAGCGCTGGCCGTCGAAATGGCCTTGACGCAGCCCGCGTTCGGGCCGGAAGCGGCCGGTGTTGTAGACGATGGCGACCTGCGCGAGCGCTTCGTTGCCGAGGCTGCGGCGGTGTTCGAGGCCGAGCGTGCGCAGGCCGCGCTTCAGTTCGTCGACGCACATCGCCAGGGTGTCGTCGAAACGCGCGTAGCGGCGGTCCAGGAAATAATCCGGATCGGTGCGGAAATGCTGCAGGTCGCGCTGGAACAGCCCGTAACCGCGGCAGAACTTGTCGGGATTCTCGGCCGAGCGTTCGTAACCGGGAATATGCGCCGCCATGTCGACGAGCACCTGGCGCGCGATCGCGAACATCGCCGCGCCCTGCGGATGCGACAGCAGATCGGCGCGGTGCTTCGGGAACGGGCGTCCGCTGCCGTCGGCGCGCGCATCGATGGTGTCGCCCACGCACAGTTCGAGAATGCGTGCGATCGGCATGCGCTTGCGACGCAGGGTCGACCAGATGAAACCCGTTTCCTGGCAGGCGATGGCGACGACCAGATCGACGCCCAGCGGCGTGCCTTCGACCGCGGACGCGATGCGCGCCGCGAACTGCCGTTTGAACCAGAGGATATCGTTGCGGTCGGGCATGGCCCCTCCTGGGCGTGCGCCGTTCGTTCGGGGTGCGATGCGGAAGACGCGGATCACCGCACGGCCCGGATGCGTCCGCATCCGGGCGACGGAGGCCGCGGTCCTCAGCGGCTGGCCGTTTGCATGGGGAAATCCAGCGGTTCGATTTCCTCGACCAGCAGCAGCCGGATGTCGTCGGACGACAGCAGTGCGCGCAACTGCGCAGCCAGCGGTTTCAGCTGCTCGTGGCCGGTGCACAGCGCCCAGACCTGGTCGACCATCGTCGCGATGTCGTTGGCCGGGTCGTAGTGCACGGCGCCGCTCTGGGCGACGATCTGCAACAACTGCCGGGCGAGATCGCGTGCCTGTTGCACTTTCGCCGCATGCGGGCGGAGCGCGTCCTGTGCGGACAGTTGCAGTTCGTGCATCAGGCCGATGGCGATGGCATGCTGGCGGCGACGCAGCGTGCCGCGCCGCTGTTCGTCGTATTCGGCCGCGAGGATGCGCGCCTTGTGGCCGGCGAGATCGGCGGCCGCGACCAGACCGTGTCCCGACAGCAGCGTTTCCGATGCGTCGATCCAGTGCAGCAGGTCGTCGAGCGCGGTCGGCGATTTGCGTTCGAAGCCGCGCACCAGCGAGGGCACGCGCAGCAACTGGTCGGACATCTGGCGGACGAGCTGGAGTTTCGATCTCAGCATGGCGGCTTACTCCGGGATCAGTTTGCGTTCGATGGTGCCGTCGCTGCGTTCCGAGGTCTGCCATTCCATGCCGTCCTCGCCGATCTTCATCCGGATGTGGATGATGTCTTCGGGACGCTGCTCGCGCAGGCGATGGGATTCGGCGATCACGGCGAGCTGGTCGAGCACGGGTTTGTCGACGACGCCGTTCACCAGGCCGAGACCGAGTTCGTGGCAACGCTTCGTGATCTCGTCCTGCGGGTAGCCATCTGGGAACTTGCCCTCGTGCAGGCGCGCTTCGATGCCGATGTCGAACAGATTGGAGATGATATCGCCCGCGAAGGTCAGCATCGGCTTGATCCGATCGCCGGAGACGCGGATGCCGTCCACGAGTTTCGGAATGTGCGCGTCGAGCGCGGAGAGCAGTTTCTGGGCCGCGACCGGCGGCAGTTCCACGTAGCCGACGAAGCGCGAGAGTTCGCGCGCGCAGATGCGCTTGAACTCGGCGTTGCCGATGGGGTCGAGCTGGTAGCCGCTGCGTTCGCTCAGCCCTTCGATCGCCACCGGAATGGTGAGTTCGATGTCGCCGATGCGCATGCGCGGCACGGAGAAATGTTTGAGCAGATCGTGTTTCGCGTATTGCTCGGCGACCTGCACGGTCTGCAGGTCGGCGATCACGCGCGCGTCGGTGATGCTGGCGACGAGGCCGCCGAGATATTCGTTGAGGGTGGGCATGGTGCGCTGTCCTGGAAAGGGCTTGGGAAAAGTGGGGCCGGCCGGAGCCGGCCCCGTTCGATGCGGAAGCGGTTCGACGCCGCGGTCGCGAGGGCCGCGCGCGTCGATCGCACCGGCTTACGCCGCCGCTGGCGCTTCCTGGCGGATGATGCTTTCTTCCATCAGGTTCAGGATCCGCTCGAGGCCGGCCGGCATCTCGTCGTTGACCGCGCGGACGCGCACACCGAGGTTGTAGGTGCGCTCGGTGGTGCTGGTGCTGCTGGACGTGCGCTTGTACGAGGCCGAGGCCTTGAATTTCACCTTCCAGATCCGGCCGCTGACTTCGGCGTTGGCCGCGAACTCGCTGGAGACGTTCGTGGTTTCCACCGAGGTGAGCTTGGCGTTGAAGTCGATGTTGACTTCTTCGATGCGCAGCGCCGGGATGGTCAGCATGGTCAGGAACGGCACTTCGATCTCGACGTCGACCTTGTTGTAGGGCTGGTTGGCGGGGGCGCTCGTCGCGGTCGGGCTGTAGCCGGGATTCGGGACGTCCTTCTTGTACTTGAATTTCACGTAGCGCAGATCGGACGGCAGCGACGCGTTCTGGTTCGGGATGAAACCGACTTCCTTGATGAAATTGACCTGCGACATCGACGCGGCATGCTGCGCATCCACGGCCGCCTGCAGCGGGCCGCCGATGTAGACGCTGAAGTCGAGGCTGTTGAGTTCCTGCACGAGATTGGGCATGTGTTGCTCCTTGTGGTGGTTTGCCTGCTCTTTCGCCTACTCTGTTGCGGCTTTTCGGCATCCGCCGTCGCGCGCTGCGCCGTCTTCCCCGGCCGGCGGTCTCCATCCGTGGAGTCCACCGGCCAGGCAAGTGCGTCCCTGCGAAGGAAGACGTCCTGTCCTCCTCCCGGCGATCTTCGATGGGTGTCGCCCGGCACGCATTCGGGCGTTCGAGGATGACGTCGTGTCTTTGCGTGCTGTCCATTATCGGCATCGGGGTCGCACGGACTGCGACGCCGGACGATCAATGAAATCTCTTGAAAAACAGATGTTTTCGTGATTCCTCGGGCGACAGATTTCGCCTTCGTCAAGGCTTGCGTCGAGGCCGGAGTCGTGGTTCGGGAACGACGCCCCTGCGCTCGCGCGGCGCACAAAAAAAGACCCGGGCATGCCCGGGTCTTTCGTGTCGCGTCATTGTCGCCGACGACTCAGAACGTGATGCTCCAGCTGTCGATGAGGCCGGTATCGCCCGCGGCGTTGTCGTTCACCCGCAGCTTCCAGATGCCGTTCAATACTTCGGTCGACAGATTCACGGTGTAGGTCGTGTTGATGTTGTCCGCGCTGCCGCCGGTGCGGTTGTGCAGCACGTACACGCTGCCGTCCGGCGCCACCAGATCCACCTTCAGATCGCCCTTGTAGGTGTGGACGATGTTGACGAGAACCGGCGTCGCCGCGCCCGCGTTGCCGCTGCGACCGGACACGGTGATCGGGCTTTCCACCGTCGCGTTGTCGCCGATGGCGACGTCGGTGCCGTTGGTGTAGGTCTGCGCACCGCCGGCGCTCACCGTGACCGACTGCGACTTCGTGTTGGTGAGACCGCCGTTGTCGGTGACGGTGAGGCTGACGTTGTAGGTGCCGGCCGCCGCGTAGGTCCTGCTCGGATTCGTCGCGGTCGAGGTGCTGCCATCGCCGAAATTCCAGCTGCGCGCGGCGATGCTGCCGTCGCTGTCGGTGGAGGTGTCGGTGAACGTGGCGGTCAGCCCCGACGCCGTGCTGCTGAAGTTCGCCACCGGTGCGACGTTGCCGCCACCGCCGCCGCCGGTGATCGTCAGCAGCACCGCATTCGGTGTGCCGGGTTTGCCGGCGGCGTCGGTGCCCTGCACGTAGACGATGTGCTGGCCCGCGGCCAGACCGGTGGTGCCGAGGCTGGCGGTGACCGTCTCGCGGGTGGCGTTGAAGCTGCCGTCGCTCGCGCTCATCGCGATGCCGGTCGCGCCCGCTTCCCACGGCGGCAGGTCGAGATAGAGCTTCGCCGATGCGATCGCCTGCGTGGTTTCGGTGCCGTTGCTCTGGTTGAACTGGCTGTCGTCGAGGATCGCGGAGATCGTCACCGGCGTGCCGGCCGGAACCGACGCGCTGGAGGTGGACACGCTCACCGTGTTCGGGCCGGACGGATAGCGGTAGGGCGCGGTGAGATTGCGCGCCGCGTACTTCAGCGACGCGAGATTGTTCGGCAGCGTCGAGCCGGTGAAGGTCGAACAGGATTCGAAGAACGAGACGCCGAGTTCGATCGTGTAGCTGGGCACGCCGAGCAGACCGTACATGGTGTCGTCGGTGGTGCCGTCGGTGCCGTAGAGCTCGTTCGACTGCTGCGGGCGATAGCCGTTGAAGTAGGCCATGCGCCGGCCCAGCGTGCGCAGCGCGGGACCGTTCGGCGCCGCCGCGGTGGTATCGCCCCACGACCACAGCACCAGCTGCGAATAGCTGTGGATGTCGAGGAACATGCCCTGGTAGTCGTCCGGGGCGGCGCTGGTGTTGCCGTCGCTGCGGCGATCCGGGAACAGGCCGCCGCTGTAGACGCCGCTGGCGTTCGGTGTGCCGGCGACGAGCCGCATCAGATTCTGGGTTTCGGGTTCTGACTGCGCCAGCGGGCCGCGATAGGTTTCGACGCAGGCGTTGCCGCTGGAGCCGCCGGCCACGGTGTTCCAGTGGAAGGGGAAATTGCGGTTGAGATCGATGCCGACGCTGTTGGCGCTGCAACTGCCGTTGGTGTTGTTGACGTTCTTGCGCCAGGACAGGCCGGTTTCGGCTTTCTTGCGGCCGTCGGGATTGGCCTGCAGCACGAGATAGAACGTGTAGTTGTCCATCAGCCAGGTGGCTTCCGGGTCGCTGCCGTATCCGTTGACCAGCCATTCGCCGAAGCGGGTCAGCAGCTCGGCCGGGGTGTATTCGCGGGCGTGGATCGAACCGAACATCACCATCGGCGGCTTGTTCGGGCGCGTCGCGTTCGTCGCCGAATTGGTCAGTCGCAGCACCTTCATGTCGTAGCCGCCGGTGTTGCGCGACTTCAACCAGGTCGGACCGATGTTGGACACGCTGGCGAGCGCGGGTTTGTTCGCGACCAGCTGGTCGATGGTCGCGTAGGTCTCTTCGACGGTCCGATAACAGGCATAGCCGGAAATGCTGCGGGTGCCGAATCCGCCGCCGCGCATCGCGGCTTCGGCGCTGCGGATGCGGTCGGTCGAGGCCTGATCGATGTCGACGCGCATGCCGCTGCGCCGGATCGCGTCGATATCGGCGGTGGTGGCTTCGGTGCGGACCGTGCGCTGGGTGCGGTCGACGATCATGTGCTGGAAGCGCGACGCCAGCGACTGCAGCTGCGCGCGATCGCGATACTGGATGGTCACGAAGACCGGCCGCTCGTCTTCGGCGGATGGTGCGCCGGCGTCGGGGGGCGCGGCGAGGGCGGTGTCGGGCAGCGGAGCGGCGAGGCAGAGCAGAAGCGCGGCAGGCAACAACAGACGAGCGGTCATGATCTCTCCATGTCGGGGTGGTGCGGTCGCATCATGTCGACCGGGTGGGCCGCGGGCGCGGCAGGGCTGGGGGAACGTGTGTGTGCCGCGAATGCGTGCATTTTGCAAGCGTCGCCGGCGCGATGGCCGCGCGCGCCCGGCCGTGTCGATGGCGGTCCCCCACTGCGTGCGCGCGTTCGCGTCCCGTGAAACGCAGGCGATGGATGCGGATCGCGCCGCGCGTCGCCTGCGCCGCATCGCGGTCCTTGCGGCATGCGACGACGGCGCGATCTGTTGCCCTGCAACAGTCGTTTGCGGCAAATGAGAATCGATCCGCTGAGCGTGCGCGATCGTCGGGTGAGATGCGCGTCTCGTTTCGGGCGCGATCGATGCCGGAGAGCGCCCAACGACATCGGGCCCGGAATTCCGGGCGGTAGAACAAGATCGGGCCCGGAATTCCGGGCGGTAGAACAAAAATCGGGCCCGGAATTCCGGGCCCGAAGGGGGGTGTCGCCGAATTGCGCTGCAGCAGCGGGATCAGAAGCGGTAGTTGACGCCGACGCGGATGGTGTCGAAATCCAGATCCTGGCGCACCGTTTCGGTGTAGGCGGGGCTCACGAAGGTGCTGCCCGGCAGGTAGACGGTGTCGTAGTCGAAATCGTCGAGATTCGTCCGCAGGTATTCGCCGCGGATCGACCACTGATTGCCGAAGTCGAATTCGTAGCCGAGGCCATACTGGGTGCCGTCAAGGCGATCGGAGAAGCCGCCGAGCTTGGCGTAGCCGCCGTTGCTGGTGATGCCGGCGGCCGCATCCACGTCCACCTGCGTCCAGCCGCCGGTGGCGTAGACGAAGTGACGATCCGCGGCATAGCCGAGTTTCACGCGCAGGCTGGTCTGGTCGTTGAGTTCGACGGCGTTGACGGTCGTGTAGCTCAGCGAGGGGAAAGCGGTGGTGGCGCGCGGGCCGTCGACGGCGGACTCGTCGATGTTCAGCCAGCTGTGATCGAGTTCGGCGCCCAGCACGAAACCGCCGAAGTCGTGGTTGTAGCCGAACTGCAGGCCATAGCCGCTGCCGCTCGGATCGAGGTCGTTGGACATCTGCGCGACCACTTCGTCGCGCAGCGCGGCCGATTCGCTGGACCAGGCGCCACCCAGCGCGACGCGGGCATCGGATTCGCCGCTGCCGTGGCCGGCGCTGGCGCCAACGTACCAACCGGTCCAGCCGTCCGCGGCGAACGCGGAGGTGCTGAGCAGCGAGGCGGCGATGAGAACGGACAGACGCTTGAGCATGGATGACCTCTTGTCGAATCGAATGATGAAGGACGGGATGGAAGCGGACGGCGGGATGGTGCGCCGGCCTCGAATCCAGCAAACGCAGAGCCATGCGGCGAGAGGACACCGCGGACCGCGGCCGTGTTCAGACACCATACGGCCGAAGCATGTCGCCAGCGGTCGCGGGCGGATCGGCCCCGACGGCCGGAAACGGGGGGCGCGTCACGTCTCATGGCGGCGGGCGCTCGCCGCGAACGTGGGCTGCCGGTATCGTATGGCCTGATACCGCAGGGGAATGCGGGCCGCGGAACGAGGGGGGGATCATGACCAGCGCTGAATCCGTGGCGACGCGCGAGCGCATCCAGAAGGAATGCCGACAGCTCGTGCTTGCGCAGGGGCGTGCCGGTGCGTTCGCGACCCTCGCCGTGGCCGTGCTGTTCCTGTGGACGCTGCGCGACGTGCATTCGCCGGAATTGCTGGGCGGATGGGCGATCGCCGTGGGCCTGGCGTCGGCGTTGCGGATCTGGCTGGCGTCGCCCGCGCAGTGGCAGCCGGATGCGAACGGCGACAGTCTTTCCGGCTCCCCGCTGGGCTGCATCCTGCTCGGTGCGCTGTGCGGCGGCGTGTGGGGCGCGGCCGCCACGCTGTTGTTCCCGCTGGGCCACAGCGAGCTGTACTTCGTGATCGCATTCCTGTTGATCAGCATGCCTGCCGCCGCGACCAGCAGTTTCGGCGCCTGGTGGCCGGCGCATGCCGCTTACGTGCTGTGCAACATCGGGCCTTTCGCGCTGTATTTCCTGTTCTCCGGCCAACGGGATTTCGTCGTCGCCGGTGTGGCCGCCTGTTTCTTCGCCGCCTTCCTGCTGCGCCAGGGGTTCGTCGTCAGCCGCACCATCCAGCACAACATCGCCCAGCGCACCGCGCTGATGACGATGACCCGGACCCTGGGCGAAGCGCTCGATCGCGCCGATGCCGCCAATCGCGCCAAGTCCACCTTCCTCACCAACATGAGCCACGAGCTGCGCACGCCGCTGAACGCGATCATCGGCATGAGCGAGCTGCTGGCCGAAGCGCCGGACGCGCCGCAGCACCGGCAGTTGCCGCACAGCATCCATCGCGCCGGGCAGTCGCTGCTGGCGCTCATCAGCGATGTGCTGGATCTCTCGCAGGTCGAAGCCGGCAAGATCGTGCTGCATGCCGCGCCGTTCGCGCCGCGACGACTGGTCGACGGCGTGCTCGACATGTTCGCTCCGGACGCCGACGCCAGATCGCTGGTGCTGGATGCCGTCTGCGCACCCGACGTGCCCGCACGTTTCGTCGGCGATCAGGCGCGATTGCGCCAAGTGCTGGTGAATCTGGTCGGCAACGCGATCAAGTTCACCGCCGCCGGCAGCGTGCGGATCGAGGTCGACCTGCTGCCGGGCGACGACGCGCCGCGCAGGCTGCGGATCGCGGTCGTCGATACCGGGCCCGGCATCGCCGCGCATGCGCGCACGCGGATTTTCTCGGCGTTCCAGCAGGGCGACGATTCCGTGAGCCGGGCGCATGCCGGCACCGGTCTGGGCCTGAAGATTTCCAGCGACCTCATCGCGCTGATGGGCGGGCGCATCGATCTGGACAGCGAGCCGGGCGTCGGCAGCCGCTTCGCGGTGATCGTGCCCGAAGCCGAGGCGAGCGCGGCGTCGGCCGCGTCGGCGGACGATGCCGGCATGCCGCCGACGGTCGCGACCGCGACGCCGGCGTCCGCGATCGGCGGCCTGCGCGTGCTGGTGGTCGAGGACAACGCGCTGAACGCATCGCTGGTCAAGCTCATGCTGGAACGCGATGGCTGCACGGTGGAATGCGCCGGCAGCGGCGGACGCGCGCTGGAGCGGATGGCACAGGATCGCTGGGACGTGGTGCTGATGGACTGCCAGATGCCGGACATCGACGGCTACGCCGCCACCCGTCGTTGGCGCCAGATCGAGATCGCCGAACGGCGCCCGCGGCTGTCGATCATCGCGCTGACCGCGCATGCGATGGCCGACGACCGCCGACGCTGTCTGGAGGCGGGCATGGACGATTACCTGACCAAGCCGGTGAAGCTCGAATCGCTGCGCGGCGCACTGGCGCGACATGCGTCCACGGCGTCCGCGCCATCGGTCCGAACGCCGGCGGCTGCGGACCGCGACACCGAGCCGACGCCGCCATGAGCCGGATCCTCATCGCCGGTGCGACCGGTCTCGTCGGCCGTCATGCGTTGGCCCTGGCGCTCGCGGATCCGCGCGTGTCGCGGATCGTCGCGCCCACCCGTCGCGCACTGCCCGCTCACGCGAAACTCGAGAACCCGGTGGTCGATTTCGAGGCCCTGCCCGCGCAGGCGCCCTGGTGGTCGGTCGATGGCGTCGTCTGCGCGCTCGGCACCACGATCCGCGATGCCGGCTCGCAGGCGGCGTTCCGACGGGTCGATGTCGACTACGTGCTCGCGGTCGCCGCGAACGCCCGCGATGCCGGGGCGCGGGCCTTCGCGCTGAATTCCTCGCTGGGCGCCGACGCCGGCGCGCGCGGGTTCTATCTGCGCTGCAAGGGCGAGGCGGAGCGCGGCGTCGAAGCGCTCGGCTATCCGTCGCTGACGATCGTGCGGCCGTCGATCATCGGCGGCGAGCGCGAGCGGCGGCGACCGATGGAGCATCTCGGCATGGTCGCTCTGCGCGCGCTCGAACCGCTGGTGCCGAAGCGTTACCGGGTGGCGCCCTCGGAGCGGATCGCACGCTGTCTGCTCGATGCCGCGCTCACGGCGACGCCGGGCGTGCGCATCGTCGAATCGGAAGCGATCTGAGCGGATCGCCGGCGCGGTTCGGCGCCGAAACCTCCGCCCGGCGCCGCTCTCCGCATGCCGGCATGCGACCGGTCCCGATCCGAAAATCCGTCGCAAATGCATGATTTCAATGAATTTCATGGTCGACGCGGGGCGTCCGTCGATGCGGTCCTTCGCCGCCCTGAGTCATTGCCCCACCGCGAGGGCGCACAATATCCGGCTGTCAGCCGTGGATGTACCGCAATGTCGACCGAAGTTCCCTCCCTGCGTTTCGCCGATCTCGGCCTGTCCGAGCAGGTCATGGCCGCAGTCCAGGAGGTCGGCTACGAAACGCCGTCCCCGATCCAGGCCGCGACCATTCCCGCGCTGCTGGCCGGCCGCGACGTGCTCGGCCAGGCCCAGACCGGCACCGGCAAGACCGCCGCCTTCGCGCTGCCGCTGCTGTCGCGCCTCGATCTGTCGAAGCACACCCCGCAGGTGTTGGTGCTGGCGCCGACCCGCGAACTCGCGATCCAGGTCGCCGAAGCCTTCCAGCGCTATGCGCACAAGCTGCCCGGCTTCCACGTGCTGCCGATCTACGGCGGCCAGAGCTACTACCCGCAGTTGCAGGCGCTGAAGCGCGGCGTGCATGTCGTCGTCGGCACCCCGGGCCGGGTGATCGATCACCTCGAACGCGGCACCCTCGATCTGTCCGACCTCAAGGCGCTGGTGCTGGACGAAGCCGACGAAATGCTGCGCATGGGCTTCATCGACGACGTCGAAACCGTGCTGAAGAAAGTGCCCGAGCAGCGCCAGGTCGCGCTGTTCTCCGCGACCATGCCGTCGCAGATCCGCCGCATCGCCCAGACCTACCTGCGCGATCCGGCCGAAGTCACCATCGCCGCCAAGACCACCACCGCGACCAACATCCGCCAGCGGTTCTGGTTCGTCAGCGGCCTGCACAAGCTCGATGCGCTGACCCGCATCCTCGAAGCCGAACCCTACGACGCGATGATCATCTTCGCGCGCACCAAATCGGCTACCGACGAGTTGGCCGAGAAACTGCAGGCGCGCGGCCTCGCCGCCGCCGCGATCAACGGCGACGTGCAGCAGGCGCAGCGCGAGAAGACCATCCAGCAGTTGAAGGACGGCAAGCTCGACATCCTCGTCGCCACCGACGTGGCCGCGCGCGGCCTCGACGTGGAGCGCATCAGCCACGTGCTGAACTACGACATTCCCTACGACACCGAGAGCTACGTCCACCGCATCGGCCGCACCGGCCGCGCCGGGCGCAGCGGCGAGGCGATCCTGTTCGTCAGTCCGCGCGAGAAGAGCATGCTCCGCGCGATCGAACGCGCGACGCGCCAGCCGATCGCGGAAATGCAGTTGCCGACGGTCGAGAGCGTGAACGATGCGCGGGTGACGAAATTCCTCGCCCGCATCACCGACACCCTGGCGCTGGACGAGAACAGCGGCGGCGAGATGGGCCTGTACCGCGAGCTGGTTGAACGCTACGAACGCGAACACAACGTGCCGGCGATCGAGATCGCGGCGGCGCTGGCGAAACTGCTGCAGGGCGACACGCCGCTGCTGCTGGCGCCGGAGCGCAAGCGCGAACCGCAGGAATTCCAGCAGCGTCGCGAATACGCCGAGCGCGCCCAGCGCGAACCGCGCCCCGAGCGCGGCGACCGTCCCGGCGGCGAGCGTCCGGACCGCAGCGAGCGCGCGCCCCGCGGCGAGGGCGAGGAGCGCGCGCCGCGGCCCAAGAAGGACGTCGGACCGCGCCAGCCGCCGGAAGCAGGCATGGAGACCTATCGCATCGAGGTCGGCCACATGCACAGCGTCAAGCCGGGCAACATCGTCGGCGCGATCGCCAACGAGGCCGGGCTCGACAGCAAGTACATCGGCCGCATCGACATCCACGACGATCATTCGATCCTCGATCTGCCCGAAGGCATGCCCAAGCCGCTGCTGATGCACCTCAAGAAAGTGCGCGTGGCCGGCCAGGCGCTGCGCCTGCAGAAGCTGGACGAATACGACGGCGGCGGATCGAAGCCGCAGGGCTTCAAACCGCGCGGCTTCGCGCCGGGCGGCGGCAAACCCGGCGGGTTCAAGCCCGGCGGCTTCAAACCCGGCGGCTTCAAGCCCGGGCCGAAGAAGCCGCACCGCAAGGGCCCGCCGAGCGGGGCCTGATCGCGTCGCATCGCGCCCGGCGCCTCCCGCGCGCCGGGCTTGTCAGTGCCCCGTGGATTTGATCGACTGTCCGCATGATGGTGGCCCGGAGGGGCGATGATGCGGCGTGTCGTTGCGGTGGCTTCGTTGTGTTGCGCGCTGTGGTGCGCGCCCGCGTGCGCGACGTCGCCGCCGACGACTGAGGCACTGCTCCGGCCCGCGCAGCACGGGCTGGTGAAGATTTCGCCGAACGGCCGCTATGTCGCCGCGACCGTGCGCGAGCAGGACCGGAAGCACCCGCGGGTGCTGCTGGCGATCATCGATCGCGAGACCAACACGCCGGTCCGGGTGCTCGACCCCGAGGAAAAGTCCGAGATCGGCCGGGTCTGGTGGGTCGGCGACGACCGCCTGTTCGTGCAGACCCGCTGGCGTGGCGACATGTTCCAGCAGTACTACACCGATCCGCGGGTGGTCGCGATCAATGTCGACGGCACCGGCAAGCGCATCATCTATGACGCGATCGTCGACACCCTGGTCGACGACGACGAGCACATGCTCGTCGAGCGCTGCGCGAAGTCCACGACCCGAGGCTGCCTCAGCTACGTCCAGAAGGTCGGCACGCGTGGCGGCGTCGGCGGCCCGCGCATCGTCGATGCGCCGGCGGTCGGCGCCAGCTTCTTCACCGACAACGCGGGCCGCGTGCTGTTCGCGCACGCCACGGACGACAATCGCAACCAGCGCGTCTGGATCCGCCGCGGCGAGCGCTGGGAGATTTTCAACGACGAATCGCAGAGCGGCGTCGAGATCGCGCTGATCGGCGTCTCGCGCGACGACGCGCAGGTCTTCATGCAGGTCGAACGCAGGGACGGACCGGACCGCATCGAACGTCTCACCCTCGCGACCGGCGAACGCACGGTCGCGATGAGCGATCCGAAACTCGATCCCGCGTTCGTGGTGTGGTCGGCCGACGGCCGCCAGCCGATCGGCGCCGCCTACGGTCTCGGCGTGCCGCGCGCGCGCTTCTGGGATCCCGCCGATCCGGACGCGAAGCTGCTGCGCGGCATGGAGGCGGCGTTTCCCCAGGATGCGGTCGCCTTCATCGACGGTTCGCGCGACGGCCGGCATGTCGTGGTCAAGGTCTGGAGCGATCGCGATCCGGGCAGTTTCTACATGCTCGACCGCGACACCCGGCGCATGGATCTGCTCGCGCGCGAGAAGCCGTGGCTGGATCCGGAAGCGCTGGCGCGCAACGAACCGATCGCCTTCACGACCCGCGACGGCATCGAACTGCACGGCTATCTCACCCTGCCGCTCGCCGCCGCTTCGCCGCCGCCGCTGGTGGTGATGCCGCACGGCGGACCGTTCGGCGTCCGCGACGAATGGGCCTACGACGAAGAGTCGCAACTGCTCGCGGCCAACGGTTATGCCGTACTGCGGGTGAACTACCGTGGTTCCGACGGTTTCGGTCGGGCGTTCGAGCGTGCCGGCCATCGCCAGTGGGGCCTGAAGATCATGGACGACATCGTCGACGCCACGCGCTGGGCGACGGCCAGCGGCCGGGTCGATCCTGCGCGCGTCTGCCTTTGGGGCACCAGTTTCGGCGGCTACGCATCGCTGATGGGCGTCGCGCGCGAGCCGGATCTTTTCCGCTGCGCGATTTCGACCGCCGGTGCGACGAATCTGGTGGTCACCCGCAAGTGGGGCGACACCCAGCGCACCGCGTGGGGCCGCCGTTATCTCGACGAGGCCGTCGGCGACGACGAGCAGGCGCTGTTCGAACAATCTCCGGTGCGGCACGTCGACCGCATTCGCGCGCCGCTGCTGCTGGTGCACGGGCAGCACGACGATCGGGTGTCGTTCGAACATGCACGGGCGATGGTCGCGGCGATGGAGAAGGCGCGGAAGCCGGTCGATACCCTGTTCTTCACCGACGAAACCCACGGCATCTACGGCGAAGAGAACCGCCGCGAGTATTACGATCGCGTGCTGGCGTTTCTGCGCACCCACCTCGCGACGCGCTGAGCGCTTCCGACGACGACACCGCCCACGCAGGAGATCCGCGATGCTCATTCCGACCTATTGGGCCGAAGCCCGTCTACAGCACCGGGAAGGACGGCGCACGGTCACGCTGCGACGCTTCGGCTGGTCGGAGGTCGGCGAGGCCGAGGCGCAGGCGCATGCGGACACCCGCGCACGGGAGGCGATGGCGCGGGTGCTGTCGGGTGAAACGCTGCCGCGCCGCGAACGCCGGGTCGCCTACAACGGCGCCGAGGGCGTGCCGATCCGCGAGGAGATCGTCGACCGTCACGGCGACAGCGCGATCACCCGCACCGGCTACGGCGCGCTGTGCCTGAACACGCCGGACGTCCTGTTCGCTGATATCGATTTCGCCGAGCACAGTCGTCCGCGGCATGTGCTGGCCGCGATGGCGCTGGTGTTCGTGGCGGCGGCCGCCGCGCTGATCGGGGTGTTCCACGTGCAGGTCATCGCGTCGCTGATCGTGGCCTTCTTCGCGTCGCTGCTGCTCGGCGTGCCGCTGCCGGGCGCGCTGCGCAAGGTCGTCGTCGCGCTGCGCGGCGGTCCCGAGCAGGTCGCGCTGCGTCGCGTGCGCCGGTTCGTGGCGTCGCATCCCGACTGGCGCCTGCGCGTCTATCGCACGCCGGCCGGCCTGCGCCTGCTCGCGTTGCATCGCCGCTTCGATCCGCGCGAGGACGCGGTCCGCACGTGCTTCGATGCGCTGGGCGTCGACCCGCTCTACGCGCGGATGTGCCTCAACCAGAACTGTTTCCGCGCACGGGTCACGCCCAAGCCCTGGCGCATGGGGCTGCAGCGTCTGCGCGCGCCGTATTCGGCGGCGTGGCGGCCCGAGCACGCGTCGTTGCCTGCGCGGCGCGCGTGGATCGAGCGTTACGACCGCGAAGCGCAGGGCTATGCCGCCTGCCGATATCTCGAAACCGTGGGCAGCGGTCCGAGCGATCCGGGCGCCGAATCGGTACAGGCCCTCCACGATCTGCTTTGTCAGGCGGAGCGCGAATTGCCGCTGGCCTGAGCGGCGTCAGCCGGCGACGACCTCGATCGCGACATCGCCGACCTCGACGCGCTGTCCGCCGCGGATCTTGCAGGTCTTGCGCAGTTCGACGATGCCGTCCACCCGCACCTCGCCGCTGGCGACCAGGTGCTTGCCCGCGCCGCCGCTGTCGCAGATGCCGGTGAGCTTGAGCAATTGATGGAGTTCGACGTGGTCGCGGTCGAGTTCGAAACGGAGAATCTGCATGGGCGCGTCGACGAGAGAAGGGCGGCGATGTCCGCCCGGTCCGGCGTAGCATAACGGGCCGGTTGCGCGGCTGCTGACACAGGGTTGTCAGCAGGACCCGCGGATACTGCGGCTTCCCTTTCCGGAGACCTGCGATGATCGCCTACACCACCCTCGGTACCCACGACCTGGCGCGCGCCGCCGCCTTCTACGACGCGGTCCTGGCCGAACTCGGCGCCGAGCGTTTCATGGAAGAACCCGACTACTTCATCGCTTGGGGCAATTCCAAGGACGGCGCCGGCCTCGGCATCACCTGGCCGTTCAACAAGGAACCGGCAAGCGTCGGCAACGGCACGATGGTGGCGCTGGGCGCGAGCAGCCGCGAACAGGTGGATCGCGTCTATGCCAGGGCGATCGAGCTGGGCGGTACCGACGAGGGTGCGCCGGGTCAGCGTTATCCCGGTTTCTACGCCGCCTATTTTCGCGATCTCGACGGCAACAAGCTCAATTGTTGCTACATGGGCGAATGACGCGGCCATTCCCTTCCGATACGGCGGACGCGGCGACGCTCGTCCGCCATGTACCGCGCAACCGCAGGGACGCGCCGTCGAAGCTGCGGCGCGGCGGTCGCCATTGTCCGATCTGCCTGGCGGCATTCGCGAAGAATGCGAAACGCACGCGACGCGTGCGCTGTTGCGATGCCTGCGGCGCGCATCCGCAGCCGGGCAAGGCCTGTGCGTCCTGCGGTGCGGATGCGATCTGGCAGGCGCATGGTCAAGCCGCCTGCCAGCGCTGCGCCGCGCACGGCGAGGCGCACGTCGTCATTGCGGATGCGACGCCGGTTGCGGTGCGCGAAACGACGGACGATCCGCACGAAGCCGTGCTTGGCTGACATTCGACGATATCGAAGGCCACTATTGCTGACAGCCAGCGTCAGTGGCATGCGCGCAGCATGCGTTCTCCCGTCACCCGCATCGAGGACATCGCATGCAACACACACGACACAACGCCGTGAACTGGTTCGAGATCCCGGTCGCCGATCTGGATCGCGCACAGCGCTTCTATGAAACCCTGTTCGCCACGCCGCTGCGCCGCGAGGCGATGGGCCCGGAGACCACGCTCGCGATCTTCCCCTACGAGCAATACGGCGTCGGCGGCTGTCTGTTCGCCGCGCCGCACGCGACGCCCGGCACCGAAGGCGCGATCGTCTATCTCAACGCCGGTTCCTCGCTGGATGCGGTACTGGCGCGGGTGGACGCTTCTGGAGGCCGGGTGATGCTGCCGCGGACCGAGCTGCCCGAAGGCATGGGCTGCTTCGCGCACATCGCCGACAGCGAAGGCAATCGCGTCGGTCTGCACGCGCCGGCCTGACATGGCAGGATGTGGCGGCGACCTCCGTCGAAGACTGTAGCCGCATGCGCCGCGCAGACCGCCTGTTCCAGATCGTGCAACTCATCCGCGGCCGTCGCCTGACGACGGCCGCGTTTCTCGCCGAGCGCCTGGAAATCTCGCCGCGTTCGATCTATCGCGACGTCGCCGCGCTGCAGGCGCAGGGCGTGCCGATCGAAGGCGAAGCCGGCGTTGGTTACCGCATGCGCCGCGGCTTCGATCTGCCGCCGCTGATGTTCGACGCGCGCGAAGCGCAGGCGCTGGTGGCCTGCGTACGCATCGCGCAGCCGCGCATCGATCCCGCGCTGGCGGCGGGCGCCGAGGATGCGCTGGCGAAGATCCTCGCGGTGTTGCCGGCCGCCGAACGCGCGGCGGCGGAAAGCCTGAGCGTGTACGCGCCCTCGATCGGCACCGATCCGCAGACCCGCGAGCGCCTGCAGCGGCTGCGGCAGGCGACCGAACAGCGGATCAAGCTGCGGCTGACGTATCTCGATCTCAAGGACGACACCAGCGTGCGCACGGTGCGGCCGTTGGGCTGCTTCTTCTGGGGTCAGGTGTGGACGCTCGCGGCCTGGTGCGAATCGCGCGAGGATTTCCGCAATTTCCGCGTCGACCGCATCCAGACGATCGAAGCCCTCGACGCGCGTTTCCGCGACGAACCCGGGCGGACATTGCCGGATCTGATGCGACTCTACGATTGCGACGATGTCGGCTGAGCGCTACTGCAACGCGATCTTCAGTCGCCCGCCGCGCCAGACCAGCACCGCGCCGTCGCGGGTGATGCGTTCGACCACGACTTCGCCGAGCACGTCGCCTTCCTTCAGGCGTTGACCGTCGAGAATCACGAAACGTCCCGACGGCGTTTCGTTCCACAGATGCATGCTGAGTTTCAGCGGCGGCAACTGGTTGCGCGTGGCCGGGTCGAGATCGGCGAGCGCGATCGGCTGGTCGCTCGCGGGCGGCGGCACCGGCGGTGTTGCGGTCGGTGGCGGCGACGGCAGTTCGCGCGGTGTCGCGGTCGTCGGCGTTGCGACGGGAGGCGATGCCACGGGCGCGGATGCCGCAGGTGTGGATGGCACCGGCACGGATGGCAGCGGCGCAGGCGTCGGGATCGAAGTCGTCGACGCCGGTGGGACTTCGACGACCGGCGGGCTGTCCGCGGCCGGTGCCGCGGCGGTCGGTGCGGCCGCCTGCGGCGATGGCGCTTCGAGCGCCGGTGCCTGCGTGTCGTCGACGCGTGTCGTGGCCGGCGGCATTGCCGGCCGCAGCGCGACCAGCCAGATCGCGGCGATCAGCGACAGCACGCCGAGGCCGGCAATGGCCCACAGCGGCCACGTGCGCCGCGCGCGCTCGGGTTCGGCGGTTTGCGGCATCGTCGCGAACAGATCGGGCGCTTCGCTGCGGCGGCGGGCGGCTTCGGATTTGCGCAGGGCGTCGAGGATGAAGGACATCGGTCACTCCGTCCGTGCGGACAGATGCGGGCCGGGGTCGCCGGCGGTCAGCGCGAACAGGGTGTCGGCATCCAGCGCGCCGCTGCCGCGCAGGCCGGCGCGGGCCTGGAACGCCCGCAGCGCGGCGGCGGGATCGGCCGCGCTGCCCGCGGGCAGCCGCTGTCGCACCCAGGCGAGGGCTTTCGCATCGTTGGCGGCGAAGCGCGTTTCCAGCGTCGCCGGCGCGGGCCAGATCGCGAGGTATTCGCCGTTCCACACGCCGGCCAGCACCACCCGGTCGATCGTGAGCGGCGCGCCGTCGAGCGACAGCGTCACGCGGCGCGCATCGGCGCCGAGCAGGGTCGCCCACGCGGCCTGCGGTTCCGCGCGCAGGCGCAGCAGCACCGGGCGGTCGATGCGCAGCAGCGGTTCGAGCTGCGCGCGGCTGCGCAGGCAGCGCCAGCCGGGCGCGGGCACGGCGGGGCAGGCATCGGGCGACACCGTGCGCAGCGCGGCCGGCGCTTTCCACGCCGCGACCAATGCCGCCCACTCGCGCGTCGACGCCGCCGGCGTCGTGCGCAGCCGCTGCAGCAGCGCGTCGGCATCGGGCGCGGGCGATGGGCTCGCAAGCGATGCGGCCGCCGTGCGCGTCGCTGCGGCGGCCGACGCGGGACGGTTTGCGTCCGGACGCGCGACCACCACCGCCAGCACCGTCGCCGCGACCGCCAGCCCGCCGATCACGAACAGCTTGGCCAGTTCGCGACGCTGGCCGGCGGACGACGGCGCCAGCGCTTCGTCGGCGGCGCGATCGACCGTCTTCGCGTCGATCGTCAGCAGATCGTGCGCGTAGCCGCCGAGGAGTGCGCGCTCGGCGACGACGTTGATCAGCCGCGGCACGCCGCCGCTGCGCCGGTGCAGCCGCCGCACCGCGTCCTGCGAGAACGGAAAGCGTTTCGCGCCGGCGGTGTTGAGCCGGTGACGCAGATAGGCCCCGGTCGCGGCTTCGTCGAGCGGGCGCAGGTGATAGCGCGCGGTGATCCGCTGCGCGAGCTGGCGCAGTTCCGGCCGCGCGAGGGTGTCGCGCAGTTCCGGTTGGCCGATCAGGATGATCTGCAACAGCTTCTGGGTTTCGGTTTCGAGGTTGGTGAGCAGGCGCACCTGCTCCAGCGCTTCGGTCGACAGGTTCTGCGCCTCGTCGACGATCAGCACCACGCGATCGCCCTTCGCATAGGCCGCCAGCAGATACGCGCTGAGCGCGTCGAACAGCGCCTTGCCGCCCGGTGTCGCGGTCGCGCGCGGGGCCGCGGGTGCGGCGGCCTTGCCCTTGCGTTTGCCCGACGCCGGTGCGGCCGGCGGCACGGGTGTGGCCTTGTTCACCGGCAGCCGCAATTCCTCGCAGATGGTCTGCAGCAGTTCCACGGGCTCCAGCCGCGGGTTCAGCACCAGCGCGGCGTGGGTGTTCTCGGGCAATCGGTTCAGCAGCAGCCGGCTCAGCGTGGTCTTGCCGGTGCCCACTTCGCCGGTGAGCTGCACGAACCCGCCGCTGCCGCCCTGCTGGATGCCGTAGAGCAGATGCGCCAGCGCGTCCCGATGGTGTTCGCTGAGGAACACGTAGTGCGGGTCGGGCGTGATCGAGAACGGCGCCTGTTCGAGGCCGTAGTACTCCAGGTACATGGGGGACGGGCCGGCGCGGGTCTGCGGCGAAGGGGCGTCTAGACTGCCACAGCGGCGCCGCGGGGTCAGCGCGGACCGGGCGCGTCGGCCTCGCTCGCTTCGCCGGCTTCACCGATCACCTTGGCCTCGGTCAGCGCCAGCGCTTCCGGATGTTCGATCCGCCGCGGCCGCACCACCAGCGGGTAGATCAGCACCGTGCCGAGGATGATGGCGACGCCGAGGTAGAAGGTCGGCGTGAGTTCGCGCTGTTCGCCCAGCAACAGCATCGCCAGGGCGATGGCGTAGACCGGCTCCAGATTGATCGCGAGCTGCGCGCCGAACGCGCTGAGGTGGCGCAGCGCCATCAGCGACAGCACGAACGGCACCAGGGTGCAGGCGATGGCCAGCCCGAGCAGATACAGGCCGTCGCGCAGGTCCGGCAACAGGAACGGGTCGCCGCCGAAGGCCGCGGGCGACAGCAGCCCGGACAGGGGAGCGAGCAGGGTCATCGCGGCGACGCCTGCGGCCATTTCCAGCGCCGTGACCGACAGCGCATCGGCGTGTTCCACCAGACGCTTGTTGAGCGAGCCGAAGATCGCGACCAGCAGCGCCGACACCGCACCGACCGCGACGCCGACGAGCATGCCGTCGGGCACGCCGCCCGCGACCAGGGCCACGCCCGGCAACACCGCGATGCCGAGCCCGACTTCGCGCTTCGACAGCCGCTTGCCGGTCATCCACGGCTCGACCAGCGCGGTGAACACGGTGGCCAGGGCCATGCAGGTGGCGCCGACCGAGGCGTTCGAGAGCTTGATGGCGGCGTAGAACGTGAGCCAGTGCAGCGCCACCAGCACGCCGGCGCCGGCGTAGGCCCAGCGCAGCCGCGCCGGCATCGCGCGCAGTCCGCGCCACACGCGCGGCAGCAGCATGAGCAATGCCGCGACCAGCAGCATGCGCCACCACACCAGCGGCAGCGCCGGCAGGGTGATGAGCTTGCCGAGGATCGCGGTGAAGCCCCACAGCAGCACGCAGAAATGGATCTGCAGCCAGGCGGTGCGGGTGGCGGGCGTGGCGGTCATCGCGGCTCCGGGGCGGAAGGCCGGGCATTATCGCCGCTGCGCGCGTGCAGGTCGGGATCGCGTTCCTCCGCGCTCGCCAGCAGCAGCCAATCCACGAACGCCTGCGCCGCCGGGCGCAGCCGACGGTGCGCGGGATACACGACGTAGTAGCGCCAGCGGGTGGGCAGGGCGGGGCCGGGCAGCCGCTGCAGCCGACCGCTGTCCAACCAGGGCGCGGCGATCCGTGCGCGAGCGAGCACCGCGCCGAGTCCCTGCGCCGCGGCTTCCAGCGCATCGGTGCTGTCGCTGAAGGTGTGGCGGATGTCGAGCCGCGCGCCGTGCACGTCCGCGGCGCGGAACCAGTCGTGCCAGCCCTGCCGGGCGAGGTCGGCGACGAGCGGGAGCGCGGCGACCTCGGCCGCGGTCCGCGTGCGTGCCGCCATCGCGGGCGCGGCCATCGGGAACAGCGCGTCGTCCATCAGCAGGTGCGCGGTCAGTCCCGGCCAGTGGCCCGGGCCGTGGCGGATGCCGATGTCCGGGCCGCCCTCGTCGAAGCGGGTCAGCGCGATTTCGGTGTCGATCGCGAGCCTGACCTCCGGATGCCGCGCGGAGAACGCCGGCAGCCGCGGCAACAGCCAGGTGTTGAGCAGCGAGTGCAGGGTGGTGATGCGGACGCGATCCTGCTCGTCGCGGCCGTGGCGCAGGCCGCCCAGGGTCGCCTCCAGATCGGCCAGCGCGCTGCCGGCCGCGTCGGCGAGTTGCCGGCCCTCCGCGGTCAGGGCGACCCCGCGCGCATGGCGCTGGAACAGGGACACGCCGAGCCGGCTTTCGAGCTTGCGCACGTGATGACTGACCGCGCTGGCGGTCAGATGCAGCTCTTCGGCGGCGTGGGCGAAATTCTGGTGGCGGGCGGCGGCCTCGAACGCGGACAGCGCCGGCAGCCAGTCGGGTCTGAGCGCCATGGCAAGCCTCAAATCTGATTTGCGTCTGGGCGACAAAGTACGCGCTTGTCAGGCCTCATGCACGCTCTATGATCGGTGTCGAGACAACAGCGTCGTGATCGACAGAGGTCGGGATGGGCCGGATGGAGGGAGTGCATCGACTTGCGGATATCGTCGGCGAGCGCCCGGCGGCGGTCGCGGTCGCGGCCGGAGGCATCGAGGCGATCGTGGTCGGCGAGGGTTGCCTGCGCCGCGACCTGCCGGCGCCGCCCGGTGCCCGTGCCTGGCTGGTGGAGATGGCCGCGGGCAGCGAATGGCCGCGGATCGATCGTCACGACACCGGCGAGGCGTACTTCGTGCTCAGCGGCGAGGTGATCGAAGGCGATGTCCGCTACCCAGCCGGCACTCAGGTCGTGTTCGCGCCGGGCAGTCTTCATCGCCCGCGCACCGACACCGGCACCTGCCTGCTCGGCTTCAACCTCGATGTCGGCGCGTATCTCGGCGCGGGCGGCGATCCCGCCGCGCTGTCCGGCCAGCTGCACGTGCAGCAGGGCTGATCACTTCTTCCTTCAGGCATTCCGATGAACGCTTCCGTGTCCGATCCCTTGCTGAGCGCGCGCGCCGCGCCAGCGTGGCTCACCCCGCTCGAACTCGGCCTGCTCGGGGCGATCTGGGGCGCGTCCTTCATGTTCATGCGCGTGGCCGCGCCGGAATTCGGCTCGACGCCGCTGGTCGCGATCCGGCTGGGGCTCGGCGCGCTGATCCTGCTGCCGTTCCTGTGGCGCGAGCGCCGCGCGTTCTCCGCCGCGCTGTGGCCGCGGCTGGCGCTGATCGGCGCGGTGAATTCGGCGATTCCCTTCACCCTGTTCGCATGGGCCGCGCAGCGCGCGCCCGCCGGCGTCGGCGCGATCACCAATTCGATGGCGGTGCTGTTCGTCGCCCTGATCGCCTTCCTGTTCTACGGCGAAAAGATCGGCACGCGCCGGGCGATCGCGCTGGTCGCGGGCTTCGCCGGCGTGATCGTGCTTGCCAGCGGCAAGGTCGGCGGCGCCAGCATCGGCCTGCCGGTGGCCGCGGGCACCGCCGCGGCCTTCCTCTACGGCATCGGCGCGAATCTGGTGAAGCGCCACCTCGCCGGCCTGCCGGCGACCGCGGTGGCGGCGGCGACGCTGACCTGCGCCGCGCTGATGACCGCGCCGTTCGCGATCGCGCAATGGCCGGCGCATGCGGTGTCGGCGACATCCTGGGCGGCGGTCGCGGCGCTGGGCGTGATCTGCACCGGCATCGCCTTCGTCATGTACTACCGGCTGATCGCACGCATCGGCGCGCCGCGCGCCGCGACCACGACCTATCTCGTGCCGCTGTTCGGCGTGGGCTGGGCGTGGCTGCTGCTGGACGAGCCGCTGACCCTCGCGATGGCGATCGCCGGTGCGCTGATCCTGGGCAGCGTGGTGCTGAGCCAGCGGGCGCCGAAGTGATGGCGGCGAGCGTGCGACCGCAGCGTCGCGTCGTTTTCGATTTCGAGATCGATTTCAGCAACGGCGGCGGACTGCAGGGACAGGATTTCCGCCTCGACCTGCACGATGCGGACATGCGCGATGGCGACATCGACGACGGCACGCTGGCGCGATACCTCGTCCGCGACCTGCATCTGTTGATGGTCGGCGCGGTGCGCATCCTGCGCAAACGCATCATCGAGGAGCCGCACAAACGGACCGGCGCCGGAAGCGCGCCTTCGGCCGCGTCGGAAACATAGCGGCCTGAAGGCCGCTCTACCGCCAACGTTTCGGATCAGGGCGGTGTCGCGGTCTGCATGCCCACCCGGCGCGGCACGCCGTCCTCGTCCAGCAGCCGTTCGATCCGCGCGAACACTTCTGGCCGCGAAAAGGGCTTTTTCATGAAATCGTCGGCGCCGATGCGCTGCACGTAGAACTGCTCGGTGGCCTGGACGTTGCCGCTGATCATGATGATCGGCACCTGCTTGGTCGCCGGTTCGCGGCGCAGGGCGCGCAGGGCGGCGAAACCGTCCATGCCCGGTAGCACGATGTCGAGGAAGATCAGGTCGGGCGGGATATCGCGCACCAGTTCCAGCGCTTCCTCGGCGGTGTAGGCCTCGAGCGTCTGGTAGCCGTTCTGCTGCAGCATCTTGCGAAGCACGGCCACTATCGTGGTGGAGTCGTCGACGATCAGCACGCGGGTGCCGGGCTTCGCCAGCGGGCGCGGCTTTTCGCGGCGTTCCGGTCCGAGATAGCCATCGTCGACCACGGGCGGCGCGACCGCGGCTTCGGCGAGGATCTCTGGCGTGGCGGCCTCGGCCAGCGCGTCGAGCTCCTCGGCCGTCGGGGTCGGCGGACGCGGGGGCAACGGAATGGCTGCGGGTTGCGGCGCCGGCACGGCAGGCGTGTCGCGCCCGCGCAGGGTGTCCCGCCATCGTTTGACCGAATCGAAAATACTCACGCGCTGTGCTCTCCCGGACGGATGCCGGCGCGGCCGGCCCTGATCCAACATTCCATGTCAAAACGGCAATCGCGGCCCCGGACGGACGCGGGAAGCATAGCGACCCGCGCCCGGGGGGCCAAGCGGCCCCCGCCGGGGCCGTGACCATGCCCGATCGGGTCTTACCGGATCGGTTCGTCCAGCATCATCGCGCGGACGAAGCGCACCGGCGGCGCGCCGTAGGACAGCACCTGGTCGTGGTAGGCCTTCAGCTTGAAGTCCTTGCCCAGCTTCGCTTCCATCGCCCTGCGCAGGTCGAAGTGTTCCTGCACGCCGACGAAGTAGGTCGGCAACTGCGCGCTGCCCAACTGCGCGCGGACCCACTTGCCCTCGGCTTCGCGCTCCTGCTGGAAGGTGCGCTTGACCATCAGTTCCATCGCCTGTTCCTTGCTCCAGCCGTCGACGTGCACGCCCTGGTCGAGGATCGCGTTCGCGACCGCGCGCAGGTAGAACTTGTAGCGCATCAGGTGGAACAGCGGATCGTTGTCGAGATAGCCGGCTTCCATCATCACCGTCTCGGTGTAGACCGCCCAGCCTTCGGCGAACATGCCGGAGCGCAGCACGCCGCGCAGCGTCGACGGATAGCGCGCCGAGAACGCGCCTTCGAGGTAATGGCCCGGCATCGCCTCGTGGATCGACAGCAGGTGGATCATGCGCGTGTTGTATTCGCGCAGGAACGAGTCGGTCTGCGCGTCGGTCCAGTCGTCCGGGATCGGCGAGATCGCGTAGTAGGTCTTGAGGCCCTTGTCGAGCGGGCCGGGCGAATCGCAGTAGGCCACGGCCACGCCGCGCTGGAATTCCGGCATCAGGATGATCTCGACCGGATCGTCCGGCACCGTCACCAGATCCTTCGCCTTCGTGAATTCGGTCGCCTGCGCCAGCGTGGCCTTGGCGGTCTCGACCACCTTGTCGCGCGCGGGCTTGTCGGCGTAGGCCAGTTCGAGCGCGGCTTCGATCGCCTTCTGCTGCTGGTCGTCGTTCGCGCCGTCGGGCAGCGGCGGCACGCCGGGCTTGTCCTTCAGCACCTGCTGCGCGATCCGGTACATCTCGCCGCGCACGCGCACCAGTTCGGCCTCGGCGCGCTGCTTGATCTCGGCGCGCGACAGCGAGGACATCAGCGCGAACTTGAGCTTGTCGTCGTACAACTGCTGGCCGATGCGGAAATCGCCCTTCGCGTTCGGCACCAGGGTCTTGTCCAGCCACAGCTGGTGTTCGGCCACCGCCTTGCGCAGGCCTTCCACCGCGGCGTCGAGACGCTTGCGGTCATCGCCCTGCAGCTGATCGGCGTTGGGCACGATGAACTGTTCGACCAGCGAGATCACGCCCGCGTTCTGCCGGGCGACGGTTTCGGCGTGGATCTTCGGCACCCGCGCCGGATCGATGTTCTCGCGCATCTGCGCGAACAGCGTCGGCAGTTTCTCCATGCGCGCGGTCGCCGATTTCAGGCGTTCCGGCAGCGGCGCGAATTCGCGCGCCATCAGGTTGTAGATCGCGCCGCCGGCGAGGCCGCTGTACACCTGCGGGTCCCAGGCCCAGGCCTGCAACGTGTCCATGCCCCAGATGTCGGACTGCAGCTGATTGCGCAGGATCGCCGCGTCGATCTGGTTCTCACGCGAGAGTTTCGCGGCGTCGATGGCGTCCAGTTCGGCCAGCGTCTTCTTCGCGAAGTCCACGTATTTCGTGCGGCCCGCGGCGCTCAGGTCGTCGAGCTCGGCGTCGAAGCGGTGGTCGCCCTGTTGGGTCGCGCCGACCGGATTGAGGGCGAGGAAGCCGTCGAGCCAGCGCTTGCTGAGGTCGGCGAACTTCGCGTCGAGCGCAGCGTCCGAAGCGGTCGCCGCAGCGGTCTTGTCGGCGGTTGCCGGGGCGGTGCCGGTGCCCCCGCCGGTGCAGGCGGCGAGCGTGGCGGTGAGCAGTGCGATGGCGAGCGGCGTCAGGCGCATGGTCGGAGGTCCGGCTGAACGAAAACGCCAAGGATAGGCGCTAACCCCCGTCGGCGCATCTGCCATGCTGCGGGTTTACATTGCCCATTCCAACATCATGATGAGGAGCGGCTCATGTTGCATCGCGGCAGTTGTCATTGCGGTCGGATCGCCTTCGAACTGGAGGGCGAGGTCGCCGAAGCGCTGGATTGCAATTGTTCCCTCTGTCGCCGGCGCGGCGGCCTGCTCGCGTTCTTCCCGCGCGACGCGCTGCGCCTGCAGACCATCGAGGGCGACTACGCCACCTACGGTTTCAACAAGCATCACATCGATCATCACTTCTGCCTCACCTGCGGCATCGCGCCCTTCAGCGAAGGCGTCGATCCGCGCAGCGGCGCGAAGATCGTCGCGGTGAACGTGCGCTGCCTGCCGGAGCTGGATCTGGCCGCGATCCGCATCACGCCCTTCGACGGCGCCAGCCTGTGATGCGAACGCTGCGCATCGCCGCGCTCGCGGCGGCGACGCTGTGCGCGTCGCAGGCCGCGGCCGCGGCCTGCCCGCCGCCCGATCGCGATGCGGCCGCGCTGATCGCGCTGAAGACCGCGGACTTCGAGATGGCGGACGCCGCGGCGCGCGAGACCATGGCCTTCGCGTTGATCGATTGCCTGGCGTCGCCCGATCCGGCGATGCGCGACGGCATCGCCTACGAAGGGCTGCAGCGCTGGCTGCGTGCGAAGGTCTTTTCGCCGGAGACGCTGCGTGCGCTGCGGACGCGATTGTTCGCGCAGCTCGATGCGCCCGACCCCGACGGCGTCGCGCGGCCGTTCGCGGCGCTGGTGCTGTCGGAACTCGCGCGGACGGATCGCATCGCGCCGTGGATGCGGTTGGACGAGCGCGAGGCGATGGTCGAGCGTGCCGCGAGTTATCTCGAATCGGTGCGCGACTATCGCGGCTACGACGCGGAGGTCGGCTGGCGCCACGGCGTCGCCCACGGCGCGGACTGGGCGATGCAGCTCGCCCTGAATCCGGCGCTGGACCGCGCGCAGCTCGATCGCCTGCGGCAGGCCGTCGCGATCCAGGCGGTGCCCGCTGCCGGGCATGCCTACGTGTTCGGCGAAAGCGAGCGGCTGGCGCGGCCGCTGCTGTTCATCGCCAAACGCGATCTGCACGACGAGGCCGACTGGTCTGCATGGTTCGCGGCATTGTCCGCGCGCCTGGGCGATCCGGCGCTGGCGTGGAAAGACGCGGGCTGGCTGGCGCGACGGCACGATCTGGCCGCGGTCCTGCAGATGCTCTATCTGCAGGTGGATCTGGGCGACGACCCGGGCATGGCGAAGATGAAACCGGGACTGGTGGCGGCGCTGAAGGCGTTGCCGTGACGCAATGTCATGACGGCGTGCCCCCACCCCAACCCGCCCGGCCAGCAGGCAGAGCCTGCTGGCGTTCGTCAGCGCACGGACCAATGGTCCGAAAACGCGCTGTCTCACCCCCCGCGTGCGGGGGAGGGCGATGCGATCACGGCGCGATGCGTTCGCGACCGCTGTAGACGTTCATCCGCCCATCGCGGGCGAAGGCGATGAGCGTGAGTTCCGCGGACTCGGCGTGTCGGATCGCCAGGTCGGTCGGGGCCGACATCGCCGCGACGATGCGGATGCCGGCGTTCGCGGCCTTGTGCACGATTTCGTACGAGGCGCGCGAGGTGATCGCGAGGAACCCGTTCGACGGATCGATCGCGGGCGCGGCGCGCCGCATCGCGCCGACGAGCTTGTCGACCGCGTTGTGCCGGCCCACGTCCTCGCGCACCAGCAATGCATCGCCGTCGACGAAGCCGGCGGCGTGCACGCCGCCGCTGCGCGCGTTCAGCGGCTGCTGCGCGGACAGCGCGGCGAGGCCGGCGTGGATGGCGGCCGCGTCGAATCGCGGTCCGGCGCCGACCGGTCGCGCCGGACGCAGCGCGGCGTCGAGACTGGCGATGCCGCACAGGCCGCAGCCGCTGCGGCCTTCGAGGCCGCGCTGCCGCGCGTCCAGCGCATCGAAGCGCGCCTGCGGAATCGCCGCGTGCAGCGCGATCCCGCGTTCGCTGCGCACCAGATCGACCAGCGCGAACTCCGCAGGCGTCTCGACGATGCCCTCGCACAGCGCGAAGCCGAGCGCGAAATCCTCCAGGTCCGCGGGCGTCGCCATCATCACCGCGAACGACAGGCCGTTGTAGAGCAGGGCGACCGGGGTTTCCTCGATCACCCATTCCTCGCGCGGCGCGGCGCCGCCGTCGGCGACATGCAGCGCTTCGCGCAGGCGCAGGCCATTGCTCATGCCGTCGCGTCCGGCAGGTGTCCGGCGCACAGCGCGCGTCCGCGTGCGGTCAGGCGCAGCCTCGTGCGCGCGCCGCCGGCATGCGGTTCGACGTGGCGTTCGACCAGATCCAGCCCGTCGAACCGCGGATCGTCGCCCAGCGCGACCAGCAGCCGCTGCAGTTCGCTCGCGCCGAGGCCGAGGCGCTTCGCCGCGCGCGGCATCGACACGTCGCCGTCCTCCGCGAGCAGGCGGAGCAGGGCGAGGGCGGCGTCCTCGCTCATGCGGTGACGCTGCGTCGTTGCAGTCGCACCGGAATCGATTTCGACGCCGGCGTGCGCGCGCGCTCGGCGTGATGATCCAGCGGCACCAGCGCGTTGGTTTCGGGGAAATACGCGGCGAGGCAGCCCGGGGGAATGTCGTATGCGATCAGCCGGAAATCCGGCGCCACGCGCTCGCCGTCGTGCCACACCGACACCAGATCGACATGCTCGCCGTCGGCGAGGCCCTGCGCGTCGAGATCGGCGCGCGAGATGAAACAGACGCGACGCAGCCCGTGGACGCCGCGATAGCGGTCGTCGTTGCCGTAGACGGTGGTGTTGTACTGATCGTGCGAGCGCACCGTCATCAACTGCAGGAGGGGCTTCGGCCCCGATGACGTCGCGGGTGGGTCAATCGGGGCTGAAGCCCCTCCTACGGTCTCTCCGGCAGAATGCATGCGATCCACCAGCGCATGCGCGAAGAACCGGGCCTTGCCCGAGGGCGTGGGGAACACCCGCTCGCGGCAGGGATGATGCAGATGGAATCCGCCGGGATGGCGGACGCGCGCGTTGAAGTCCTCGAAGCCCGGAATCACCCGCGCGATGCGGTCGCGGATGCGGTCGTAGTCCTCGATCATCGACAGCCACGGGATGCCGCTGTTGGGCAAGGTCGCCGCCGCCAGCCGCGCGACGATCGCCGGCTCCGACAGCAGCGTGGTCGACGCCGGCGCGTTCATGCCCGAGGACAGATGCACCATGCTCATCGAATCCTCCACCGTCACCGCCTGCAGGCCCCCGGCCTGCTGATCGATCTCGGTGCGGCCGAGGCAGGGCAGGATCAGCGCCTCGCGGCCGTGGACAACATGCGAGCGGTTGAGCTTGGTGCTGACCTGCACGGTCAGCGCGCAGTTGCGCAGCGCGGCGTGGGTGAGCGCGGTGTCGGGCGTGGCTGCGGCGAAATTGCCGCCCATCGCGAAGAACACCCTGCCGTGGCCGTCGCGCATCGCCTCGATCGCGGCGATGGTGTCGAAACCGTCCGCGCGCGGCGGCGCGAAACCGAATTCGGCGCCCAGACGATCGAGAAACGTCGGCGACGGTTTCTCGT
The DNA here is from genome assembly GCF_039543145.1 of Lysobacter hankyongensis. Classification (NCBI taxonomy): domain Bacteria; kingdom Pseudomonadati; phylum Pseudomonadota; class Gammaproteobacteria; order Lysobacterales; family Lysobacteraceae; genus Lysobacter; species Lysobacter hankyongensis. The sequence goes on along the minus strand of NZ_BAABJE010000007.1, from coordinate 35,805 downwards.
AGATGCCCATCGTGCGGTCGCCCTGCACGTTGGAGTGGCCGCGCACCGGGCAGGGGCCGGCGCCGGGTTTGCCGATGTTGCCGCGGAGCAGCAGCAGGCCGAGGAAGGTCTGCAGGGTGGCGACGCTGCGCCGGTGCTGGGTGATGCCCATGCCCCAGCACAGGATGGTCGCGCCGCTGTCGAGATAGACCTGCGCGGCCTGCGCGATCTGCACGCGCGACAGGCCGGATTCGCGCTCGATCTCCGGCCACGCGGTCTCGCGCACCAGGTCTGCGAAATCGTCGTAACCCTGGGTGTTGGCGGCGATGAAGGCGCGATCCAGCGCCGCGCCTTCGGTGGCGTGCGGCTCGGACTCGGCGTCGGCGTGCTCGATCACGACCTTGGCCATGCCCAGCGCCACCGCGAGATCGCCGCCGATCCTCGGCTGGAAATAATGCGACGCGATCGCGGTCGAACCGCCGCCAAGCATTTCCGCCGGCGACTGCGGATCGGTGAAGCGTTCCAGCCCGCGTTCGCGCAGCGGATTGAAGACCACGATGCGACAGCCGCGCTTCGCGGCGCGGCGGAGTTCGCCGAGCATCCGCGGATGATTGGTGCCGGGGTTCTGGCCGAACACGAAGATCGCATCGGCGCGTTCGAAGTCGTCCAGCGTCACCGAACCCTTGCCGCTGCCGATCTGTTCGGTCATCGCCACGCCCGAGGGTTCGTGGCACATGTTCGAACAGTCGGGCAGGTTGTTGGTGCCGTAGGCGCGCACGAACAGCTGGTACAGGAAGGCGGCCTCGTTCGAGGTGCGCCCGGAGGTGTAGAAGATCGCCTCGTCCGGCGAGGCGAGGGCGTTCAGCGCGGCGGCGATCTTCGCGAAGGCCGCGTCCCAGCCGATCGGGACGTAGCGGTCGCTGCCGGGGTCGTAGACCATCGGTTCGGTCAGCCGGCCCTGCGCTTCGAGGAATTCGTCGCTCTGTTCCGCCAGCCAGGCCACCGGATGCTCGGCGAAGAATGCGGCGGTCACCCGCTTGCCGGTCGATTCGTTGGCGACGGCCTTCACCCCGTTCTCGCAGAACTCGAAGGTGGAGTGCGGGTTGCGGTCCGGCCAGGCGCAGCCCGGGCAGTCGAAGCCGGTGGGCTGGTTGGTGCGCAGCAGGGTGCCCGGTCCGCGCAGCACCGCATCCTGCCGGCGCAGCGCCTGCCAGGAGGCCTTCAGTGCATCCCATCCGCCGGCGGGCTTGTCGTACGGCCGGATCGGCGCTTCGTCATCGCGGTGTTCTGCCATGCCCGCATGCTAACGCAGGCCGCCCGGGGACGGGCCGCGCCGCCGGGCCGCGGCGCTGGACGCCGGAAAGCCCGCCAGCGTAGATTGTCGGCTTGGCCCCAGGAACGCGGGCCTGATGCCTGTCGCCCGAAACCTACCAAGCAGACCCGTTTTGTCCGAAGCCACCGCCACGCTCGATGTCGCCCTGAACCACGCTTCCCGCCTGCTCGGCAGCGATCCGGAGCTGGCCGGCGAACAGGCCGTCGAAGTGCTGCGGGTGGTGCGCGACCATCCGGTCGCACTGATGATCCTCGGCATTTCGCACCGGCTCGGCGGTCGTTTCGATCGCGCGATCGAGGTGCTCGGTCCGCTGACCCGCACCGCGTCGGAGATGCCGCGGGTGCATTACGAATACGCCCTGGCGCTGTCGCGGACCGGCCGCACCGAAGAAGCGATCGTCGCCCTGCAGCAGTCGCTCGCGCTCAATGCCGGCCTGCCGCAGGTCTGGCTGGCGCTGGCCGACCTGCAGCGCGCGGTCGGCCGGCCGAAGGACGCCGATGCCGCCTACGCCGGCTACGTCCGGACTTCGGTGCGCGACCCGCACCTGTTGCAGGCGGCCGACGATCTCAACGCCAACCGCCTGCCCGAGGCCGAGCGCCTGCTGCGCGATTGGCTCAAACAGCATCCCACCGACGTGGTCGCGATCCGCATGCTCGGCGAACTGGCGGTGCGCGTGGGTCGGACGCCCGAGGCGCTGCGCCTGTTCGGGCGCTGTCTGGAACTGGCGCCCGGGTTCCGCGAGGCGCGCCAGCACTACGCATTGATGCTGCATCGCGACCAGCAGTCGCAGCAGGCGCTGGAACAGCTCGACCTGCTGCTGGACGACGACCCGGTCAATCCCGGCGCACGCACGCTCAAGGCCGCGGTGCTGTGCCGCCTGGGCGAATACGGGCAGGGTATCGCGCTGTACGACGCGCTGGTGCGCGAATACTCGCACAACGCGCGGCTGTGGATGAGCTATGGCCATGCGCTCAAGACCGAAGGCCGGCAGGCCGATGCGATCGCGGCCTATCGCAACTGCGTGCGCGAGGAGCCGGAATTCGGCGAGGCCTGGTGGAGCCTGGCCAATCTGAAGACGATCCGCTTCGACGACGACGACATCGCGACGATGCGCGCGCAGCTTGAGCGCGACGATCTCGACACCGAGCATCGTCTGCATTTTGAATTCAGTCTCGGCAAGGCGCTGGAAGATCGCGCCGAATACGAAGCGTCGTTCGCGCATTACGCCGAAGGCAACCGGCTCCGCGTCGAGCTGGTGCCGTACCGCGCCGGCGACACCAGCGCCCGCGTCGCGCAGTCGAAGCAGGTCTACACGTCGGCATTCTTCGCCGAACGCGCCGGCTGCGGCGATCCCGCGCCGGACCCGATCTTCATCGTCGGCCTGCCGCGCTCGGGTTCCACGCTGCTGGAGCAGATCCTGTCGAGCCATTCCGCGGTGGAAGGCACGATGGAGCTGCCCGAAATCATCTCGATGACCCGCGCCCTGCGCCGCGGCGTCGAAGGCGCCACGCACTACCACGAAGTCCTGGCCGGACTGCCGCCGGAGACCTTCGCCGAACTCGGCCGGCAGTTCCTCGATCGCACCCGGGTGCAGCGCAAGACCGACGCGCCGCTGTTCATCGACAAGATGCCGAACAATTTCCTGCATCTGGGGTTGATCCACCTGATGCTGCCGAACGCGAAGATCATCGACGCGCGCCGGCATCCGATGGCCTGCTGTTTCTCCGGTTTCAAGCAGCACTTCGCGCGTGGCCAGAGCTTCAGCTACCGCCTCGGCGACATCGGTCGCTATTACCACGACTACGTCGAACTGATGGCGCATTTCGACGCGGTGTTCGCGGCCATCGGCCAGCCGGACCGCGTCCATCGCGTGATCTACGAGCGCATGGTGGAGGACACCGAGGCCGAAGTCCGCCGCCTGCTCGATTACTGCGGCCTGCCGTTCGAGGAGCGCTGCCTGCGCTTCTTCGAGAACGACCGGCCGGTGCGCACCGCGAGCTCCGAACAGGTGCGCCGCCCGATCAACCGCGACGGCGTCGACCAGTGGCGGCACTACGCGCCGTGGCTCGGCCCGCTCGAATCCGCGCTTGGGGCGGTGCTGCAGGCGTATCCCGAGGTGCCCGAATTTCCCGCGCCGGCCGGCGCGCAGCCCGCCTGAGGTCGCCACCGTCCCGTCGCGTTCCAGCGTTCCGTTCGTTCCGTTCCAGTTGCTTCAATCCATCCATTTCAGTGCAACCGCTTCCATCGAGATGTTCCTACCACCCGGGGAGAGTCCAATGCGTCACACACGTGGTTCCGCAACCCGCCGCAAGGCGAACCTGGCGAGGATGCCGCTGACCGCGGCCATCTACGTCGCCTTCGGCAGCATGGTCTTCGCCGGTGCGGCGATGGCCCAGCAGAGCGAAGCCAAGGACGAGAGTCCCTCGCTCGACACCATCACCGTCACCGCGCAGAAGCGCACCGAGAACGCGCAGGACGTGCCGATCAGCCTGAACGTCATCGGCGCCCAGCAGCTCGACGAACTGCAGGTCAACGATTTCGAGGATTACGCGAAGATGCTGCCGAGCGTCTCGATCTCGCCCAACGGCCCCGGCTTCGGCCAGGTCTACATGCGCGGCGTCGCCAGCGGCGGCGACGGCAACCACTCCGGCCCGCTGCCGAGCGTGGGCATCTATCTCGACGAACAGCCGATCACGACCATCCAGGGCGCGCTCGACCTGCACGTCTACGACATCGAGCGCGTCGAAGCGCTGTCGGGCCCGCAGGGCACGCTGTACGGCGCCAGCTCCGAAGCCGGCACCCTGCGCCTGATCACCCGCAAGCCCGACACCGCCGGCTTCTCGGCCGGTTACGGCGTCGAAGCCAACGCCATCGACGGCGGCGGCTGGGGCCACGTGGTCGAAGGCTTCGTCAACGTGCCGATCTCCGATCGCGCCGCGATCCGTCTCGTCGGCTGGGAGAAGAAGGACGCCGGCTGGATCGACAACGTCTACAGCGAGCGCACCTTCCCGACCTCCGGCATCACCCAGAACAACGCCGACCGCGTCGAGGACAACTACAACGACGTCGACACCGTCGGCGCGCGCCTGGCGCTGAAGCTCGACCTCAACGAAAACTGGACGATCACGCCCACGATCATGGGCCAGCGCCAGAAGGCCAACGGCAGCTTCGGCTACGACACCACCATCGGCGAGCGCCAGATCAGCCACGCCTATCCCGAGTCCTCGGACGACCGCTGGGCGCAGGCCGCGCTGACCGTGCAGGGCAAGATCGGCAACTTCGATCTGACCTACGCCTTCGCCCACCTCAAGCGCGACGTCGACAGCGACTCCGACTACAGCGACTACGGCTTCTGGTACGACACCCTGTTCGGCTACGGCGCGTACTTCTACGACGACAGCGGCGACCTGATCAATCCGGCGCAGTACATCCAGGCGCAGGACGGCTACAAAAAGACCAGCCACGAGCTGCGCCTCGCCTCGCCGCAGGACCAGCGCCTGCGTTTCGTCGCCGGCCTGTTCTGGATGGACCAGTCGCACGACATCGAGCAGCGTTACCGCATCGACGGTCTCGCCGACGTGCTGTCGGTGCGTGGCTGGGAAGACACGATCTGGCTGACGCAGCAGGAGCGCAAGGACCACGACGAAGCGATCTTCGGCGAACTGGCCTTCGACTTCACCGACAAGCTCACCGCGACCGTCGGCTTCCGCCACTTCCGCGCCGACAACGCGCTGAAGGGCTTCTTCGGTTTCGCCAACGGCTACTCCTCGCAGGGCAGCCAGCTGCCGCAGAACCGCTACGGTGAGGCCGCGTGCATCGTGCAGTACGGTCCGAACCCGGCCAACTGGCCGTCGTTCAACGGCGCGCCCTGCAAGGTGTTCGACAAGGACGTGCAGGAGAAGGACACCCTCGGCAAGTTCAACCTGTCGTACAAGTTCGCGCCGGGCAAGCTGGCCTACTTCACCTGGTCCGAAGGCTACCGTCCGGGCGGCATCAACCGCCGCGGCACGCTGCCGCCATACATCACCGAGTTCCTCACCAATTACGAACTCGGCTGGAAGACGTCGTGGCTCGACAACCGCCTGACCTTCAACGGCGCGGCCTTCCATCAGGTGTGGGACGACTTCCAGTTCCCGATCCTTGGCCAGAACGGTCTCACCGAAATCCGCAACGCCAACCAGGCGCGCATCCAGGGCCTGGAAATGGACGTGAACTGGGCCGCGAGCTACAACCTGCGGCTGTCCGCGGGCGTGGGCTTCTACGACGCCGAACTCACCGAGAACTATTGCGGCGAAGTCGACGGCAACGGCAATCCGGAAACGGTCTGCGCCGCGCCGCTGGCGCCGGACGGCACCCGCCTGCCGGTCACCGCCGACTACAAGGGCAACCTGACCGCGCGCTACACCTTCGACATCGGCTCGCTCGAAGCCTACTGGCAGGGTTCGGTGGTGCACGAAGGCCGTCGCACCTCGGACCTGCGCATCGTCGAGCGCAACATCCTCGGCGATCTGCCGTCCTACACGCTCGCCGACTTCGCCCTCGGCGTGCGCAAGGACAACTGGTCGGTGGATTTCTTCATCAAGAATCTGTTCGACGAGAACGCGCAGTACGGCCGCAACGTGCAGTGCCCGGAGCAGGTCTGCGCCGCACAGGTCTATTCGACCGCCGGCCAGCCGCGCACCTTCGGCGTCAAGTTCAGTCAGGAATTCTGACCGGACGCCGCAGTGTCATCGCAGCATCGACAGGCCGCCTTCGGGCGGCCTGTTTTTTTGGACATCCGCAAAGTGCACAGCGTGCATCCTGATGCGCGGGGGCGTCGCGCGTCAACGACGGTGCGTTCGTGCGTGACGGGTCACGCAGGCTTCGGCGCGCGGCTCCCACCCTTCGATGATGGTGCGCCGGGCTGCCCGCCGGTGCTATGGTTCCACCGCGTCATCGACAACCTCAAGGAACGAAGACATGGGCAACGGAACGCCGGTCGCACCCGTGGTGCAGGCCTATCTGAAGGACGTGCTGGCCGCGGTCAACGCCATCGACGACCCCGATACGAACCAGCCGCTGCAGATTCCGGATTTCGCCGAGATCTACGAAGCGGCGGGCCGCCTCGACGATGCCGCCGATCCCGGCGCGATCATGTGGACCATCAACACGCTGCTCGGCCGCGCCAGCAGCGTGGGCAGCGTGGCGCCGACGGCGTCGTATGCGCTGTCGTTTCCGGACGATCACCACATGCATGCCGACATGGGCCTGGAGTGGTACTGGGTCGGTTGCCACATGAACGTGATGACCCCGGAGGGCGAGACCGGACGGGTATCGCTGCTGCTGTCGATGGAGAAGATCCGCGCGATCGGCACGGCGGCGCAGCAGGCGGCCGGCTGGTCGGCGCTCGATGCCACGGTGGCGACGAATCTGGTGACGGTCACCGTCGACATGGGACCGGGCAAACGTTCGATCCATCGCCGGCGCCCGAACGTGCAGTGGCCGGCGAAGGGCGGGCAGGCGGATTTCAGCCAGCCGGGCGCCGACAGCCTGTACTTCGTCTGCGGCGACGATTCGCTGCGCGGTTCGCTGGACGTATTGCCGCTCGCCGTGAAGGTGAACGACGGCGACCACATGACCGTCGACATCGTGCTGACCCAGAACGCCGCGACGAAGGTGGATTCCGCGTTTTTCCTGCAGGGCGTGCCGAAGACGGAAAGCGTCACCGCCGGCGGTACCGGGCTCACGCCGCTGCCCACGCCGGGCATCTACTACAGCTGGCCGCAGTTGCAGGTGAGCGGCAGCATCGCCATCGACGGCACCTGCTACACCATCATTTCCGGCACCGGCTGGATCGATCACGAGTTGATGATGAGCAGCCTGGAGAATCCGGACGGCGCGGTGCATCCGGTGCCGTTCGTGGAGGATGCGACGCCCTACAACGGCTGGGTGTGGCAGTTCCACAATCTCGACAACGGCCAGGCGTTCACCGGCGCCGGGTTCGTGCTCGGAGCGATGAACGATGCGCCCGCGCTGTCTTACGGTTATTTCCTGACGCCGAACAACGGCGGCTGGGACGCGATCTTCATCCAGGGCAAGCTGGATCTGCTGTTTCCGAATGCATTCCCGGCGCGCGTCGGCACGTCCGGGCCCATGGTCGATATCCCGGTGGTGCGCGGTTACAGCGGCGTCGAGAACATCTTCGTGGGCAAACCGTTGTCGGGCGTGGCCACGCCCTGGTTTCCGGACGGCACGTTCAACGGCCCGAACGGCGCGATCTGCGCCGAGATTCCGGCCGACTACACCGATCTGTCGGGCCAGTACGCCGATGGTCTCGGTTACATGGAATCCGTGGGTTTCGAATCGGTCGCGTCGTATCGGGCGTATTCGCTGGCGCGATTGAAGGCCTGCTGAGCGCGTCGACGTGCCGACGGCTATGCGGGTTCTTCCGCGTCGCCGTCGTGCGCCGCGGGCGCACGCACCACCGTGACCGTGCACGGCGCTTCCGCGACCACGCGCGCGGAGACGCTGCCGAGAATCCGACGCACGCCGGTGACGCCGCGCGCGCCCATGATCAGATGATCGACGCCGTTGTCGCGGGCGTAGTCGAGCAGCGCGTGCGCGGGATCGCTGTGTTCGAGCACGTGCACGGTGATGCGATGCTCGTCCAGGCCCAGCGGGCGGACCCAGTCGCGCAGGGCGATCAGGCGTTTGACGTGGCGGTTGCGGCCTTCGCTGTCGAGATTGCTGTCCAGGCCGATGCGCGCGGTGCGCATCACGGTGATGCAGGCCAGGCGCGAATGCGGGAAGGTCGAGACGATCCGCTGCAGCGTGCCGCGCAGCGCGGCGCACAGCGCCGCATCCTCGTGCTTCAGGTCGACCGCGACCATCAGCAGCGGCGCCTGGTCGAGATGATCGGTCACCGCGCGGCGCGGTTCGCGCTCGCGCCCGAAATTCTTCCACCAGCGCTGGATCACGGCCACGCGTCCGTCGCGATGGCTGCGGTCGGCGCGCGCCGTCAGCGGCACCTGTTCGGGATGCTGCAGATCGTGCGCGAGCTGCGCGGCGGTGGCGTGGCGCGCGTCGGGATCGACCTCGAGACAGCGCAGGATCACTTCCTGCAGCCAGCGCGGAATCTCCGGGCGCAGCGCGCGCGGCGGCACCGGATCGCGATACAGGCGGCGACGCAGGCCGGCGGGGCTGCCGGGATTGCCGAAGGGCCGTTCGCCGGTGGCGAGGTGGTACAGCGTCACCCCGAGCGCGAACAGATCGCTGCGCGGTTCGTCGCGGACGCCCAGCACCTGCTCCGGCGCGATGTAGGGCGCGGTGCCGATCGGGACGCGGAACTGTTCGTCGAGCAGGTCGGGCAGGTGCGCGTGATGCGAGAGACCGAAATCGATCAGCGCGACGCTGCCGTCCGGCCGGCGCAGCAGGTTGCTGGGTTTGATGTCGAGATGGATCACCTCCTGCTGGTGCAGGGCGTGGATCGCGGTCGCGGCCAGCGCACCGAGTTCGGCGACCTGCTGCGGCGGCAACGGCGCGCTGTCGAGCAGCGGTCGCAGCGTATCGCCGGCCAGATGCTCCATCACCAGCCACGGTTGGTCGTGATGATCGCCGGCGGCGACGAACCGCGGCACGTGCGGGCCGCGCAACTGCGGCAGGATCATGCGTTCCACTTCGAAGCCGACGATCTGGGTGGCGGCTTCGCCATAGCCGATGCGCGCGAGTTTCATCAGCAGCGGCATCGCGTGATCGGGATGGGCGACCCGCCACAGCGTGGCCATGCCGCCTTCGTGCAGCGGGGCGATCAGTTCGAACCCGTCGATGACCAGCCCGGGCGTCAGCGGTACAGGCATGTCAGCGACCCTCCACCAGACGTTTCGCGAGCGATTCGGGCAGGCCGGCGGCGGCGATCTTGCGGGCCGCGGCGTGATGGTCGTAGGCCACGCGCAGCAGCGTCAGCGAACCCCGCGTCGTGTCGTACAGCGCGCAGCAGGCGGCGGGGTTGCCGTCGCGCGGCTGCCCCAGCGAACCGGGCAGGGCCAGCCAGCGCCGGCTGCCGAGCAGCGGCATCGCCACGCCGGGCGTCGGCGCGAAATGGCGGGCGCCGCCTTCGGGCTGCGAGTGATACAGCGCGGGGTCGTGGACGTGGCCGCAGAAGGTGACCCGCTGGCGCGTGGCCGCGATGCTCTGGGCCGCGGCCAGCGCATTGCTGATGTAGCCCCACTGCAGCGGCGCCCAGGCGTTGGCGTGGACGTACAGCCGATCCTCGTCCTCGATGCTCGCCGGCAGTGCGGCGAGGAACGCGCGCTGCGCGGCGGAGAGCCGCCCGCGGGTCCAGTCGATCGCCGCCTGCGCGTGCGCGTGCTTCGTCGATTGCGCATCCGCCTGCGCGTCGCGCAGTACCGCTTCGTCGTGATTGCCGTAGACCGCGAGGCCGCCGTCGTCGATCAGCCGCTGCGCTTCGTCCACCGTCCATTCCGGATCGGCGCCGTAACCGACGATGTCGCCGAGCAGCACGGCGCGGTCGAAGCCCAGCTTGCGCAGTTTCGACAGGCACGCCTCGGTCGCTTCGCGGTTGGCGTGCAGATCGGCGAGCAGGGCGAGGCGCATGGCGTGGACCGGCGGGAGATCGCGCCCATGCTAGGCCGATGCCGCGCGATCGGCGATTGGCGATTGGTCGAACCAGGTCGCCGCGATCGCTGCGGTCGTCAGCGTTTCGGTTTCGCCGCGGGCGCGGGCTCCGGCGCGGTGCGCACCGGCAGCGGCACGTTGCACAGGTCGATGTGGCCGGCGGGGCGCTTGTAGAAATCGTCGCGGCGATTGCGGCGGGCTTCGACCAGTTCGGCGAACAGCGGCGTGTCGGTGCGCAGCACCTGCAGCTTCAGGCGTTCGGCCGGTTTGAGGTCGGCGGCGAGGCGGATCGATCGGATCGTCACCCGCTGCTCGGGCTTCTCGTAGAAGCCCAGCGGCCCGGTGCCGCGCGGGAGCACGCTCAGCAGCTCCATGCCCTGCACGACGCGGCCGACGGTGGTGATGTTGCGATCGAGCTGGCGCGGCGATTGGCCGATGACGACGTAGAGCTCGGCGCCGGTGCTGGAATCGGCGGCGACGTCGCGACCCGCGCCGACCGCACCGTAGCAGTGCGCCAGCCAGGCGGTGCCGTCGGAGGTGTCGAGACCGATCGGGAAGCCGTCGCTGAAACCGACCTGGCGCGCCCAGCCGTCGGCGTCGGGCAGGGGCGTGAACGGGATGTTGCGGTTGCTGCGGGTGAACTCCGCCGGCAGCTTCGCCCTGGCGCCCTTCGACAGCGGCCTGCGGTCCTTCTCTTCCTCGGCCGGGTCGCCCCACTGCACCACGAAGTTGTCCTGCGAGCGGTTGATGCTGAGCCCGTTCCAGAAGCCGCCCTTGGCCAGCGCGCGGATGTTGGCGACGTGCGCGGGCGCGAATTCCGGCGCCAGTTCGATCACCACACGGCCGGCGTCCAAGTCCATGTACAGCGTGCGCATGGGGTCGAGGTTGCGCCAGTCGCCCGCTTTCGAGCCATCGAGGATCTCCTGCATCGAGCGCGGCTTCGCCTCCGGTGACGGTGTCTGCGCGCCGGCGGCGAGGGCGCCGGTGAGGAGCGCGGCGACCAGCAGCGGTGCTGCCATCCGGGCACGTGGGCGGGGCAGGCGCTTGCGGGACGTCATGGCGGGATCTCCTTTTCGATGTTCCGCCGATTCTGGCCGAGAACTTCGACCCGGGCCAGCGCGACGCGGCGTCGCGACCGTGATGGCGCCCGTGAATGACCTCCGGCACATCCACTATGTCAAAGTTATGAATAGAGTGAGCTTCAAGATATTCAGCAGGTCGTTTCAAGTCGACCTGCCGCAGCCCACCACCGCAGGGGAGCGCCATGAACCCGCAGTCCGCCACCCACGACGATGCCAGCGACGCCCTGTTGCGGAAGTTCCAGAAGGAGCTCTCCGCCGGGACCGTGTCGCTGGCGCTGCTGGCCGTGCTGGGGGCCGCAGAAGAACCGATGTACGGCTACCAGATCGCGAAGACTCTGGAGCGCCAGGGCGACGGCGTGCTGAGCGGCAAGCAGAGCGCGCTCTATCCGGTGCTCCGCAATCTGGAAGCCGCCGGTCTGCTGGCCAGCGAAGTGGAACCGTCCATCAGCGGCCCACCGCGCCGCTACTACCGCATCACGCCGACCGGCCGCGACATCCTCCAGGCCTGGACCCAGGCCTGGTGCGCCACCCGAGATTCCGTCGACTCCGTCCTGAAAGGGGGCTTCTCATGAACACCACCGCGCAGCCGCCGCTGCCGACCAATATCCCCGAGTACCTCGAACACCTGCGGCGTTCGCTGGCGGGCGCCGATCCGGCGCTGATCCAAGACGCGCTCTACGACGCCGAGGAATACCTGCGTTCGGAACTGGCCGAGAACCCCGGCAAGACCGAAGCCGAGGTCATCGCCCAGGTCGCGTCCAGCTACGGTGCGCCGGAGGAGGTCGCCGACATCTACCGCGACACCGAGGTGAAGGTGCAGACCGCGCTGCGCACGCCGCCCTCGCGCCCGAGGCGCTCGGTCTTCGGCAAATTCTTCGGCGTCGTCGCCGAGCCGCGCACCTACGCGGCGCTGTTCTACATGCTGCTGTCGCTGGCGACCGGCGTGTTCTATTTCACCTGGGTGGTCACCGGCATTTCGCTGTCGATCGGGCTCGCGGTGCTGATCATCGGCATTCCGTTCGCGATCCTGTTCTTCGGTTCGGTGCGGATGCTGTCGCTGCTCGAAGGCCGGATCGTCGAGGTGATGCTGGGCGAGCGCATGCCGCGCCGCCCGCTGTACAGCAACCGCGGCAAGCCGCTGATGGCCCGCATCGGCGAACTGTTCGCCGACCCGCGCAACTGGAGTTCGATGCTGTACATGCTGCTGATGCTGCCGCTGGGCATCGTCTACTTCACGATCGCGGTGACCCTGCTGTCGCTGTCGCTGTCCTTCATCCTCGCGCCGATCATGGTCTGGCTCGGCATCGCCACGATGGGAGCGGGTTCCGGCGACTGGATGTACTTCACGATCGAGAACGGCGTGCTGTTCTCGTCGCTGGGAATCATGGCGCTGCCGTTGATGCTGGTGCTGGGCGTCCTGATGCTGTTCGGCACCCTGCACGTGGCGCGCGGCATCGGCTACATGCACGGTCAGTTCGCGAAGCGTCTGCTGGTGAAGAGCGCGCAGTACGGTTGATCGCGGGTCTTCGCCGATCGCGGACTTCCTGATGCGACAGGTCCGGAAACGGGCAAAGAAAAAGCCGGCGTCCAGCGCCGGCTTTTTCGTGTTCCGATGCTTCCGGGCTCAGGCGCGCATGGCCATGCGCGTCTGTTCCTGATCCTGCTGGGGCGCCTGCGCGAGCTGGGTCTGGCCTTGCGCCGAGACTTCCGAGTTCGCGGCCAGCGGCTGCCGCATCGCGGTATCGACGCTGACGTTGGCGATGCGCGCGGCCGGATCGTCCGGAGACCGTCCCTGCACCGCGAACAGCGTGCCGTTGTTGGCTGCGAGGTGATCGATGCCGGTCAGGCCCTGTTGCTGCGCGCCTGCGACCACGCCGGCGACCACGCGCGCATCCGGTTGCTGGCCGGTGCGGTCGAATTCGCGATAGGCCTGGGCCAGCATCGGGTTGTCGCTCACCAGCGGCGACTGCTGAGGCCCTGCGCTGTTCTCCGAGAACAGGCGGTTCCAGCCGTCGCGGACGCGCTGCACGCCGTCCTGCACGCCGATCGAGGTGTTGGTGATGCCGCTGCGGATGCCGCCGACGTCGTCGCGGAACTTGTCGATCATCGGATCGAACTGCTGCGCGCGCTGGAGGTTGTCCTGGCTCATCAGCGGGCCGCCGCCTTCGGCGCGGACGAACGCACCGATGGCGTGCGCGGGGCCGCCGCGATCCCAGGCCACTTCCAGCGGATTGCGGATGTCCCAGCGCGAACGGTCGTTGCGATAGCCGCCGTCGCGCAGCGCCTCGATGTCGTCGGGCGTGGCGTAGACGCGGGTCTGGCCGTAGTGCGGGCTGGCCGCGCTGACGACGTCGGTGGCGCGGACGTGGTTGATCACGTCGTTGCCGCCGGCGGGCACGCCCTGGCGCAGGCCCGCGGCGCCGTAGGCGTTGAAGGTTTCGCCCTTCAGGCCGAATTCGTGCGCGGTGATCTGCGCCAGCGTGCCGCCGAGCGAATGCCCGGTGACGGTGACCTCGGGCGCCGGACGACCGGTGCGCTCGGCCTCGGCGCGCGCGATTTCCACCGCGCGGCGGGTCAGGTCCATCGCGTCCTGGGTCTGATTGTTGACGCCGTTGACCACCATGCCGCCGTCGGTACGCACGGCGTCGCGGAACAGTTCGCCGGTGCCGCGGCTCGGTTCGGTGCCGCGGTGCGCGACCACGATCTCGTGGGTGTCGACGCGCTGGTAGATGGTGCCCTGATAACCGCTGGGGCGATCGCTGTTCGCGAGGACGCGATAGTTCACGCCCTCGATCGTGACCGTCGAGTTCGGATTCGACTGCGGATGCCGGTAGGAGTCTTCGCTCAGTGCGGCGTAGTCGCGGCTCGTGATCGTCATGGGGCCTCCCTGCGCGCGGCAATCGTCAAGGTGAACTGCGGACCGACGCTGCTCTGGTAGAAGTCGGGCGATTCCTCGCCGAACACCACGTCCATCGGCGCGGGTTTCTGCGCGAAGTCGCGGACCAGATAGTGATCGGTGACTTCGGCCTCGGCGGCGAGGCGATCGGCGGCGATGCCGCCGACGAAATGCGTGGCCGCGGAGTGGAAATGCACGGTGGCGGTGTTCAGCGCCCAGCGGCAGACGCCGAGACCGAAGTAGTCCTCGTCGTTCAGCGCGTCTTCGTGAAGTTCGGCGGTCCAGATGGTGTCGTCGACCTTCCGCAGGTCGAGCGTCACGCTGTGCCGGGGCGGCAGGCGGACACCGCCGGCCGCGCGGGCGAAGTCGTAGGGCACGCACTCGCGGTTCTCGACCTCGAAATCCGCGGTTGCGGCGATCTCGGTCAGTGCGGCGGGCAATCCGGCGAACCGGAGCGTCAGCAGGTAGGTCTGCTTCGGCGCGGGATTCGGGGTGGGCCGGATGTCGGGGACGGCGACGGGGGCATTGGCGGCGGTCGGCGGCTTGCCGGCGTCCGGCGCGTTGGCGCTTTGGCAACTGGTGGTCATGGTGGCGAGCATCATCAGGGCGGCCATCGAAGTGTGTCTGCGGTCCATGGGGCACACGATCTCTTGCGGGAAGCGGTCCGGGCGCGATCCCGGCGGGCTCCCTTCGGGGCGTACACGGGGATCCACGATCCCCTCGCGCCTGTATAGCCCGAATTCATGACGCAGCCCCGGTTACAGCCCGGAACTGCGGAATCGGTCACGTATTTTTCCGACGCAGCGGCGTGACCGTGGCGGAGGCCGCCTTCGACCCGCCCGCATTGTGGTGGGCGATGAAATCGCGGACCTGCGGGTAGACCTGATCGCGCCAGCGGCGGCCGCTGAAGATGCCGTAGTGGCCGGCGCCCTGGGCGGTGAGATGCACCCGGTCGCTTTCGGGGATGCCGGTGCACAGCTTGTGCGCCGCGCGGGTCTGGCCGAGGCCGGCGATATCGTCCAGTTCGCCCTCGATGGTCATCAGTGCGGTGCTGCGGATCGCCGCGGGCGTCACCCGCTCGCCGGCCACGTGCCACAGGCCGCGCGGCAGCAGGTGTTCCTGGAACACCACGCGCACGGTGTCGAGGTAGTACTCCGCCGGCATGTCCAGCACCGCGTTGTATTCGTCGTAGAAGCGGCGGTGCGCGTCGGCGTCGTCGAGATCGCCCTTCACCAGGTCCTGGTAGAAATCCCAGTGCGACATCACGTGCCGCTCGGGATTCATCGCGAGGAAACCCATGTGTTGCAGGAAGCCCGGATACACGCGGCGGCCGCGGCCCGGGAAATTCGCCGGCACGATGTGGATGAGGTTCTGTTCGAACCACCACAGCGGTTTGTCGGTGGCCAGATTGTTCACCGCCGTCGGCGATTCGCGGGTGTCGATCGGCCCGCCCATCATCACCAGCGAACGCGGCGTCGGTTCGCCGCGCGCCGCCATCAGCGACACCGCGGCGAGCACCGGCACGGTCGGCTGGCACACGCTGATGACGTGCAGATCGTCGGCACCGATGTGGCGGATGAACTGTTCGATGGTGGCGACATAATCGTCGAGGGTGAACGCGCCGGCGTCCTTCGACACCATGCGCGCATCGACCCAGTCGGTGATGTAGACCTTGTGGTCGCGCAGCAGGGTCTGCACGGTGTCGCGCAGCAGGGTGGCGTGATGGCCGGACAACGGCGCGACCACCAGCACCGGCGGATCGTTCTTGAGGTCGGCGACGCCGTCGGTCTCGTCGGAAAAACGCTTGAAGCGCAATAGCCGGCAGAACGGCGTGCGCAGCACTTCGCGCTCCACCACCGGATAGGTGCGACCGTCGCTGGTGACGCTGTGGATGCCGAACTTCGGCTTTTCGTAATCCTTGCCGATGCGGTAGAGGAGTTCGTAGCCGGCGGCCAGGCGCGCTGCGTGCGGCAGGTTCGACAGCCAACTGCCGGGCGCGGAGAACATCCGCGCATTGGCTTCCGCCCAATAGGTCATCGGCGCCATCCAGGCGCGACCCAGCTCGTGCATCTGGTACAGCAACATCGGCGAACCCCTGTTCCGGTGGCGGGATGGTGCGCCGCAGCATAACCGATCCCGTGCCGGGGAATGCGCCGCCCGCCGCAGTCCGGCGATTGCGCTACGCTCGTCGCATGGCCGCACGAGACGAAGACATCGCCTGGTTCATGGAACTGCTGGCGCCGGTGGGCCGGATCGCCGCGCGGGGGATGTTCGGGGGCGTCGGCCTGTACGCCGACGGGAGGATCGTGGGCCTCGCGATCGAGGGCACGCTCTATCTCAAGACCGATGGCCTGACCCGGGACGCGTTCGCCGCCGCCGGCGGCGCGCCGTTCGTCTACGCCGGAAAGGCCAAGCCGATCACCGTCAGCTACTGGACGCCGCCGGAAGAGGCGATGGATTCGCCCGAATCGATGCGCCCGTGGGCGTTGCGCGCGCTGGAAGCGGCGCAGCGTGCGGCGTTGGCCAAACCCGCGAAAAAGCGGGCGAAGACATCACGCGCGAAACCGCGCACGGGCCCGCGGTAGAGCGGTCTTCAGGCTGCTGATCGACAACGGATGCAAAAAGCAGCGGCCTGAAGGCCGCTCTACCCGAGGTCAGGCGCCCAGCTCCAGCGCCGCGGCATCGCCGGCCAACGCCGGGGACAGCCAGCAGTGCGAACCCGCGAAGCGGAAACCCGCGGCCGCGAAGCGCTGGCGGTAGAACCGCGCCGGCCGCGCATGGAAACCGACGTTGTCGCCTTCGGTCTCGTCTTCCTTCGCGAACACTTCGAGGAACGCGACACCGGCGCACAGGTCGGCCAGACCGGGCAGACCGCGCGTGAGTTCGCGGGTCGGCAGGTAGTGCAGCACATCGCTGCAGATCAGCAGATCGACCGGTGCGCACGGCCGCAGTTGCGCGAAATCGCCGAACCGCGCGAAGTGCAGGTCGCGGCGCGCGCCGTAGCGGCGGATCGCGTATTCGCTGCTGTCGAAGCCGAGGTAACGCGCCTTCGGCCGCAGCTTCAGCAGCGGTGCGCGCCACGCGCCTTCGCCGCAGCCGATGTCCAGCACGCTGCGCAGCGGCCGTTCGAGATGGTATTCGGCCGCGGCCACCGCCAGCGCGACCTTCCGCGCGAGCCGCTGCGCATCGCCGATCCCGGCCTTGCGGTACCAGGTGTCGAAATAGCGGCGGTCGTAGGTCTTGTCCGGCGCGGTCATGGGTGGCCGATGCGCAGCGAGGTCATCGACAGCGAGCCGATGACATCGTCGTTGAAGAAGGTCAGCGCATCGCCGTCTCGGGCCAGCGCCAGTGCATAGAGCAGGGGAATGTAATGCTCCGGCGTCGGAATGGACAGACGCGCGTCTTCGCCGAGGGCCGGCCAGTCGGCGAGTGCGGCCAGGTCTCCGCTGCGGATCAGTGCGTTGACGCGGTCGCGGAAGCGCGACGCCCACGGCAACGGCGATGGATCGCGCCAGTCGAACAGTCGCAGGTTGTGAACGATGTCGCCGCTCGCCACCACCAGCACGCCTTCGTCGCGCAACGGCGCCAGACGCTGGGCCAGCGCGACGTGCCACGCGCCCGGGCGCCGCGAATCGATGCCCAGTTGCACCACCGGAATGTCCGCTTCCGGGTACATCGGTCGCAGTACGCCCCAGGCGCCGTGGTCGAGGCCGCGCCCTGGGTCGATCCGCGCCGCGAACGCATCGCCGAGCAGTTCGACCACGCGCTGCGCCAGGGCCGGATCGCCCGGCGCCGGCCAGCGCACGTCGAACAGCGCCTGCGGGAATCCGCCGAAATCGTGGATCGTGTCCGGCGCTTCGCTGCCGGTCAGCCAGGGGCCGGGGGTTTCCCAGTGCGCGGACACGCACAGGATCGCGCGCGGTCGCGGCAGGCGTTCGCCGAGCGCGCGCCAGGCGCGCGACCAGGCGTTGTCTTCGATCGCGTTCATCGGCGAACCGTGACCGAGGAACAGGACCGGCTGCGGACGGTCGGACGGCGGTGCGGAGATGGCGTTCATGCGGCTCTCGCGGGGCGGATGCCCGGAAGGCTCAAGTATGGTCGGCGCCCGAACGCGGCTGCCAGACCCTGCGCGCGGCACGCACCGTATTGGCGTTGAGACGGGCGACGCGATCCGCGTCCTGATAACCGCCGGCGACGACGAACACGATCGGGATCGCACGGTCGCGCGCCATCCGGAAAACGTCGAGGTCGCGGGCGAACATCTGCGCGGTGGTCAGGCCGACCTGGCTTTTGGGATCGTTCTCGTGGCAGTCCGCGCCCGCCTGATAGACCAACAGGTCCGGACGATGCGCGTCGATCAGCGCTTCGGCTTCGCGCAGCGCATCGAGATAGCGGCCGAAGCCTTCTTCGCGCGCGCGCACCTGCATCGCCCAGGAGCGCTCGCCGCCGCGGCAGCCGAAGCGCGTGCCGAAGATCGAAACGTTGTAGAGATTCGGCAGCCGCGCCGCGAATTCCTCGGTGCCGTTGCCGCCGTGTTCGTCGCAGTCGATCACCATCACCCGCTGCGCCGGGGCGACATGCGCCAGCAGCGCCAGGCCGTTCAACGGACAGAAACCGCTGCCCGCATCCGGCAGGGCGTGATGGAAACCGCGCGCCACGTTCATCGCGATGCCGGTCCGCCGCGCGGTCTCCGCCGCCGCGAGCTGGCCGCCCAGCATCGCCAGTGCGGCGTCGCGCACCTGCGGCGACCAGCGGATGCCCTGGCGCGACGCCATCGGCTCGTCGCCGTGCAGGAATGCCTGCACGTAGCGCGCGTCGTGCAATCCGGCGAGGCGCGCGGGGTCGAACGGCGCCGGTCGCATCAGGTCCACCAGGCGCAGGCGTTCGAGCTTGGCGGCGGTGGTCTCCAGTCGCGCCAGCAGCGGAATGTCCGCAGGCGCGTAATCGGGATGGAAAAAGGCGGGAATGCGCATCGCCGTCGTGCCTCAGCCGCGCGCCAACCGCTCGTGCGCGAAGTGCTGCAGGTGCTCGATGGTGGTGGTGGCCGGCGAAAGCATGTCGCCGCGGAGCTGGGCCTCGAATTGCGCGCTGAACGCGCGGCGACGCACGGCGGGCGACACCGTCAGCGTGGTCAGGCGCAGAAAGCGCGCCTCTTCGATCGCGGCGCAGGGCAGCGCGTGGCCGCATCCGAGGTCGCGCAGCCGTGGCGCGTCTTCGGAATAGCGCAGCGCGAACAGTGCGCCCGGCGGCAGCACCACGTCGCAGATCGCGACCGGCGCCACCGCCATCGCCGAATGCGATTCGCCGAGATTCATTTTTTCGACCAGCAGCGGCGCGCCGTCCGCATCGACGACGATGTTGACGCGACCGCCGCGACGGATCCGGCCGTGAGCGATTTCGAGGAAGAATTCCTCCGCCTGCGAGCAACTGCCGATCTCGGGTTTCTCGCGCATTTCGCGCAGCGACGGCCGCGCATGGGCATCGGGCACCAGCAGTTGCCGCAGCAGCGTCATCAGCAGCCGGCTTTCCTCGCGCTGCAGCGAGGCTTCGATATCGGCGAGTGCGGACGGCAGGCGTACGAGCGCGGCAACCATCGACTCTGGAACGAGTCGTTCGAGGATGTCGGCAGGACAGCGGTCCAGCCGTCGCCACCCCTGCGGCCAGCCGGCGTCGAACGCCTGTCGCGCGATCGTTTCGGTGCGCGCTTTCGACCAGTCGGCGAAGACGCTCGTTTCCTGCGCATCGAGCGCGGCGCGTGGCTGGTTGACGAACGTCGACAGGAAACGCGTGGCCTGGGTGTAGCCGCAACCGCGACGCTCGGTGCGATGCGCCGGATCTTCGTCGAGCATTTCGCGCAGCGTGCGGTGCAGGCCCAGACCGGCCTGCGCGAACGCCGAGACGATCTCGTGCGACCCGGCGTTCAATCGAGCGAGAGCAGCAGCGCGCGGACCAGATGCGAAGTCTGCTCGCGGTCGCGGGCGTCGAAGGTGAAGACCGGGATCGGCGCGCCGCAGCGACGCACGGCCTGACGCACGGTGTCCATGCGGAAGGCGTGTCCCAGATCCGTGCGGGTGATGCCGATCACCAGGCCCGCGTCGGGGGCGATTCCGCGGATCGAGTGGATCCAGTGTTCGCATTCGGCGGCGATGCGCTCGCTGTCCCCCGGCAGCACCACGATCACGCCCACCGCGCCTTCCAGCACGATCGCACGCATGTGCGCGAAATGTTCCTGACCCGGCAGCCCGTAGAGATGCAGCGGGGTGCCGTCTTCGAGCAGCACCGGCGAAAAATCGAGGGCGACCGTGGTCGTGGTCTTCTCGCCCATCGCGCCGTCGGTCAACGGCATTTCGGTGGAGACCGGTTCGCAGTCCGACAACGAACGGATCGCCGTCGTCTTGCCTGCGCCGACGGGGCCGGCGAATACCAGTTTTGCGCTTTCGAATGACACGGCGTTCTCGCTCTGTGAATGCGGTTGCGGCGCGACCGGGCGACCGGTGCGCGGGTCCTTGGTGATGTGTTCGAGTCTGCCGGAGTCAGGTTCTGCCCAGGCCGAAGCGGTTGGCGATGCGGGCCAGCATGCCCGACAACGCGCTCACAGGCTGCGGCGCCGGAGGCGTGTCCGTTGCGTCGATGTCGTGGGCGTCGAGCAGGTTCGCGGCCCGGTATGCCCACAGGCAGGCGTTGACGTCGCGCGCGTCCATGCTGCACCACTTGCCGAGATCGTCGGCGCTGGCCGGTGCGCGCAGCAGGGCTCTGGCGACCCGCAGCGCGTCGATGAGTTCGGGTGCCGACCCGACGTCCGGCCATTCCCTCAGGCGATAGCGACCCTGCGGAAACGTCGGCAAATGATCGCGTCCCTGGAATGCGGACTGCAGCAGGAAGGCCTCCAGGCTCCGGCTGGCGCCGTCGTCCTGCTGCCCGTCGTCGGCATTGCCGGAAAGGCTGAGGGTCCAGTCGGTGCTGGAAAAACTGTCGCGGGCCGAGAGCAGGTCGCTGAAGGTGGGCGCATAGACGCGGCCCTGTTCGGGTCGGATGCGGAGCATGCGGCCGGCGTACGTCGCATCGACGGCGCGACCGCTGTATTCGGGTTCGGCGAGGCGACACAGCGCGGGCTGCGTGCCGCCGACGATCGTTTCCGGTGCGGCTTCGGCGACTTCCTGCACGAGCAGGTCGCGCAGCGACTGGGCCAGCACCGGGGCCGGGCTGCCGTCGTTCGCGGTCGCGACACCCGCGCAGAGATCGGCGGCGTCGGCGTTGAACAACAGCATGGGCATGCCGCGCTTCTTCGCGACCTCGAACGCGCGCCTGCCGTAGGCGTCGGCGAGGTCGGCCACGAGCAGCGTGCAGCGGGTGCCGTCCCAGGCGCGCGCCCGTGCCCGGATGCGGTAGGCCGGCAACAGCGATATCGCGATGCGGATGCGTTGTTCGACCTGTTCGCTGAGTGCGGCGGTGGCGATGTCGGCGCGGGTCATGATCGGAATGATGGCGATGGTGGACATGGGCCGGGGGCGTCGGAGCGACGCCCCCGTTCACCGCGGGTGCGGCTGCCCGCCGCGAAAGGCGGGCGACGCGTCACGAGAAATCGACGCCCTTCTCGAAGGTGCGCAGCTCATGACGGGCCATGGCCAGGTTCGACTTCGAGCGGTCCAGCACCACGTAGAGGAACAGCTTCTGGTTCGATTCCAGCGGGCGGATGACGTGGTACTGCTTGGTCAGGCTGATCAGGATGTCTTCGATGGTGTCGTTGAGCTTGAGGCTGTTGGCGACCTTGCGCTTGGAACGCACGACTTCGGCGTTGCCGGCGGCAGCGACTTCGAGGTCGATGCCGGAACCGTCGCCGGCCAGCAGCATGCCGCTTTCGGTGTCGACGAGAGCGGCGGCGATGTAGCCGTCGAGGCTGCGCAGGGGTTCGAGGGAGATCTTGGCCATGATGATGTTTCCTGGGTTGGAGGTTGGGTGAATCTGTTTGGAGGGTGCAGCAAGTTGCTCCCGCGATACGGCTCGCGCGAGGTCTCGTCCGCCGCACCGGGATATCGATGCGGCGAGTTCGTTCCGGCGCGTCCGGGCGCCGAGAGGATCAGTGTTCCGCGTCGATCTTTTCGGCCAGCAGCGCCGCGGTGTCGAGCGCTGTACGAATGGTCATCGCGAGATTTTCGGTGGCGTCCGCGCATACGCAGAGCACATGGCGCTGCGTTCGGGACGGGATGCGCACCATCACGATCGAACCGTGTTCGGTGGCGATGCTGTTGTAGAGCGCCCGACTGTTCAGGGCTTCCTTGCTGAAGGATTCGATCAGCCCCATCAGCGAACTCATGATCGCGGCGGAGCGTTGCGCGTTCGCGCTGTGGGTGGTCGCGTTCGCGTGCGCATAGCTGCGCCCGTCGACCGTCGCGACCGATGCGAACAGGATCGCGGGCGTGCGTTCCAACAGGGACGCCAGCGCACTCTGGCATTCCATCCTCGTCTGCATGCTGACGACGGTCTCCTTCGTGTGTTCGGGGGAGGGGGACTTCAGTGCTGCCGACATCGATTGCTCCGGGTGGCTTGTAACCGTTTGCAAAGCAGGTTCCGTGCCAGAGTTTTCCGGAAACTCCGATGAGCGACCCCGAGGCGGGTTTGTCGGGCAACCTCCGCGGAGTTGAAGGCAAATGCGTACGATTCGTGCTGGTGCGGGAGGACAGCCTCGATCTGACGCAGTGGGTCAGGTCGCTGACGTATTTTCGACAGGATGGGCTCCTTTGAGGAGAACCGTTACTTTCGTCACAGTACAATTGACTTCGGCGCCGTACGGTCGGGTCGGTTTTCGACCATCTGCTACTGTCCGCATCCCTACGCGCTCAACATTCCGACGTCATGCAGGCTTATTTCTGGGTCAAGACTTTCCATCTGGTGTTCGTCATCGCCTGGATGGCCACCGTGTTCTATCTGCCGCGCATCCTGGTGAACATCGCCGAAGCCGGGGACGTCCCTCCGGTGCGGGAGCGCCTGGTGCTGATGGGGCGGCGGCTGTACCGCTTCGGTCACAGCATGTTCGGCGTGGCGCTGATCCTGGGGCTGGTGCTCTGGCTGGGCTACCGGGCGTTCCCGGAGTTCCCCACGATGGTCGTTCCGGGCACCGGGTGGATGCACGCCAAGCTGACGCTGGTCGCACTGATGCTGGCGTATTTCATCGTCTGCGGGCGCTGGCTGAAAGGCGTGGACGCCGGCCGGCCGCTACCGTCGGCGAAGGCGCTGCGCTGGATCAACGAGTTGCCGGTGTTCGCGCTGGTCGCGGTGGTGTATCTGGTGCTCGCGAAGCCGTTCTGACCGGGCGGCCATCGCGTCACTTCGACTTGAAACCTTCCGGCGACGGCAACGACACCGGCACGCCGTCGGCATTGCAGAGGTTCGCCGCGCACAGGCGTTCGCGCAGCATAGGCATCGACTGCAGCAGGATGTGGAAGATGGCGTTCTGCTCCAGACTGCCGCGGACCGAAGACGCGCCCGGGCCGCGCGCCCAGATCCCGACATCGTCGCCGCCGTGGGTTTCGTTCGAGAGCGGAACCGTCGCTTCCTGCATGTAGTCGGGGTGTTCGGTGTCGACGGCGTTGAGATCCGGCCGACCGTGCTCGGCCTGCCGATAACCGCTGACTTCGTGCAGGAACCGCTTGGGGCCTTCCGGCTGTTCGTCGGTGGCGCCGACATGGCCTGGGCCGTTGGCGTAGGACAGCGTGGTGTAGGGCAGGCCGGTGGCGTCGGTCGCATAGCCGCTGCTGTTGTTGCCTTCGCCGCTGCTGCCCTTGACCTTGCCCAGGATCGGATTGCCCCGCACCGGATAGCCGGCGAAGGTCAGCGTATGCGCATGATCCGCGGTGACCAGGATCAGGGTGTCGTCGGCCGAAGTGAGGCCTGCGGCCGTCGCCACGGCCTCGCTCATGGCGATGGTGTCGGTGAGCGCGCGGTAGGCGTTGCCGGAATGATGGGCGTGATCGATGCGACCGCCCTCGACCAGCAGCACATAGCCCTGCGGGTTGTCGCGCAGGCGCTCGATCGCGATGCGTGTCATCTCAGCCAGCGAAGGTTCGCCGCCCTTGTCGTTGGCGCGGTCGTGTTCGTAGCGCATGTGGCTGGGCTCGAACAGCGCCAGCAGCGGGCCGGTCTTCGGCGCGGCCGCCAACTGACGCGCGTTCCACACGTAGGTGCCGTCCGGTCGGCGCCGCTTCCACTCCGCGACCAGGTCGCGGCCGTCGAGACGCAGGCCGACCTGATCGTCGTATTCGGGATCGCGCTCGGCGGTGGGGAAGAAGTTGCCGCGTCCGCCGCCCATCAGCACGTCCGGCCCGTGGCCGTAGGGCGTTTCGATGAACTGCCGCGCGATATCGGCGCAACCGGCCGCGGCGGCGTCTTCGGGCAGCTCGGCGTCGTTCTCCCAGTTGCGGTTGGCCGAATGGGTGTAGGTCGCACCCGGCGTGGCGTGGGTGACGCGGGTGGTGGTGACCACGCCGGTGGCGAGGCCGCTGGCGGACGCGAGTTCCCACAGCGACAGCATCGGCGAACGCAGCGCGCCCGCGCAGTCGTTGCGCTCGGCGTCCTGGCCGATGCTCAGCACGCCGGCGCGGGTCTTCACGCCGGTGGCCATGGCCGACATCGTGCCCGCCGAATCCGGCGTCTGGCTGTCGGTGTTGTAGGTCTTGCTCAGCGCGGTGTGCGGGAAGGTCTCCCAGCCCAGCGTGTTCTCTTCGCCCGACGCGCCCTTGCGCTGGCCGTCGAGGATGCGCGCCGCAGCCACCGTGGTCAGGCTCATGCCGTCGCCCACGAACAGGATCACGTTCTTGGCGCGCCCCGACATCGCGCCGCGCTCCGCCGCCTGCGCGGCACCGGCGCGGAACCACCAGGCCGGGGTTTCGCCGTCCGGATGCCGGATCTGTGGCACCTCGACGACGGCGATGGCGGCGTCCCGGTCGGCGGCGCGCGGTGCCGGTGTCGAAACGCAGGACGCGGTGGCGAGGGTGCAGGCGAAGGCGAGCAGGGCGTTGCGGCAGGTCATGGAGCGGATCGCACGGGGAAAGCCGGGATTATGCCCGGCCGGCATGACAGGCGTGGAATGCGGTGATGTCGCCGGTGCGCTCGCCCCGAGGGCCGCCCTCGGCTATCGTGCGGCCTCCGCCCCGTTCCGCGCCCCGCGCCGGAGTCCGCATGTCCCTCGTCAAGGCCTGGTTCCGCATTCCGTTCTGGCAGCGCGTGCTCGCCGGCTTCGTGCTCGGCGCGCTGGCCGGCTGGGCGATGGGCCCGGCGGCGAAGACCTGGTTCGGCCCGCTCGGCGATCTCTACGTCACCCTGATCAAGATGATCGCGGTGCCGCTGGTCTTCTTCGCGGTGATCAACGCGGTGGCCTCGCTGCACGGGCAGAAATCCGTGGCCGCGCTCGGCGGCCGTACCTTCCTGTGGTTCGCGGTCACCGCGGTGTTCGCGGTCGCGGTGGGCCTGGCGGTCGGCACGCTCATGCAGCCGGGCGTGTTGCAGATTCCGCTGTCGGTCGATCCGGGCTATGTGCCCAAGGACATTCCGAACCCGGTGCAGGTGCTGCTGAACGTGGTCCCGTCGAATCCGTTCTACGCGCTGACCGGCATCGGCACCACGAAAAACGCCGCCGGCGAGACCGTGCTGGCCGCGGGCAAGGGCTCGGTGCTGCCGGTGCTGTTCTTCGCCGCGCTGGTCGGCTTCGCGATGGTGAAGCTCGGCGACAAGGTGGCGCTGGCGCGCAAGTTCGCCGGCGAAGCCAGCGAGATTTCCATCCAGCTCACGCGTTTCGTGCTGGAGATGACCCCGATCGGCACCTTCGGTCTGATCGCCGCGCTGGTCGGCGACTACGGGTTCAAACAACTGTTGCCACTGGGCAATTTCGTGCTCGCGCTGTACATCGCCTGCGCGATCCATATCGTCGTGATCTACAGCGGTCTGCTGATGGCGCATGGCCTGAATCCGCTGAAGTTCTTCCGCGGCGCCGCGCCGGGCATGCAGGTCGCGTTCGTCAGTTCGTCCAGCTTCGCGTCGCTGCCGTCGTCGCTGCGCAGCGTCGTCCACAACCTGGGCGTGGACAAGGACTACGCCGCGTTCGCGGTGCCGCTGGGCGCCAGCATCAAGATGGACGGCTGCGGCGCGATCTATCCGGCGCTGTGTGCGGTCTTCATCGCCCAGTACACCGGCACGCCACTGACGCCGGAGCAGTATCTGATCGTGCTGATCGCCTCGGTGCTCGGCAGCTTCGGCACCGCGGGCGTTCCCGGCACCGCCGTGGTGATGGCAACCGTCGTGCTCAGCGCCGCCGGCCTGCCGCTGGAAGTCATCGGCTATCTCTACGCCATCGACCGCGTGCTCGACATGATGCGCACCATGACGAACGTGACAGGCCAGATGCTGGTCCCGGTGCTGGTCGCGAAGGAAACCGGCCTGCTCGACCGCGAGGTGTACGAACGCGCATCGAGCAACGTCGGCATCGAAGAAACCACATAGGGTGCGCCCTCGGCGCACCGGTTGTCGTGGGAGCGACGCGAGTCGCGACTAGGACTTCATCTCGAAGAGGCGGCGCAGCGTCGGCGCAAGCGCGAATCAGGTCCCTCGCTCCGCTCGGGATGACCGCGATGGTCGAGATTCCTGCGGAACCCTCACTTCGGCAACGTCTTCTCCCTGCGCTGCGCCAACTTCGCCGCGATCAACGCCAGCGGTAGCGGCAGCAAGAGTCCGAGCACCGCCATCCAGGTCGGGTGATCGGGCACCAGCTTGATCATGGCGATCACGCCGAACATCACCACACCTGCCGCTACGAGCGCGGCGACGCGGGGATGACGGGCGATGCGTGCGCCGACCCAGGCGCCGATGAAGGTGCCGACGCACCAGGCGAGCACGACCATGGCCAGCGCGCCGGTCGGGGCCAGGGCGATGATGTGGCCGACGTGTTCCGGATTGCCCGGATCGAGCCCGTCTGGTGGCGGATAGATCGCGTGGCCGAGGGTCTCGACCAGCGAAATGACGAGCATCGTCGTGACCACGCCCAACAGAATGCCCAGAACGGTACGCCACATCGTCGTTG
Source organism: Lysobacter hankyongensis (assembly GCF_039543145.1). Lineage (NCBI taxonomy): Bacteria > Pseudomonadati > Pseudomonadota > Gammaproteobacteria > Lysobacterales > Lysobacteraceae > Lysobacter > Lysobacter hankyongensis. The sequence continues at coordinate 8,833 of NZ_BAABJE010000007.1, read as the reverse complement.
CCCCCACGTCGATTCCGGTCGCCGAAGCATGGGCCGGCCGCGCGCCGCCCGCAAGGCCGGCGCCGACGGAACGCCATGAACGCGAAAGGCCGCTTGCGCGGCCTTTTGCGGGGCGACCGGAACGGTCGGCTTACTGGGTGGCGACCCGGCGGGCCTGCAGGAACTTCTGGCTCCAGTAGCCGGTGGCGATGTTGGCCACTTCCACGTCCTTGCCGGTGCGCGGGGCGTGGACGAACTGGCCGTTGCCGATGTAAATGCCGACGTGGTCGACATGCTTGCCGCGGCGGCTGAAAAACACCAGATCGCCTTCGACCAGAGCGTCGCGGTCGCGGATCAGCTCGCCGACGTTGGCCATGTCGCGCGAGATGCGCGGCAGTTCGATGCCGAGGCTGTTGCGGAAGACGTAACCGACCAGACCGCTGCAGTCGAAACCGGATTCCGGATTGGTGCCGCCCCAGCGATAGGGCGTGCCCAGCAGCGCCAGGGCGCGCTTGAGCATGGTGCGGATGCGGCCTTCCTTCGGCGTTTCGGCGATGTCCTGGGCGGTTTCGCCGGGGACCGGGGCATCGTTGAAGATCGCGTGGATGTCGCGGGCGAACATCACGCTGCGGCCGGAGATCGCCAGCGGGTTCTGCAGAGCGGAGTCGGCCAAGGGCGCGAGCAGCGACGGCGAGAGATCGAGCGGGTCGCCGGCGTCGGCCGCCATGGCCGGCAGGCTGCCCACGGCCAGCAGGCCGGCGACAATGAGACAGGAGAAACCGCGGGAGCGGTGGATGGCGGAGGGGCGGCCGGAGCCAGTGGCTGGGGTCGTCACGCGTCATTCACTTTGCAAGAGGAGCAGGGATAGTGCCCGACGGCGGCCGGCGGGGGGTTCAGATTTCGTTAGACCCGGGCTGAAAAAGGTGACTCAAGTCGCGAAACGGGACATCCATACCCCTGCGCACGTCAGTCCAGCACCCGCTTGGCCCCGGTGTAGTGGTCCCGCCAGTAGGGGCCGTCGAGCCGGTCCAGGCGGACGGTGCCGCCGGTCCGCGGGGCGTGGACGAAGCGGCCTTCGCCGACGTAAATGCCGACGTGGGTGATCTCGCCGCCCTGGCCGAAGAACACCAGATCGGCGGCGGCGAGCCGGTTCGGCGCGATCTTCGGGCCCTGGATCGCGGCCAGATCCCGCGAGGTGCGCGGCAGCCGCAGATCGAGCATGTCGCGGAAGACATAGTTCACCAGGCCGCTGCAGTCGAACCCGCTCTCCGGGGTGTTGCCGCCATAGCGGTAGGGCGTGCCGACCAGGCCGATCGCACGCATCAGGATGGCGTTGGCCGCGGCCGGATCCGCGGGCGGCGTGTTGCCCCAGTCGCGGGTCGGCCGGGCCGGCGGCGGATCGCGGCGTACCGTCTCCGGACCGCCGCAGCCCGTGAGGGCGAGCGTCATAGCGATCAGGAGCGCGGGGATGCGGATGCCGGCGCGGCCGGCGGATGGCGTCGGGGCGGTGGAGCACGGATAATGCGCGGCCTTCATCGTGGCCATCTTGGCCGCATCGTCGGTCGGCGATCAAGCCGGCCCCTGCCGCGTTCCGCGGCCAGACCCTCTCCGGATCACCCGAGCCAGACCATGAAAATCGAGAAAGACCGCGCTGTCCGTTTCCACTACACCGTCGGCGAAGTCGGCCAGCCGGCCACCGAAAGCTCCAATGGCGGCGAGCCGCTGGCGATCCTGATCGGGCACGGCAACATCATCCCGGGCCTGGAGAAGGCGATGGAAGGCCGCGAGGCCGGCGAGACCTTCTCGGTCGACGTGCCCGCCGCCGAAGCCTACGGCGAACGCCGCGAGGGCCTGAACCAGCGCATTCCCAAGAAGCATTTCGGCGAACAGCGCCTGATGCCGGGCATGCAGGTCGTGCTGCAGACCAACTTCGGCCCGCGCGCGGTCACCATCGAGAAGGTGGGCATGAGCGTGGTCGATGTCGATCTCAACCATCCGATGGCCGGCAAGGACCTGCATTTCGACATCGAGATCGTCGATGTGCGCGAAGCCAGCGCCGAAGAGGTCGAGCACGGCCATGTGCACGGCGATGGCGGTCATCACCACTGACCGGCGTTCCGCCTGTCGAGATTCCCGAACGGCCCGCGCAAGCGGGCCGTTCGCGTTGTGGGCCGGCGGCGATGCGACGCATGAGGCAGGCGCGAGCCGGCGATGCGGCTAACATGGAGGTCCGTTCCCTCTCGCGAAACTTCGTCCCGATGCCATCGACCGATGATGTCCTGATCGCAGGCGGCGGCGTCAGCGGCCTGGCGACCGCGCTGGCGCTGCTCGAAGCCGGGCGCGGCGTGCACGTGATCGAGGCGAAGGCGATCGGCAGCGGAGCGTCGCACGGCAACTGCGGCACCATCACCCCCAGCCACGCGCCGCCGCTGGCGGCGCCGGGCACGCTCGCGAAGGCGCTGCGCTGGAGCCTGACGCCCGACGCGCCGCTGTACATCCCGCCGCGGTTCGATCCGCTGCTCTGGAGCTGGCTGCTCGGGTTCGCACGCCGCTGCAACACCCGCGACTGGGAGACCAGCGCGCGCGGCAAGCATGCGCTGCTGGACGACTCGCGCCGCCGCCTCGCCGACTGGGTCGAGCGCTTCGGCCTGCAGTGCGAATTCGTCGAATCCGGCGAGGACTACGTGTTCCGCGACAAGCGCGCGTTCGCCCACGGCCAGCGCGAGATTCCGCTGCTGCGCGAACTGGGCATCGCGGTCGAACTCATCGACGGTGCGGCGATGGAAGCGCAGGAGCCGGCGCTGCTGTCGGGCGTGGCCGGCGCGCTGCGTTTCTCCGGCGACGCGGCGCTCCGGCCCGATCGCTATCTCGCAGAACTCGCGCGCGCGGTGCGCGAGCGCGGCGGCCTGATCGTCGAAGACTGCGCGCTGCACGGCCTGCGCGAAGACCGCGAAGGCGTGATCGCCTACACCACCCACGGCGAAGTGCGCGCGCGCAATGCGGTGCTGACGCTCGGCGCATGGTCGGCGAAATCCGCCGATACGCTGGGGCTGCCGTGGATGAAGAAGATCATCCAGCCCGGCAAGGGGTATTCGATCACCTACCGCGCACCCGACCGGGTGCCGAAGCGTCCGCTGGTGCTGCGCGAACGCTCGGTCTGCGTCACCGCCTGGAACGACGGTTTCCGCTTGGGCAGCACGATGGAATTCTCCGGTTTCGACGAGACCCTCAACGCGCGCAGGCTCGCCGCGCTGGAACGCGGCGCGCGCGAATATCTGCATGCGCCGGTGGGGCCGGAAGTGCGCGAGCGCTGGTACGGCTGGCGGCCGATGAGCCGCGACGACATGCCGCTGATCGGCCGCGCGCCCGGCCTGCGCCGGGTGTGGATGAACACCGGCCACGGCATGATGGGCGTGGGCATGAGCACCGGCAGCGCGCAGCTCCTGGCCGAACTGATGAACGGCCGCGCGCCCGCGATCGATCCCGCGCCGTATCGGCCGGAGCGGTTCGCGTGAACGCGGAGGCGTCGTCGGCGCTGGTCGCGGCGTATCCGCTGCTGGCCGAACTGCCGACGCCGCTGCGCGACGCGGTGGCCGCGGCGGCCGGCTGGCACGAGTTCCGCGACGGCAGCCCGATTTTCGGCGAAGGCCAGCACTGCGGCGGTCTGCCGCTGGTGCTGCAGGGCGCGGTGAAGGTGTTCAAGCGCTCCGAGCACGGCCGCGAGATCGTGCTCTATCGCGTCGGTCGCGGCGAGACCTGCATCCTCACGTCGAGCTGCCTGCTCGGCGGCGCCGACTACAACGCCGAAGGCGTGGCCGAGGGCGCGCTGCGCGTGGCGATGCTGCCGCCCGAACTGTTCCATCGCATGATCGCGGAATCGCCGCCCTTCCGGCATTTCCTGTTCGCGATGCTGTCCGCCCGGCTGTCGGACCTGATGGAGCAGGTCGAACGGCTCGCGTTCCACCGCATCGACCGGCGGATCGCCGAGTTCCTGTTCGAACGCAGCGAGGCGGGTTTCCACAGCGTGGCCATGACCCACCAGCGGATCGCCGACGAGATCGGCAGCGTGCGCGAGATGGTGACCCGCGCGCTTGGCCAGATGGCGGAGCAGGGCCTCGTCGAACTGTCGCGCGCCGGGGTGCGCATCGCCGATGCCGACGGCCTGCGTGCGCTGGCCCAGGGGGCGGTTCCGGCGGACCGGCCGGCCGGTGACAAAAGTCGCTGAGCCCATGGCCCGCAGCGCCTAACCTGCCTCCAGTTCCCCGCACACCACTGGAGAAAGCGCCATGCAGAAGAACGTCGGTTCCGCGGACAAGATCGTCCGCATCGTCCTGGGTCTCGGCCTGCTCAGCCTGCTGTTCCTGCTGGAAGCGCCGATGAAGTACCTCGGCCTGATCGGCGTCGTGCCCCTGCTCACCTCGCTGATGGGCTGGTGCCCGCTGTACACGCTGCTCGGCATGAACACCTGTCGGGTCAGGGCCTGATCCTGGCGTATCCATGCCGGTAGACTGCCGGCATGGACATCGACAGCACGCATCGCGGCGGCCTCCCGCCTTCCTTCGCGACGGACGGCGCGCCGCATGGCCGACCGGGATCGTCGCGTCGTCGCGGATTCCCGCACGGGCCGGTGGTCGCATGAGCGCCGGCGCGGATCGTGACTACGACCTGATCGTGATCGGAGGCGGCTCCGGCGGTCTCGCCGCGGCGTTTCGCGCGGCCGCGCACGGCGCCCGCGTCGCGCTGTGCGAACCCGACGCCCTCGGCGGCACCTGCGTCAACGTCGGCTGCGTGCCGAAGAAGGCGATGTGGCTGGCCGCGGACGTGGGCGCGAAAGTCGAGCTGGCGCGCATCTTCGGCTTCGATCTGCCGCAGGCGACGCTGGACTGGTCGACCTTCCTCGTCCACCGCCAGCGTTACATCCACAACATCCACGCCGGTTATCGCCGGCGTCTCGACGAAGCGGGCATCGCGGTCATGCCGCGGCGGGTGCGGCTGCGCGACGTGCGCACCGTGGTCTGCGACGACGGCATCGATCTTCGCGGCGAACGTCTGCTGATCGCCACCGGAGGCCGGCCGCTGCGACCCGATGTGCCCGGCGCCGATCTGGGCTGCGTCTCCGACGATTTTTTCCGCTGGACCGCACCGCCGCCGCGGGTGGCGATCGTCGGCGCGGGCTACATCGCCGCCGAACTCGCCGGCGTGCTCCAGGCCCTGGGCAGCCGGGTCGAACTGTTCGCGCGCGGCGAACGCCTGCTCGCGGAATTCGACGCCGAAGTCGCGGCGCAATTGACCGAAGACTATCGGCAGGCCGGCGTGCATGTCCGCTTCGGTTACGGTCTCGATGCGATCGAACGCGATGCCGACGGCACCGGGCTGCGCCTGCGCGATATCGCGGGTGGCGTGAGCGAGCGCTTCGATGCGGTGCTGTTCGCGACCGGACGGCGTGCGAATACCGACGATCTCGGGCTGGAGGCGCTCGGCGTCGCGCTCGACGCGAAGCGGCGCATCGTCGTCGATGCCGACAACGCGACCAATGTCGACGGCGTGTTCGCGGTGGGCGACGTCACCACCGATCCGGCGCTGACGCCGGTGGCGATCGCCGCGGCCCGGCGGCTGATGGACCGGTGTTTCGCCGGCGCCACCGCGCGGTTCGACCGCAGCGACATTCCCACCGTGGTGTTCTCGCATCCGCCGCTGGCCAGCGTGGGCCTGACCGAAGAGGACGCGCGCGCCCGTCACGGCGATGCGGCGGTGCATGCGTATCGCAGCGGTTTCCGGCCGATGCTGCACGCGCTCGCGGAATCGCCGCAGCGCAGTCTGTTCAAGCTGGTCTGCGTCGGCGAGGAACGGCGGGTGGTGGGCATCCATCTGCTGGGCGAGGGCGCGGACGAGATCCTGCAGGGCTTCGCGGTGGCGCTGAAGCGCGGCATCACCCTCGACGATCTGCGGGACACCGTGGCCATCCATCCCACCAGCGCGGAAGAAGTGGTGCTCATGCGCTGACGCGCACGCATCCTCTCCGCCCGATCGCATGCACCGGACCGCCCGTCCACGCATGCCTGCACACGACGAACACGCAACGACATGACGACCGAGATTCCGACGCTTCCCGTGTTTCGGCTGCATCGCGGCACCGCGCCGCTCCTGATCAGCCTGCCGCACGACGGCAGCGCCATTCCCGAAGCGCTCGCCGCGCGGATGACGCCCGAGGCGCGGCGCGCGCCGGACACCGATTGGCACGTCTCGCGCCTGTACGCGTTCGCAAGCGTGCTGGGCGCCTCGATCCTGGTGCCGGCGTATTCGCGTTACGTGATCGATCTGAACCGGCCGCCGGACGATGTCTCGCTGTATCCCGGGCAGAACACCACCGGCCTGTGTCCGCGGGTGCGGTTCTCGGGCGACCCGGTGTATCTCCCCGGCGAGGAACCTGCCCCCGACGAGATCGCCGCGCGCGTCGGGATCTGGTGGCGGCCGTATCACGATGCGCTGCGCGAGGAACTCGACCGGCTGCGCGCCGCGCATGGCCGCGTGCGGCTGTGGGAAGGCCATTCGATCCGCGGCGAATGCCCGTTCCTGTTCGAGGGACGCCTGCCGGACTTCAATCTCGGCACCGCGGCCGGCGCGAGCTGCGCACCGGCGCTGCAGGCGCGGCTGGAGGCGGTGCTCGCGGCGCAGGCCGGCGGCGATTGGGTTTCGAACGGCCGCTTCAAGGGCGGTCACATCACCCGGCATTACGGCGACCCCGCGAACGGCATCGATGCGGTGCAGTTGGAGATCAGCCAGCGCATCTACATGGACGAGGACAGTTTCGAGTACGACGAGGCGCGTGCGGCGGACACGCAGCGGGTGCTGCGCGCCCTGCTCGAAGCCTGTCTCGCGTGAGCGCGCCGCACAGGCCGGACGCCATCGGCGTGCTGCTGGTGGCCGGCGGCGCGATCGCGTTCTCCGGCAAGGCCATCATCGTCAAGCTCTGCTACCGGCACGGCGTCGACGCCGTCAGCCTGCTGGCGCTGCGCATGGTCGTCGCGCTGCCGTTCTTCGCCGCGATGGCCGTGTGGGCCGCGCGTCGCGCCGCACCGCTGCAGCCCGGCGACCGCTGGCGCATCCTCGCGCTCGGCGCCTGCGGCTACTACCTCGCCAGTCTGTTCGACTTCCTCGGCCTGGCGTACATCTCGGCCACGCTCGAACGCATCATCCTCTACCTCACGCCCACCCTGGTGCTGCTGATCGGCGTGCTGCTCGCGCGGCGCTGGCCCTCGCGGCTGCAATGGATCGCGCTGGGCGTCAGTTACCTCGGCGTCGCGCTCGCCTTCGGCCACGATCTGCGCGTGGACGGCGAGGGCACGCTCATCGGCAGCGTGCTCGTGTTCTGCAGCGCACTCTCGTATGCCGCCTACCTCTACGGCAGCGGCGAACTCGTCGGCCGCATCGGCGCGGTCCGCCTCACCGCCTACGCCAGCATCGTCGCCAGCCTGCTGTGCATCGGCCAGTACCTGATCCTGCGCCCCATGCCGCTGGCAAGCGTCGCGCGCGAGGTCTACGCCTTCTCGCTGCTCAACGGCACGCTCTGCACCGTGCTCCCCGTGCTCGCCACGATGATGGGCATCCGCCGCATCGGCTCCGGCCCCGCCGCACAGATCGGCATGATCGGCCCGGTCTCCACGATCATCCTCAGCCTGCTGATCCTGCACGAGCCGATGGGCGCCTGGCAGGTGGCGGGGACGGTGCTGGTGGCTGCGGGGGTGTTGGTGGTTTCGCGGGGGAGGGTGGGGTGATGGGCATTGCCCGTTGTTTTCAGAAGCGGGCGGCTGTAGTTTTTGGCAATACCAACCCGAAGCGATTTTTGGCCTGCAGGCGGGCGATGATTCTTGAGCGGGTGGCATCGAATTTCGATGCTCGGCGACCCATCCTGTTGATGATTACAGGGTCTATTGAATTGACCGAGGCCATGGCCAGTGGCAGGCTCTTGGATATGCCCCGGTTCGGCGTCTATTGGTAGTTAGCCCTCAGGACAGACATGCGCAAGCTGATAATCCCAGAAGCACTCCAAGAAGAGTTCAGTACAGTTGAGGCCCTCTGGTACTGCAATGGAACTACTCGAAGAGTAGACGCTCTCGTAGTTAGCTGGGTTAAGTACGAGAAGCAGTTGCGGCGTCTCTTTAGCTTCTTCGTGTTCCAACACCCTAAGATCAACGAGAAGACCTTGGATGATGTTATTTCCGCGTTTGTAGCTAATAGGAACTTAAATCCGGAAACATTTATCTCAGGGATCAAAGAGCTTGGAGTAACACCAATACCGAAGTTACTTGGCAACGCTCATGCTGGGCTATGGGCAGAAATCAAGAGAATTAAAGTCTATCGCAACAAGATCATGCACGGGCAGCAAACTGGCCAAGGAATTCAATCAGCACAATTGGAGCGAGATGTCATACACATTATCAACTGGATGACTGCTTTAGCTGATGCATCAGATTCCGCATTCGGATACGACGGACTAAAGCGCGGCGCGTATCGGATTGCAAAAGCCAGCGCTCATGTTCCGGTCCAAAATTACCCGTTCAGCAACACCAATGAGCTCAAACAATGGCTCTCAACGCTCAGGGTATGAGGGCTAACAATTCAAGCCGACCCCGCATCGTGGCGTCGGCCACGTGCCTGCGCTACGCTAGCACGCGTCCGCCACCCCGTCGGCTTAACTCAGGCGTTAGCTCCACGAACTGACTCCAATCATCCTAGGGGGATTCCTTGTTGAAAGAAGCCGTTACATCGATTGCCGAGAGCTTAAGAGAGAGAGTGACCTGAGACGAATCATGTAGCCGATCGGCAGGTGAGTTCTCTACCCTCGACAGACCAA
>NZ_BAABJE010000006.1:0-1254 GCF_039543145.1 Lysobacter hankyongensis | reverse complement strand
GCAACGAGTGGCGGGAACTCGGGGGTCTGAACTCGCTCGATGCCGTGCTCGCCAGCGCCGATGTCGATGCCGACACGAAGCAACGCATCCGTGCGCTACGGCAGGAGCAGGCGAACCTGCAGCGTGAGGCGAGCGCCGAACAGGCGAAGGCCGATGCGCAGGCGGCGACGCAGGCCAGGCAAACCAACGCGATCAACGCCCTCGGTCGCGCGCAGGCCGCGCTCGGTCAGGATCGCGCGGTCGCGAAAGCGCAGCAGCTGCGCGACCTCGAGCGCGACATCGCGGCCCTGCGTGCGGGAGGAGTCAAGACGGTCGAGGGTCTTCCCGTTGAGACCTACGAACGTAGGCGGCGCGCGCAGATCGACGAACAGTTCAAGGCGCCGAAGGCGCCGCGCACACCGAAACCCAAGGTCACCGACGCCGATCGCGCCCGCGAGTCCGCCGAGCGCGAACTGGAGTCACTGCGTCGCGAGGTCGCGCTGCTGGGCGAGGTCGAAGCCGGCCAGACCCGTGCCGGTGAGGCCGCACGCCTCCGCTACGAGACCATGCAGGGCGCGCTGAAGGCGATTGCGCCCGCGCTGAAGGCGCAACTCGTCGCCGAGGCCGAAGCCCTCGACACCGCGCGCGCGAGTGCGGATGCCGAGCGCGAACGCAAGGCCGAACTCGAGAAGACCACGCGCGCCTACGAGACGCTGCGCGCGAGCCTGCGCACGCCGGCCGAGGTCGCGCTGGAAGAGGCGCGCACGCAGGTCCAACTGCTGAACGATGCGCTGCGCGATGGGATCGCGACCAAGGCCGCGTTCGACGCGGCGATGGCGCGCATGGTGCAGACGAGTTTCCGTAAACCTGACGCGGCCCTCGATCGCGTCCCCGGCGCGACCCCGGATCTCGGGCAGACCGGCAGCGATCTCGCGCAGATCGAACAGTCGCGCACGCGGCTCGAAGCCTGGCATGCCGAACAACTCGCGCTGCTCGCGCAGTTCCGTTCGCAGCGCGCCGATCTGAATGCGCAGTGGGACGCGCAGGAAGAAACGATCGAGCGCCAGCACCAGGCCGCGCTCGCGCAACTGCAATCGGCGCAGACGCAGGTGCTGCTCGCGGGCGCGTCCGCGACCTTCGGCCAGCTCGCCGACATCGCCAAATCTTTCGGCGGCGAACAGAGCGCGACCTACCGCGCCCTGTTCGCGCTGTCGAAAGCGTTCGCGATCGCGCAGGCGGCGCTCGCGCTCGCCAACAACGTGGCCGAAGCGAGCA